>JASHOZ010000058.1 GCA_030038395.1 Nitrososphaerales archaeon
CAGACCTGTACGCCTTCGTGAGCTCGTCGGCGTAGTCGTAGTAGTAGGTCCAGGCGCCGTACGACTTCATGTTGCCGTCGCTGTCGTAGGCGACAGAGCTCCCGTTGACGCTAGTGAGCTGGTCGTCAGAGTTGTATCCGTACGTGGTGGTGGTCCCGTTGTCGGCAGTCAGCATGTTGCCGGAGGGGTCGTAGGTGACCATTGGCGCAGCTTTCATCGCAGCCTAGCCTAAAAACGACTTCGGAACTCAGCCCGCCGGCACATGGCCGCGCCCTTTCTCCGTGAGGCGGTACACAAAGGGCTTCTTCGCATCGTCACGCGTTACGAGTTCCTTCTCGAAGAGGATCTTCATCAACCTGGCCGCATGCTCCCTGGATCTTCCAATGAGTTCCTTGACTTCGACAGAGCTTCTTGGCCGCTCAGCCAAGAGCCTCAGGACCGTGATTTCCGTCTGATCTAGTGTGACTTCGGACGTGATACGTGATGTTTTCTGTTGCATCACAGGAGCCTCAGCGCCGGCCGTCACATCCTCCTTGGGCTTCTCAGCCGCCTTCAGGAGCGGCGATGACTCTTCACCCCGTTTGGCGGGCGCAGACTGATTCTGTCGCGGGATGGGGACTGAACCAGCGAGTCGAGACTGTACAACCTCTAGGCGCCCGATCACATCCAGTATACGTTCGTCTTGTTTCTTCATTCGGCTTTCGAGCGCAGACCAAAGGTCCTTGCCCAGATCTGTCGAAGCACGAAGCTGGCGCGAAACCTCTCTGTATCGGACGAGGAGTCCTATGGAGAGAGCCACGAAGAAGCCGGAGGTCGCAACCACGGCCAAGGTCACTAAGTCGTACAAACCGACGTCACAAGGTCACAACTCCCCCGTGATAAATGTCACTGGTCACATCACAATTCTCTTGAGAAGGGTGCGAACGAGGTCGACGAAACGTTCGTCGTCATGCTCAGCAACCTGGACGCCCTCCTTTCCAATCACCTCGAACAGCCGGCGCACGTCTTCGAGTTTGACTAGTCCAATCTTTATCGCGACCAACATCGTCGCCATCGACTCTCTGACTTCATCCCTTCCCTGCTGGACGGTCCGATAGTACGATCCTATTGTGACGGGTTTGGACATGAGAGAGGCCGCTTCTCGATACTTCATTTCATGTGCCGCGACTCTGGAGTACATGACCAGCGCCTCGAACTGCTTCCGAGTTAGACTCGACTCTTCGGCCAGCATTTCCGGGAGACTCACGACCAATGTTTGATACTGGATTATCATAAAAGTTGTCATCCATCTTTTGAATATTCTGTTGTCTCTAATGGTATTCTATCAATCTATTTTGTTTCCTATTGTAGAGACGCGACATTTCTACACCATAGGAGGCGAAGCGCGCCCTTCTTCTTATTTACTCCAGAAATCAGACTGGCGGGTGAGGTCAGTTGGGTAGGAGAAGGAAGAAGACTCTCCGGATTACCAAACGCACGCTGCCCAAGGTGTTCGCTTGTCCGCGCTGCGGAATGGTCACGATCAGGATCACGTCACACGAGGACGAAACGTCACAGGACACAGTTTTCCTCGTCGCCTGCGGAAACCTGGCTTGCGGAATAAGGAGGGAACTCCACTACCCTACGAAGAGGGCCGACATCGACGTCTACAACACCTTCGTCGATGAGTTCGCACGCGCAGGGGCTTGAGTTGAGGGGGCCCGGCCCGGTTGAGAGGCGCCTCCTCGACCGGATGAAACGCACGCCAGTCTGCGCCGCGTTGATAGACCCGGAGGACTTCGAGGCCGATGCCGCGGCACAAACCGCGGAGAGGGCCATCCGAGCTGGTGTCGGATTGATCCTAGTCGGCGGCTCGACCCTCGCGAACCAGTCCAAACTTGACGACGTCGTGAAGGCTGTTAAGAGGGTCACACGCCGCGTCACAACATCACGAGCCGCATCACAAAGAGTTCCCGTAGTCCTGTTCCCAGGAAACATCTCTGGAGTCTCTAGATACGCGGACGCCATCCTCTTCAGCAGCCTACTGAACTCCACCAATCCTTACTTCATCGTAGGAGCCCAAGCTCTAGGTGCAGCGGAGGTGTACAAGGCTGGCATCGAAAGCATCCCGATGGGATACCTAGTCTACGGAAGGGAGAGCGCCACTTCTTTCATCGGGCAGGTGAACAGCATCCCGACCTCGAAGCCCGAGCTGAGCATGCTATACGCTCTGGCCGCCAGATACCTGGGGATGAGGACGCTCTACCTCGAAGGCGGGAGCGGGACGAGCGAACCCGTCCCATCGGATGTCATCCGGGCGGTCAGGAAGGTCTACGATGGAGTCCTTATCATCGGCGGGGGCATTACCACGGCTGAAACCGCCGTGAAAGCGGCGGAGTCCGGAGCCGACATCGTCGTGGTCGGGAACATGTTGCAGTCAGACGGATACGAGCGGAAACTCAGACGAATCACTTCCGCGCTCGGTCAGAGCGCGCCCCACAAATAGGACTCTCTACGAGCCAACTCCTTCCCTGCGCAGCAGAGTCCTATCTCAAGTCTGCACGCGTCATTAAATATCTCGGACGTGCTTGCTGGTGGCGCGGGATGCTGAGAAGCGCCGCGATCGCACTCCTGACTCCCTTCTTGCTACTGCCTAACTTCGCGTTCGCCGCGTCGGCCTTGTCCGTCTCTTCTGGCTCTACATCAGGAGAAACATCCGGCGTGTCCCTCCCTCCCGGCAGCATCACCTCCACCCCATACTCTCCTCTGCCGCTCGAGTGCGCCGCGGCCACGCCTGAAGCGACGCAGCCGCTGGAGCCGTCGCAAGGCGACTGGAACGTGACTCTCAGGATCCCGGTTTCGACGTTCGACGGTCTCTCAAATGGGGCGTTCATCAGCCAAACCTTCACAGTGTACAAGAACGGCACGTTCGTCGGGTCCGACAACGCCGGCAACAAGTTCGAGTTGGGAGCCCCTGTTCTCGGACTGGCCGGTGTCGAAACGACCACTCTCTCGTCAAACTCCACGACGGCCGTCCAGACCACGCTGCTGGGGACCGGCCCGGAAGCGGCCAACGTCACCCTCGTGTTCTCGGTGTACTACGCAGACTGCTACCCTGCAGGCGTGAGGCTTGTCGTGTCCGGCGGCGCGGACTGGGGGACCCTCGGAGGCGGCTCGCTCTCCCTCTCATTCAAGAGGTCGCCGACATCGGTGACGGGAGACACCGCATGGTTCGGCACCCCCGCGAACATCACGGCAGCTTCGGGGAGAGGGCTGCGCGGGTCGCTCGCCAACGCCACCCAGGCCATCGGGTTCGACTGGTCGGACAGCGCCGGGCTGTCTCCTAGGTTCAACCCCTCCACGAATGCAATCTCCTGGCAGGTGGGAGCGAGCTTCAGGATCGACCCGACTACGGTCGCTTCGAGCTCGAGCGGCTATCCGCTGAGCAACGGGAACGAGGGGCACCTTTGCTACGCGCAGGGGCTGTACTGGGTCTTCTACTACGACGGCTCATCTGAGGGGTACCGCACGAGCTCCAACTACGGGGACTCGTGGTCGTCGGAGACCGAGCTCTCCATAACCGACGCGGGCCCGCAGTCGGTCTCGTTCGCATGCTCCGGGGACGAGGTGGCATACGCCAGCTCGAGCGGGATGTACGACTACTACTCTTCCTCCTGGTACTACAGGTTCGGAATGCTGGAGTCGAACGGCACCATCGGCTGGAACATGTCGCAGACGAGCAGCAGCAGCAACAGCGGCCCGGTGGACCCGGACATCGTCATCGGCACCAACAACACGCTGTTTGTCCAGATGATAAGTTGGAAGCCGATAACCATCGACCACGAAGTGCAGGACTTCGGGCCCGACTACGCCGAGGTCTACAGGGGTACATCTTGCGGGGGCTCCGGGTGCTCGTGGAGCAACCAGCTCAGCATCGAGGATGGGACGATGGGCCTTTTGGTCGCGCTCCCCGTGGGGGACGCCGCCTACGTGTACAAGACCGGCGGGTGCGCGACGCACATCGAGTTCTACTCCGACCCCGGGTGGTCTTCGTCCGCGGCGAGCGGCGGCTGCTACAACCTCGATAACTCCAGCGTCACCGCCCAAGGCGACACGGTTGAGATGGGATTCAGCGAGTCCACGGGCTCCGAGCAGGGGTACGTGTCGGTGCCGTACACATCTTCCACTCCGGAATGGGGGACGCCTGCCGTCCTCCAGGACAACTCGACCGGGACGGTGGGGATTTCGGCCGACAACTCCACCACCCTCATCCTGTACATAGGGTCGGGCTCGACCGTCAACGAGTACACGTCATCGAACGCCGGGACCACATGGGGCAATGCCTCGCTGGTCAGCAGTGGTGAATACGAGGGCGTGTACGACATGGATGCGATACCGCAGTTCTTCGGCAACTCCTCGGTCGTATGGGCTGACGGCAGCGCAGTAAGGTTCCAAGACCCTCCGTCTTCGCCGACACCGGCCTGGGCGACGACGAGCATAGGCGGGTCCAGCCCCGTCAACGTGCAGGTCTCGCCAGGGACCGGCCTGCTGAGCGTCTCTCAGACCGACCTGTCCCTCCAGGGGCGCGGCATGAACCTAGACATCACGAGGATATTCACTGAGCCGTGGACGTGGACTTCATCCAGCGGTGACGGGCTGACGGGTCCGGCGGACTTCGACAACTACACACTGACGAACCTTGGGGTTGGATGGTCCCTGAACTTCCCGTGGCTGGGGTCCTCCTCGGTGCACCTGTACGACGGCGTGGCCTTCCTGTACGGGTTCAGCGGGTCAGCGACTTCCTGGACCAACCGTGCGACGGCCGACTTCACGCTCACCCGGACGAGTGCATCTGGTGGCGGAGTCGGGACGTGCCCGTGCACCCTGACGCTGGCTGACGGGGAGGTGGACCAGTTCAACAGCGCAAAGCAGCTGACATCGATCACTGATGAGACGGGGAACAATGTGATCAGGTTCGCGTACGGCGAGTATGGAATCAGCAACATAACGGACACGGTGGGGCGGGTGATCACCTTCGGCTACACCTGGGGGGAGCTGACCTCGATATCGGAAGGAGGAAGGGAGTGGACATACTCGTACTCGTCCGACCACCTCACGGCTGCCACGAACCCCACGGGGCAGACGACTGAATACGGTTACGAAAGCAGCGAGGACATGGGGTACTACATGGACACCGTCACGTACCCTACCGGCGGGGGAGTACAACTGAGTTACTCGGATTCTCCCTCATGGAAGATCAGCGGCGGAGAGGCGTGGCACGACATGGTGGACCTTGAGAACACGCTGCTTCAGGCGAGCGAACCGTCTTCCATAGTCAACAGCACGAGCTTCACGTTCACCCTGGATGGGAGTGATCATGGCATCAGTACGCTCGACGAGGACGTGTCCAACGGTGTCTCGACGCAGGGCTACATCTGTTACGTCTTCACGTCGTCATCGGAGACCATGAGGGTCTACGGGCCGGCTTCCAGCTCATGCAAGGGGTCCGCGCAGCTCGGGGGGAGTGAGACTATCCTGAACGCGAATGAGATGCCCGCGAAGGTGGAGACGATAGGGTCCAACGGGCCCAAGACTGATGACAACATAGGATACGACAACTGGGGGAACGTGGTCTTCACGTACGACTCGGTGACTGGCGAGAGGACCTTCTATTCGTACGCGAACGCGGACTCGAACGACACGTTCGGTTACGCTGCGACTGTCGACCACCTTCAGTCAGCGGGAGCCACCGGATACAAGAACTGTCCCTCGGACTTCCTGTCGGGGTCTCCGCCAGCCGCCGACCACTCGGAGCCGATGGGGGTCTGCGCAGTCAGTGCAGGCGCGAAGGTGGGGTCAGAGTCGTTCTACGCGTACGACAGATACGGGACCCTAGTCGAAGAGAGCCAACTGAACAACTCGGCGCTGTCGATAGTTACCAGGTACGGCGGTGACGAGTATGGGAACACGGTGAACATGACAGACCCCGACGGGCACGTCACGTACTACAGCTACTCGGCGGAATACGACCACGCGTACCTCACGGGCGAGACGTCGGGGTACGAGTCGACAGGGTATTCGTACAACTTCAGCACGGGGTACATGACCGGAACGGTCGACGCCGACGGGAGCGTGTTCAACTACTCGTACGACGCGATAGGGAGGGTCGTCAGGGCGGTCACGCCGGGGGAGGTGGTGTCATACCTGTACGTGGACACGCCGGGGTCGTACTCCGTGAGCTACAACGTCACGGCATACGGCATGACGACCCAGACCACCACCGAGGCCTTCGACGGGCTGGGGCGGCTGACGAGCGAGTGCGCGGCGGCGTCGTGCACAGGCTACACGTACGACTACCTCGGGCTGGTCGGCAAGGAGACGCTGCCGTCGGGGAGCGCGACGTCGTACTCATACGACATGCTCGGGAGGGAGACGCAGGTCACGTACGCGGACGGGAACTACACGACCATCTCGTACAACGGGGCGACGAACTCCGTGACCGTGACTGACGCGAACGGGCACCCCGTCGTCTACGACTACAACTGGAACGGGCTCCTGACTTCCGTGAAGCAGTACCGCTCGGCGGGGTACTTCTACACTACGAGCTACACGTATGATGGTCTGGGGAACCTGCTGACGACGACCGACGCGGACGGCCACACCACGACGTACTCCTACGACCAGCTCAACCAGGTGAAGAAGGTCACCCTCCCCGGAGGGCAGTTCGAGAGGTACGGCTACGACGACGCGGGGAACGTCGTATCCGTCCGGAGCTTCAACGGGAGCGTCACGACCTACACCTACGACGACCTGAACAGGCTGACCGAGATATCATACCCTGGCTCCGGTGGAGAGGTCAGCATAGCCTACGACGGGGACGGGAACGAGGTCAACGTCACCAACCAGTACGCGCAGGTGCTGCGGACCTACAACTGGGAGGGGGACGTCACGTCGGAGTCTGAGACCCTCACGATCCCAGGCGTCTCGTCGACCACGCTGTCCGAGTCGTTCGGATATGCGGGGCCGGAGCTCGCCAACATCACGTACCCCGACTCTGTCAGCGTGTCGATGGCGTACGACTCGCAGGGGAGGCTGGCGAACATCACAGGTGTGTTCGGGAACATAGCGTCGTTCGACTACACGCCCGATGGGATGGTGAAGGACATCTACTACGGACAGGGGGACGCCGCGCCCGTGACGACGTTCACATACGACAGCATGGACAGGGTCACGAGCATCAACGACGCGGTCGCGAACCTCAGCCTGAGCTACGGCTACGACAAGGTCGGGAACGTGGTGTCGCTGAAGGTGGACGGGGCGGAAGAGACCTTCGGGTACGACTGGCTCGACGAGCTCAACTACTCGAGCGGGCCGTGGGGGACGACGACGTACACCTACGACCCCTCCGGCAACATGCTGACTGCCGACAACGGGACCACCACCACGTACGGATACAACTCTGACGACCAGCTCACTAGCGTCAACGGGAGCTCTGTCGCCTACGACAGCGACGGCAACATGAAGTCGTACGGCGCCTGGACCTACTACTACGACTACGCCGACGAGCTCACGAAGGCGTACAGGTCTG
>JASHOZ010000059.1 GCA_030038395.1 Nitrososphaerales archaeon
TTGTCGCAAGGTGAGCGCAGGCTCGCTGCTATCATGTTCACCGACATGGTTGGATACACCGCGCTGGGACAGAAGAATGAGTCTCTCTCCCTCGCCCTGGTCGAGGAGCAGAGGAAGCTGGTCAGGTCAGTGCTCGCCAAGCACGATGGGAAGGAGGTAAAGACAATCGGAGACGCTTTCTTGGTCGAGTTCGGGAGCGCTCGAGACGCGGTAAATTGCGCGGTGGGAATCCAGACAGCCGTTAAGGCGCTAAACATCCACCGTCCGAGAGAGCATGAAATCAAACTTAGGATAGGCGTCCACCTGGGGGATGTAGTCCACCAAGGGACAGATGTAGCCGGCGACGCGATCAACATCGCGTCAAGGATTGAGCCTCTCTCTCCCCCCGGGGGGGTCTGTGTGAGCGCCCAGGTCTTTCATAGCGTGGTGAACAAAGTGGACTACGGGTTCGAGTCGCTGGGCGTGCCCGAGCTCAAGAACGTGAGCGTCCCCATCGAATTGTACCGCGTCTCAGGATTGGGAGATGAGACGCCCAGGCCAGTGTCGAAGAACGCCCTGCCGAAAGACAGGGTAGCGGTTCTCCCGCTGAACAGCTTCAGCCCCGACTCCAACGATGAATACTTCGCCGACGGCATGACCGAGGAGCTCATCGACAGGCTCGCTCAGGTGAAGGGCTTCAAGGTGATCGCAAGGACCTCCGTGATGGGATACAAGAAGAAGGAGCGAAAGGTGTCAGAGATCGGTAGGGAGTTGGGCGTAGGCACGCTTGTCGAGGGGAGCGTCAGAAAGGCCGGAAGCCGAGTGAGAATTACAGTCCAATTGATTGACGTGGCCACCGAAGAGCACATCTGGTCGGACAGATACGACAAGGACCTCGACGATGTCTTCGCAGTCCAGACGGAAATCGCCTCCAAGATAACAGGGCAGATAGCGGCTTCGATATCTGGCTCCGCCCCGGCGCCGCTGCAAGGTTCCCTGCGGCCTGCCAAGGCGATGCAATACACCAAGGACATTGAAGCCTACACCATCTACCTACGTGGAAGGAAACTCTTCAACGACAAGGGTTCGGTTGCGGCAGTCAAACAAGCGCTGGGGCTCTTCGAAGGTGCTGCAAGGAGAGACCCCTCCTTCTCAAGGGCGAGGGTGGGAATTGCCGAGGCGCTGCTCTGGCTTGCAACCGAGGGCGAAGTGCATCTCGCCGAGTCTGAGGACCGGGCCCGGAGGGAGCTCATGACGGCCCTGAGCCTCGACGACGGCTTGGCAGAGGCCCACTCCACTCTAGCGGGCCTGATGCTTGGTGAGGACGACATGTCAGGTAGCGAGAGGGAAGCGCGAAGAGCCATGGAGCTCAACCCAAGCCTTTCTGACCCCTACAGATGGCTCGCCCAGATTGTCGCGGGTGAAGGGAAGATTGGCGAGACGGTTCGTCTGCTGGAAGAGGCGCAGGTTGTCGACCCTCTCGACATCAATGTGATCGCATTTCTCGGTCGCGCGTACGCCTACTCTGGAAGGGAGGCTGATGCGTTAGCACACTGGGAGAAGACGAAGTCCATGGTTCCTTATCGGACCAACGCGCATATGGCCGAGTACTATCTCGGGAAAGGAGACTACGCGCTGGCGGAGGAGAAGGTCGTCGAGCTGGAGAGGCTGGGGGCGGAAAGGGTGTGGACGCTAACCTACCGTGGCATCCTCGCGGCCAGGACGGGGGACAAGGAGATCGCGCGGAGGATGATCGGGCTCCTGCAGAAGAGAGCCGAGAGGGGTGAGTTCACGGTGTTGTACGAAGGGTTCATCCACTTCGCGTTAGGGGACACGGACTCATTCGTGGGATGCATGGAGGTTGCGTTCGAGCATCACAGCTTGCCTCTGCTTGAGCTGATGTACTCTCCTCTCTATGCCCCTGCCAGGAGCGACCCCAGGATTGCCGACATGATCAAGAGGCAGGCGGCGCTCAGGCCCTCTAGATAGAATGTCCTCAACTGACACCCCCAACGAAAGGACGCAAGGGCGAAAGAGGGATGTCTCGAGCGTCGTGTCTGAACAGCACCGCCGGGTTCCTCCGGTGCCGGCCGGGGCACATCCATCGCGAGTTCAGTCGCAAGCCTACGGCCTTGCATCCGTTCAGAACATGGGGTCAGCTCGGACGCCCATTAAACCACGCCCCGGCCCTCTCGACTGACCACTCTCGCGCAGCGTTTATCTCTCCTCACTGCCGAGTCCCAGTGATGTACCGAGACGCATTCGTCAATCTCTACACGAACGATATCGAAGCCGGGCTCAGGTTCTATCGGGACCTCCTCGGATTCACAGAGACCTTCAGGACCCCGACCGAGGGAACCCCCTCGCACGTCGAACTCACTCTAAATGGATTCGGTCTGGGGCTCAGCGCGGTGGAGGCGGCGAAGCGAGTCCATGGGGTCGACGCCACTCCCGGTAGCCCAGCCATGGCTTTAGTCATGTGGACGAGCGACGTTGACGAGTCTTTCAGACAGTTAACTTCCGCTGGCGCGCCCGGCGTCCAGCCACCACATCCCTCAGGTAAGCACAACCGTGCTGCCCTCCTGCGCGACCCTGATGGCAATCTCGTCGAGATTATTGCAAGGGTTGCCTGACCTTTCGTCGAGCCCCCTCTTCCCTGATGGCATGGAACGACGGTCTCGTGACGGTCACAGGCGCTTACCCACGTCGGACTCGAACCCGCATTCACAGCTCAGGTTCTCGGCTATGTTCCCCCAGAGGTGTATTCAACCGCCAGACGCTCGCTAAGTTCTCGCTTCGGAGACCAAGCCGCTCCCGTCGGTCCACGGCCCGATGCTCGCCTCTCGTCCGATGACTCTCCCCTCGAGCGGGCTCGACTCCATCGAGCCCTCATGGCGTCCCGCATAAATACCGACGCGGGGTGTCCCACGATTCGGGTCTGAACCTTGCCGAGCCTACCGAAACGAGTAATGGTCGCCGTCGATGGCTCTGAGAGGTCCTTGCGGACCGTGCAGCGGGCCATAGAATATGCCAAGCTCATCGGCGGCGAGGTCGTGGCGGTTCATGTTGTCCAACTTCCAGAGTACTTGGCAGAAGACGCTATGAAGAAGATGAGCGAGGAACTGGCCTCGAGGGCCCAGAAGGCACTCGAGTCCGCGCGCAAGCTCGCCGGCGAGGCGGCCGTCCCCATAGAGTCAAAGTCTCTCGAGACGACGGGCTCCATCGTCGGCGCCATCTGCGACGCCGCTTCCACCGAGCGAATCGACCTCCTAGTGGTCGGGACGAGAACAACCAGGGACGTCACCAAGCTAATGCTCGGGAGTGTGGCCCAAGGTGTGATTGTCAGTGCGAGGTGTGACGTGCTGGTGGTGCGGTGACCGCCGTGTCCCGCTGCGTTGCATAACACCCGAGTAAAGGCGCTTCAGAAAAATGGAGAACCCCATCGTCATCAAGAACAGGGAGCAGCTGATGTACATGCTCTGCGAAGCTGCGACTCTGGAGCACATGGTAATGTGCGAGTACCTCTTCGCCTCGTTCGGTTTGAAGAGAAGCGTAGCCGAGGGGATCTCCCCGCAACAACTCGAGTCGATAAGGAGGTGGGACAGGGTGATCTCCGGGGTCGCGGAGCAAGAGATGCTCCACCTCTCTTTGGCGAACAATCTGCTGACTTCCATAGGCGGCTCCCCATACTTCGGGCGGCCTAACTTTCCCTACGCGTCTAGGTACTTCCCGTCCAGCGTGCGACTGGCTTTGCTTCCCCTGAACGAGACCTCGCTGAGATACTTCCTATTCCTTGAGCGCCCGGAGGCCATGGCGATCGAGGAAGTCCCTGGCTTTCAAAGCGTGATGGGCGGCGCAGTGGGGGGGAAGATAGTCCCCGAGGGTCAGGAATTCGCTACTGTCGGGCAACTCTACAGAGGGATCGAGGAGGGGCTCAGGTACCTGTCTGAGAACTACGGTGAGAAGCAGCTGTTCATCGGAAACGCACACGACCAAGCGACCGAGGAGTACTTCGGATGGAAGGAACTGACGGCCGTCACCGATCTCGCGAGCGCGATGAAGGCCATCGAGACCATAATAACCGAGGGCGAAGGGGCGCGCGGAGACTGGAAGGAGGCGCACTTCGGGAAGTTCCTGGGGATCCTCGAGGAGTACAGGGAAATGAAGCGTGTGGATCCCAAGTTCGAACCCACTCGGCCCACTCTTGCGGCTTTTGTCCGCCCTCCGAGCGACGTAGCGTCCCCCGAGCTGATCGACAACGAGCTGACCGCAGGCATCGCAGACCTCTTCAACGCGTCCTACGAGGTCCTGCTGCAGGTGCTCAACAGGTTCTTCCTACAGGCAGAGACCACCAAGGAAGGTCTTGAGACGCTCGCGGATGTGTCGATCAAGCTGATGGTCACGGTCATCAAGCCGCTCGGGACCACGATCACCACACTCCCGATTGGAGGTCACCGCCCCGGCCTGACGGCAGGTCCCACCTTCGAGATGTACCAGATGAACTACCTCCTCCCGAGGGGTCAGGCGGCCTGGATAATACTGCGCGAGAGGCTCCTGGAGCTAGCGGCCAACGCCTCTGAGCTCTCCAGGAGGCCAGATGCGCCGAAGATACTGCTGGCAGTGCAGAGAACACTGGGCCTGATGGCCAAGTCCCTTGAGCCGCTCGCGGGCATCTGACCGGCGAAGTCGCCCCGTCGTGATGGGAGGCCGCTCCTCCCCCAGGAGACGTTCGCTCGCTGCGCCGTCTGGTCGCCATAGGACCTCGACCTACCGAGTCAGTTGGCGTACCGGCGAGCGCGAAGAGTAGGCTGCCAACCTGTCGAGGTAGTATCCCCAGCCCTGAGAGCGTTTCAGGCAGGAGGCCGCATCTATCCCCGAATGCACAAGCGTCACGCGTGACTTGCCATCCGAACACTCCTCGATGGTCCATGTGACCAGGGACGGGGGTGTCCCCGGTGGGTCCTCGCTCGAAGCGAATGTGTAGGAGACCTTTCTGTTAGGAACGAGCTCGACGACTCTCCCCCTGGCGGTGGTCTCGACTTTCTTCGCCGCCCAGTAGAAGTTGAACTCGTACTCCCCACCCACTCTCGCGTCTATCTTCGCGCTCCGGGGCATCCACTGAGCGAGCTCCGCCTCGGTAGTCAGCGCCTCGAAAATCAGCGCAGCGGGGGCGTCTATCATGATCGACCTGGTTATCTCGCTCGGCATCTCCTCAATCCTTCCTCACAGCGGCTTTGGACTCCGCATGGCGTTTCAAGTTCACTATCGCGTCCTCCCAGAACCCTTCGAGGAAGAGCCTCATCTCCAGCATCCTCTCTGTGTTCACCGAGTACAGCCTGTGCTGCCCCACCCTCCGCTCCCTCACGAGGTCGGCGTCCCTCAGGACCCTGAGGTGAGTGGAGAGCGCCGCCATGGAAAAGTCGAAGCTCTTGGACATCTCCGTGGGTGTCTTCTCTCCGTCCTTCAGAAGAAGAAGGACCTGGCGTCTGCTCTCGTCCGCCATGGCCCTCCAGGTGCTCCCCATCTATTCTACCAGGCCTGCCTCGTCACCGGCTGCAGCAGCCCGAACTTGTTGCCATCAGGGTCAGAAAAGGTGGCCTGGACACCCCATGGCTGCTCCTCCGGCTTGCTCTGGTCGAACTTGACGCCCCGTGACTGAAGCTCCGTGAAGTCCTCCTTGCAGTCGCTTGTCTGGAACGTCCATTGGGGGCCCTTCCCTGGCTCTAGCTGCGGGAGGTTCGGGTCGGAGCGATTGCCGGACTGGAGAAGCGCAATCTCTATGTCCTGACCCTTCGGCGCCACAGTAACCCACCTCGTCCCCCAAGGAGGCGAGATGTCGGTCCGCTTTTCGAATCCCAGCACCTTGGTGTAGAAATCCAACGCCTTGGTCTGGTCTCTGACGACTACGACTACGTTTAGCAGCTTCTCGATCATACCTCCTGCATCGCTTCAATATGTACTTAACTATTGACGTTCGACGCGCCGAAGTCCTCGCCACCGTCATGCAAGGTCGCGAAGCCCGGGAGCTCCGGGCTCCCTAACTACCACACCGGGGCGCTCACCTCTTGCTCATCCATCGTCGGATCCCGCCCGCGCCTCGGTTTCATCAAGCCAGGGGGAACGCACTAATAGCGAAAGGTGACATGGCACACGGGTCACGTGACAGAAGCTCCGGTCGAAGAACAGAAGCTCAGCAGCGGCCTTCCGGGCCTCGACACGATGCTCGATGGTGGGTTCAACCGGGGGAGGGTGGTCTTGGTGCTCGGCGAGCCCGGCACCGGGAAGACGATCATCTGTTCGCAGTTCCTGCACCACGGGGCGGCGGCGCTCGGCGAGAATAGCATGTTCATCGGCATGAACGAGCCGAAGAGCCGCTTCATGAAGGAGATGAACAATCTGGGCATGGACTTCGCGAAGCTCGAGGCGCAGGGGAAGTTCATGTACATCGACGCGACCGAGGTCAGGAAGATACCCGAGATGGCGAAGGTCGGAAGGATCGCCGTGGGGGGGAGGGAGCTTGGCCTCGTGAACCTCCTGGAGACGATCCAGAGCGCCATCGCGAAGTTCGAGCCGATGAGGATCGCCTTGGACTCGATGGCTGACCTGGTCTTCCGCTTCCCTTCGGTCGAAGAGAGGAGACCAGTGGTGCTAGACATGATAGAGACGCTGCAATCGACAAGCGCGACCTCTCTGCTGACAAGTGAACTCCTCTCCACTGGGGAAGAGAGGGTCCTCCAGCCGGAGGAGTACCTGGCCGAGGGTGTGATGCTCATGCGGACCCTCAGGAAGGGCGTCAGGACGGTTCAGATACTGAAGATGAGAGGTTCCAAGGTCGACACGCACCCCAGGCCATACGTGATAACAGGAAAGGGGATCGAGGTCCTGGCGACCGAGGAAGTCTACTGAAAGGGTGGAAGAGGCTTGGACTTCTGCCTCATCCACCTCTCTGACTTCCATCTGCGCGCCTCGACTCAGCCCGAGACCGACAAGGTTCTATGTTCGCTTGCCACCGACCTCAAGACGCGAATAGAGTCGCTAGACCTTCCGGCGCCACACATCGCCCTTTCGGGGGACCTCGCTTACGGAGGCCGCGAAGAGGAATACCAGATAGTGGACACATTCGCGGACGCCCTCGCCGAGTCCCTACACGCGCGGAGCACCACCTTCTGCGGAGGAAACCACGACGTGAACTGGGGTACGCTGTCGCCGATAAGCACCGAAATGATGAACGAGATGGTGGAGAAGAGGGGGGGCGTCACGGCCACCGAGTCGAGATACGCGGTCGTCTCCGACAGGGAGGCTATGAAAGCTGGGATGGGGCCGTACTACTCGTTTCTGGAAAGGCACGGCGTCAAGTCAGAGCCTGACCTGTACTACGTCAGGTCCCATACAGTCGCGAACCTCAGGCTCAACCTCATAAGCCTGAACTCCGCCTTCCTCTTCAGCCGAAAGTACAACTATCATGGGTATGTCGGGACGCCGCAGCTCAGAGCAGCCGAAAGCGGCGTCTCGGGGCAGCGGGAACCGTCTTTCAACATAACTCTCGTGCACCATCCTCTGGAGGCCATAGTCCCGGCCTCCCAGGAGGAGACGAAGAGGCGGCTTTTCGCCTTCTCAGACGTGATACTGAACGGCCACGTCCACTCCCCGAGGGTGTCGGTTGAGTACACAGCCAGGATGCTCGGCCGGTCGCGGGAGGGGCCTCCCCCGGTCATAAGCTGCGCGAGGTGCGTCTTCGACGAAGCCAACGACCCCGCGGTCTCGTCAGGGTACTCCATAGTCGGGATAGACTTCGAATACGAGAAGGTCGCGGCGATAAAGGTCTGGGAGGTCGAGTTCGACAAGGGCGGCGGAAGATGGTACTACGACGAGAAAAAGCAGACCTATCCGATGGTCGTCAGGATGTCCTCGGGGTCCGGCGACGACTTCGACAGAGTGGGGCCGAAGGTCACCGACGCCGAGCGCAACCTACTCGGCAGGTGGAGGCAGGGAAAGGGGGAGTGAAGGTCGAAAGGCCGAAGGGACTTTGGGTGGCCACGGCAGACGGATCGGCAGTTCTGTCCCGAAGAGCCGGCGCGAGCAACTGAGGACCTGGAGGGGTGAAGGCGTGCCCGCCAGTCTGCCGACGAAGCACGTCAAGCGTACGACAGAACGCCGACGACCGCCATCGCCAGGAAGCTGATTGCGGCCAACAGCATTATCCACTTAGCCCTGCGTATGTACTCGATCTTCTGCGTCACCTTTCTGGAGAGGAAGTGAGCCTGCTTGAGGGCCTGTTCGGTTTCCTGCCGCAGCAGGGTCTCTGAGTCCATCGACTTGAAGTAGGACAGCCACTCCTCCTCCTTTCTTCGTGCTATGCTCTTGAAGAAGTGCATCGAGTCCAAGGCGGCTGACGAGTGCGGTCCATCCTCGGCTCTCCGCGCCCTTGAGGCGCCTCGCAGATACAGTCTCGGGCTCATTGCCTCGAGGACCATTATTGTCCCTGAAACGAGAAGCGCCAGATACGCCAGGAACAGGACCGACATGATGTCAACGCCAAAGAGCTGGTTTCCAATCCTGTTGCCCAAGAAAGAGGAGAAGGCTATCGTTGCGCCGACGGTGAGGAACGACATCGAGTACAGCATTCGTCCAACCTTCTCGTCTTCGTGGCTCGAGCTCTCAACGACGTCATCGAGGATTGACTTCGCAATCGCCGCCTTCCTTTGCATGCTCTCGACTTCTTGCTCCGGCAACTGCGGCGATGTCCCCGAGCCTGAAGTTAATGTGTCTTCACGTCAGCCCAGCTAGCGGCGTCCTAGAACAGGGCGTCCATCACGAACCTGCTGTGGTCGAGTATCTTCCCGTCCTCCCCGACGCGCGACTCCCTCGTGATCTTGCCGTCTCGGATCGCGCAGACCCTGTTGCACTCCGCTACCACGATCGGGTCATGAGTGACTACGACGAACGTGGCGTGCTCCTCCTTCCGGAGGGACTTCAGCACTTCCATCAGCTTCTTCGCGGACTTCGAGTCGAGGTCCCCCGTGGGTTCGTCTGCGAGGACGACTGAAGGGTGGTTGGCCAAGGCCCTGGCCACCGCGACTCGCTGCTGCTCGCCGCCGCTCAGCTCGTCGGGCATGTGATCGGACCTCTGGTCGAGGCCGACCGACTCTAGGAGGCTCAGCGCGCGTTCCCTCTGCTCAGCAGGGCCGACCTTTGCGAGCCCCATCGGGAGTTCGACGTTCTCGACAGCGTTCAGCGTGGGTATCAGGTTGTAGAACTGGAACACGAAGCCCACCTTGTGCAGCCTGTAGTCGGTCAACTGAGGGTCCTCCAGTTTGGAGACCTCCACTCCATCCACTTTCACGGTTCCCTTGGAGGGCCTGTCGAGCCCCCCGATCAGGTTCAGGAGAGTCGTCTTGCCGGAGCCGGACGGCCCTATTATGCCTAGGATCTCCCCCTTCGCCACCTCGAGGTCGACACCGTTCAGCGCCGGGACAGGGAATTTTCCCCTCTTGTACCGTCGCTCCAGATTCACCGTTTCGACGACGGCCTCAGACATGGCGGAGCGCCTCCACGGGGTCCATCCTCGATGCTCGAATGGCCGGATAGGCACCTGCGACTACTCCTACCACCATCCCCAGGGCTAGGCTGATTCCGAGATTGGAAGCGGTCAGTGCAGGCCTCAGTGCGCCGCTGAAAGCCGCTCCGAACGTGTGCGACGCGGACGACCCGGTGAACAGGGGGAAGGCGGAGGCGGCGATTATGCCGACGACGGCCCCGACCACCGCCCCTATCACGCCGATCAGAAGAGCCTCGCCCAGGAACATCTGCATTACCTGGCCCTTCGTGGCTCCTATCGCGCGAAGCGTCCCAATCTCCCTGGTCCGCTCGCTGATTGACATCATCATCGTGTTTACGACCCCGAACCCGCCCGCCAGGAGGGCTACCAGGCCTATTACTGTGAAGAAGGTCGTGAGAGTGCCTGACAGCGACTGGGCTGCCCCTGCCACGGTGCCTGCAACGGTAGCGGTCACACCGGAAATGGCGGAGTCTATGCTCGACGCGACCGAGTTCACCAGCGATGGGGTGGTCGTCTTCACGAAGATCTCCGTCACGAGCCCCTCGTCGGAGCTGATGTTCTGTGCGTCGGACAGTTCGACGTATCCGGACCGGGCGAGCGGCCCGAAGGTGCTCCCGCTGGTGTAGATTCCTACGACGGTGAACGTCGAACCCCCTGTGGAATTCGCCCCGACCGTCACCTTGGAGCCGACGCTGACGCCGAGGTTGGTCGCAGTCGCGCTATTCAATAGAATCTGACCTGTGCCGGTGAGGTTCGACCCGCTGGTTACGTCGAGGCCGTTGGTTGCCTCTGAGTAGGTGCCGGGGTCTATGCCGTACAGAAACACGTTCGCACCGTTGACGTAGCCTGAGGTTTCGAGCTCTGGAGAGGCGACGAACACCCCGCTCATGTTCTCGATCCTGTCGACCAGGCTCTCGTTTATGGGATCACCGCCGCCAAAGATCATCATGAAATTCCCGCCGCCGCTGCCGCCGCTCCCAAATCCTGGGAACCCTCCGGTTCCGTTCAACCCGAATCCGCCGCCAGAAAACGTGGGAGTTGTCGCGTTCACCACGGTGATTTCTGAGCCCACGACATTACGCAACGAGCTGTTGGTCTGCGCAGAAGTGCCTGCCGCGAGCGAGAGCAGGACGAGTATCATGGCGACGCCTATCACTATGCCAGAGACCGTGAGCGCGGTCCTCATCCTCCTATGCCTGAGGTTTCTGAGCGCCAGACTAAACGAAGACAGTTCCCTTCGACGAGACCTTACCCCGGCTGTGATATTATCCTTATTCCGAGAACGTTCCTAAATCGCTCCCCAATCCGCGCGGGCGCCCTGAGGGGTAATCTGTCCTCGTTCCGCTTCACGCTGAGAGCCTCTTCTGGCCGAGAGGCGCGCCCGAAGGGGCGTCGCCTAGCTTCACCAGAGCTCGACTTCTGTCGAGGGGCGTTGAGGGGATGATGCCGCTGAGGCCGGGACTCTCGCGGGAGGCAAGCGCCTGCGGGTCTGTCCGAACACTCACGGTGACGGCAGGGTACGCGCATGGGAGAAAGGCGTATCAGCGACTCTTTGAGCGATGAGTTTGATGCCTGTCTGCCC
>JASHOZ010000060.1 GCA_030038395.1 Nitrososphaerales archaeon
GGCGAAGGCGGCGCAATGAGCGACGACATCGTGGACGAGCCGTTCGAGGCGGCCTCCGACAAGGTCGATGAGTCGCACAGGTGCGCTGTCGCCGAGCTCAGGGCGAGGCTCGAGAAAGCGAAGTCAGAGGCCCTGAAGAAGATCGAGCCATAGCCGGCTTCTGTGCCCATGCTACAACGGCCCTTATCACCCTGAACACTAACGCCATTCCAGCGAGGAAGCCCGCCGTAGACAACGCTATCGCCAAGACGCTCTTGGAGTATCCCGTCTCGGCGCCGATGTAGTAGCCGAGGTAAACGCCGAAGAGGACCAGGGGTGTGATCGTCAGAGCTGTCGCCAGCACCACTATGAGGAGCGCCTTCTTCCCCGACGATCCCAACGTGCATGCCCGCACCTTTCGGCGTAGTTATCGTTGACGGAGCCGGATGCGGCTACTCGCACTTGCTGTAGCCGCAGTTGGTGCACTTGTAGCACCCGTTCTCGAAGATGAGGGCGCTCTCGTGGCAGTCGGGGCACGTCCCCCCTTGGGGAGAGCCGCTCGCCGGCTGCGGCCTGGCCGCGACCTGGCTCCCCTTCGCGACGTCCGTCAGGTTCAGGAGTTCCAGCCCCTTCGCTATCGCGTCTGGGATCGAGAGGAGCTGCGTCCCTTCGTCCCATGAGACGTACTTCCCCTTTATGCCCTTCAGCGTGGAGATTGCGCTCTTCAGGTCGCCTCCGTGCTGAAGGTAGAGGCTAATGAGCCTCCCGAGGGCCTCGGCGTCCGCCTTCTCGTCGCCTCCCGACTTGCCCAGCGTCACGAAGACTTCCTTCAGTTCGCCGCCGACGAGGTTCGCCGTCAGGTAGAGGCCCCCCTGCGGGAGCTTGAGCTTGAGGGTCCTCCCCTCCATCATCCTCGGCCTCTCGAAGGGCGCCTTCGGCTGCTCCGCCTTCTTCACCACCTTGGCCGTCTCCAGTATGCCTTCCCTGCTCCCTTCCCTGTAGACGGTTATCCCCTTGCAGCCCATCCGCCAGGCGAGCTGGTAGATCCTCTCCACCTCCTCCTGCGTAATCTCCTGCGGGAGGTTGACTGTGCTGGAGATTGCCGTGTCGATGTGCTTTTGGATCGTGGCCTGCATCCTCACCCTCATCTCGGGCTTGATCTGGTGCGACGTGACGAAGTAGTTCGGCAGCTGCTCCTCGGCCGAGGTCCCCGTCAGGGCGGCGTACTCCTTGGCGAGCGGGTGGAAGACCTTGAACTCCCCCTCGCTGAGGGACTTGCTCCTGCGAGTGTACGAGAAGGCGAACACCGGTTCCACTCCGCTGGAGCACCCGGCTAGGATCGACCCCGAGCCCACCGGAGGGATAGTGGTCACCGCGGCATTCCTTATCCCTTGGGCCTGGATTTTGTCCTTGACCTTCTGGTCCAGCCTCGAGATGAAAGGCTGCGCGAGATGCTTATCGGGCTCGAAGGCGGGGAAACTCCCCTTCTCCTTCCCGAGGTCGGACGAGTACTCGTAGATCGCCGTCTTGAGCCGCTCGAACAGGTGGTCGACGAAGCCTATCGTCGAGTCGTCGTCGTACTTCAGCCCGAGCTTGATCAGCATGTCTCCCAGGCCGGTGATACCGACGCCTATCCTCCTGCTGCGGAGCGATGCCTCCTTTTGCTGTCGGAGGGGATGTCGGTCCGCGTTGTAGTCGAGCACGTTGTCAAGGAACCTCACGGCGAACTGCGTCGCCTTCGTCAGCGACTCCCAGTCGATGCTCGCCTTCTCGCTGAAAGGCTCGTGAACGAACGCGCTCAGGTTGACCGAGCCCAGACAGCAGTTGCCGTACGGTTCAAGCGTCTGCTCCGAGCACGGGTTCACGCCCTCGACCTCCATGCCTCCATACTCGGTGGTCGATTCCCTCTTTATCGTGTCCCAGAAGAGGACGCCGGGCTCGGCCGACTCCCAAGCTCCGCGAATCAGCGACTTCCAGACCTCCCTGGCCCTGACGGTCCTGTTGACCTCCACCTTCTCGTTCTTGAAGTGAAGCAGGAAGTCTTCGTCGGCTTCGACCGCCCTCATGAATGCGTCGGATATCTTCACAGAGATGTTGGCGTAGTTGACCTTCTTCAGGTCCCTCTTGACGTTGATGAAGTCCATGACGTCGGGGTGGTCCACCCTTATGGTGATCATCAGGGCGCCCCGCCTCCCGGCCTGGCCGATAGTCCCCGTGGTGGTGGAGAGGAGCTCCATGAACGACACCGACCCGGAGCTGTAGATGGCAGAGTTGTTGACCGGAGCTCCCCTCGGCCTCAGCACCGAGATGTCGGTCCCCACGCCGCCGCCGAAGCTATAGGTCCTTGCTGCCTCCTTGCACCACTCGAAGATCGACTCGATCGAGTCCTCCTTTATCGGAAAGAAGTAGCAGTTCAGATTCGTCGACTTGCGCGTCTGGCCTGCGCCGAAGAGTATCCTCCCGCCAGGGACGAACCGGTAGTCCTGAAGCAGCCAGTGGAACTTCGCCGCCCACTCGGTCCTCCTCTCTTCGTCAACCTCGGCTGAAGCGAGTTCTTTCGCCACCCTCCGCCACATATCGTCGGGGACCTTCTCTACCTGAATTCCGCGCTCGTCCCTCAGCGCATACTTCTCGTAGAAGACCCGGGCGCGCAGTTCATCTCCGCCGAACGCCGCCAGTGTCTCCGGAGGAATCCTCACCTCTCCCTTGCCCTGCTCTCCGGCATCCGGAGAGTCGCGTGGTTCTTCAACTATCGACGTCATAACGTTAGCCCCAACCCCATTCCGCGAGATATATATCTCACTCCCAGCGGCGTCACTTTTGACAACCACGCAGGGGCGCGCGACGCACACGGCGCGCCATGAAGCGATGCTTGGTGGAATCTAATTGACAGCGCGGCGCCTTCGTCCGGTTAGACGGCGGTCGAGTACTGCGTCGTGGCCACGGACTTGCACCGCCTGCACCGTGTCGAGTTCTGCGGGAGTTTGGCTCCGCAGTTCCTGCAGACGGATATCGTCCTGTCCACTTTGAAATACGGGAGTTTGGGCGTCGCGTTGAGAATCATGTTGTAGACGCCCCTCACGTCGGCAGCGTTTCCGTCGAGTGTGATGGACAGGCCTCCCTTGAGGCCGTTCGCGAGCTTCGTCATGTAGTCCATTCTCTCCGGGTTCTCAAGGTCAGCGAGCACGAGCCTAGGGGCTTGCGTGTACGCTCCCTTCTGGAGAGGCTGGATGTTGGCCTTTCCATACTTCTCCGCGTCGAGGGTGGCTAACCTGAGCGCACCGTCGAGGTCGAGCATCGCGACGCCGAGCCTGTCGATTCTGGTGGACTTGTCGTTGGCGACCTGCCCGGCGGTCTCCACGATCTTCTCCGCGAGCTCGGCACGGGAGCCCATGGTAGGCTCTCTGACCAGACTGGCCAGAGTCTCGTCTAGTCCGACCAGATTCATTATCAGAGGCATCGTGTCGGATGTGACAGCGTCCGACCCGGACGCCAGTGAGGGGAGGAGGCCGCGCTTGAGCGCCCTCTCGATCAGCCTCCTCCTGGTGGAGAGTGCGTCGGTGGCCACGGCGATCAGGAGGGCGAGCTTAGCCCTGAAGTATGTCTCGTCCTGGTTGGAGTCGTAAGCGAGCCGAGGGAGGTTCAGGCTCAGGCCGTGGAGGACGCTGACGTTGTCGGCCTGCGCCTCCGGGGGGAGCACACTCGCGTTGAGCCCCAGGAAGCTCCTTCGCTGGTCCGATGAGAGGAACGCGAGCCTTCCCCCGTTGAAGATGATCGATGCGGCGTCCTTCAGCGTCTTCGTCTCGTCGACCCTATTCGGCTTGGCAAGGAGGAGCCTCACGTCAGGGCGTGGCGTCTCCTCTACGAAGCTCCTGTACGCTCCGAGCGCCGCGTCCAGAGTCCTGTCGAGCACCTCCCTCCCTACATCGTCGTGCCTGTAGGGGTTCAACTCGAGGCTTATCGCCGGTCCCTCGGCGCCTGCTATCGGTGAGGTGACGGCCTCGAAGAACCTGAGGAAGAGGAGTTCCATCTCCCTCTTTCCGCGCGACTTGCAGAAGGGGCCGAGGTATTGCAGGAAGTTTCTGAACACTACTTCGTCTGATGCCTCTCGCGCTAGTAACGCTGCCATGCTGACAACGATGTTGAGCGCCCTTTCCGCGCTCTCGGGGCTCGGGATCATGGCCGTATTGAGTATCCTCCCGCGCGGGTTCATACCGCCACTCCTCACCGACAGCAGGTCGACGAAGACTGTGTCGGGAGTGAGGCCCCAGCTCCCTGCGCTGGCGATGTGGATGTCCCCCGAGAGATGCGCGTCGGCGACGTCCCTCGGGAGCTGCTCGAGCAGCAGATATTCGGAAAAGACCTGCTTCCCTGTCTGATGCACGAGCGACTCCACGCTGCCGCCGTCGTCCCCCGCTTTCCCGAGGAGCTGTGTCACGTCATAGATCGGCATGCCGAGCCTCGTAAGCTTGTGCCTGTACTCCTCCATGCTGTGCTCTACTAGGAGGGCGTTCACGATCTCCCTGATCAGGGGGGCCGTGAGGTACTGAGTCTGGAACTTGTACAGCCTCGACTCCGTTTCGCTCGTTATCTTCTGCGCCAGCTCCACGGGCATCCCCGCCTCCTTCACGAGCGACTGGAGGATCTTGTTCGCGTTGAACTCCTCCATGGTCTGGTGAGATGTCCTGACGTAGAGCTTCCCGCTCTCCACGAGCGACTGCTCTTCGATCTGGCGCGTCAGGTTGAGGACGAGCCTACCCAGGTTCGTGACGGTGTACTTCCTCTCCTGCCTGTTCA
>JASHOZ010000061.1 GCA_030038395.1 Nitrososphaerales archaeon
AAGCTTCGCGTAGTCGGGGAGTGCGGCGAACCTCCTTATGACGCCTGACTCCACCAGCTTCCTCAGTCGTTCCTGCACGGTCGCGCGAGGGAGTCCGAGCTTGTCTGAGACTTCAACTACAGACTTCCTCCCGTTCTCCATCAGCTCCTCGATGATCCTCATGTCTTTCTCGTCGAGCACGTTAGCGTTCTGCCTGAGATTGGTTAGATTTATGGCTTAATCCCGGCAGAATGCCACCATCAACGTCAGATTGTTTATAGGCACGCGAGGGCTTGCGGTGCTGTGGCGAAGGAGGCCGCAGGAGCGGGGACGACTCCGAAGCCCCTGCACGAGCTTTCAAGAAGAGGGCTGGCGAGGAAGCTTCAGGTGGGGAAGGTGTCCACGGGGACCCTGAGGTACCTTTCCAATACGTTGGTCGGCAAAGGCTTCGATTGGTTGCTCCCGGTCGTCTTTTCGAAGTCGACGGACCCACTCTGGCCAGACCCCGGGGCTTCGATTGAGAAGAGGATAGAGACCGAGGTCTACGGAGAGAGCGTGAGGGCAACGCAGAGCATGATAATTCACAAGCTAGTTGCCTGTTCGACCGCGTTTGGAAAGTTCTTCGTCCTTTCGCCGAACGTGAGGATAGAGAAGCGGGAACGCGGGGCCACCGGATGGCACTCGTATGAGTTCACTCAGCTCGACTTCGAAGTCCGGGACGGACGGTTCGAGCACATCAAGAGCCTCGTCGAGGAGTTAATTGTAGGTCTTATCGGCGAACTGAAGAGCGAGAGGCGAGAGGAGCTCACCTCTCTGGGACGATATGGCAGACTGACCGCGCCGAAGGCCCCCTTCAGGACCTTCGACACCGCGACGTTGCGCGCGAGGTACGGGGAGGCGTGGGAAGCCGCTCTCCCCAAGAGCATCAGCGAGCCGGTGTGGGTCACCAACATCCCTAGGGAGTTCTATGACTTCGAGGATCCCAGCACGGGCAAGTGGGACAACTACGACCTGTTCGTCCCGTCGTATGGAGAGATACTCTCCGGCGCCAGGCGAGAGTGGGAGTATGAGAGGATACGCGCCAAGATGGAAAGGGACGGCGTAAGAAAGGAGAATTACGCGCTTCTTCTGAAGCTCGCAAAGGAGGGGAGGCTCAGACCATCGGCGGGGGCTGGGATGGGTGTGGAGAGGCTGGTAAGCTGGATCGTAGGGGCTAAGCACATCGGCGAGGTACAGCCATTTCCGAAGGTGCCGGGTACAGTCTACGACCTCTAGCCCCGACTTGGCGAAGTCGCTCAGGTTCTTGGCGAAGCGGAGCGGGGCATCCTCGATGCCGACGCGAGCATGGTCGTGCCATCACGCTTTTAGGGCGTCAGGGGAGGATTGCCGACTGCGAACTTGTACAGGCAGCCTTTAGCTCTCGTCGCGGTGCTCATCGTGCTCCTAGCGCCGGTCCACGCGGCGCTCGCATCCGCGAACGGGGCTTTGACTCTAACGGTGCACGCGGATGGCTATGTGGCCGTCTCGTAGACGTTCACGGAGAGTCGCAACGCCACTTCCATCCAAGTCCCCCTGCTCTCCATCGAGGTCTCTGACCTGGTGGCCACGGACCAGAACGGCTCGCCGCTTTCCTACAGCTTCTCTTCCGGAGGGAGCAATGTCACTGTCTACACGCTAGGCGCGACCGAGGTGACACTACGCTACGACACGGACAACCTGACCGCTAAGGCGGGCACGGTCTGGAGCCTCGCATTCGACTCCGGGTACAACTCTACCGTAATCGTTCCTCAGCTCTCGACCCTAGTCTCAGTCAGCGGCACGCCATACACAATCAACCAGACCGACGACTCTCCCGAGCTGACCCTTTCAGTTGGCCGCTGGAATGTGACGTACGGGGTACCGTTCACAGTGGGGTCTAACACGACGACCGTCACTTCTAGCGGCATGACCAGCACGATGCAGGGCGGAGGCGCGGCCGTCGTGGACCTCCAGCAGAGGCCAGGGCCGTTCCGCCAAGGCTTAATTACCTGTAATTGTCAGATGGCAGGACTTGAGGCCGCGCAGAGCGGGGTCGGATTAGCAGTTGCCCTACATCCGGCCGTTCTTCACGAGTGAAAGCAGCTGCATAAGCTACTTCGTTTGTTGCCCAGGGAGCGGCGTGGCAGCTGTTATCGACCCGGCAAACGAGACTGAGCAATACGTCTCAGCCGCCCGGGGAGAGCAGTGCCGGATCACCCACGTGGTAGACACTCATGTCCACTCCGACCACATCAGCGGCGCGAGGAAGTTGGCTGAAAGCGTGGGGGACGACTGCGAACTGGTGATGGCCAAAGCGGCGGACGTGTCGTTCGAATTCACCCCTCTTGAGGAAGGAGAGACTCTCGAAGTCGGTGAAGCTTCGCTGAAGGCCGTCAGAACACCAGGGCACACGCGCGAAAGCATGTCTCTCATGTACCTAGACAGGAAGAGAGCGGAGGAGCCGTGGGGGGTATTCACAGGGGACTCCCTCTTCGTGGGGGACATTGGCAGGCTCGACCTGATGGGCCACGGGACTCTGCGAGAAGCCTACGAGTCGTTGCTGAAGCTGCGCTCCCTGCCGGACTACACGGAGATTTACCCTGCTCATTACGCAGGATCCGACTGCGCGAGCAACCGGAACCTGTCGTTCAAGACATCCTCCACGATCGGTTTCGAGAAGCGGCACAACGAGATGCTGAAGTGGAACAGGTACGAGGAGTTTGAAGGACTGGTATCCAAGGACCCGGTGTCGATGCCGCCGACGTGGCGCGAGATCAAGCTGTTCAACCAAGGGAGGGTGAGATAGCTTGGGGCAATTCGAAGCGGACGCAGCAGGGCGAAGGGCGCTGGCCGGAGGAGTCGGAAGTGTCCCCAGGGCCGCCCGGAGCTATGACTGGCTCGTAGTCGGCGCCGGGCCCGCGGGCCTGGCGGCGGTGGGCAAACTCCTAGACAGTGGAGTCGCAGGCAGTTCAATCGGCTGGATTGATCCGTTGTTCACGGTGGGCGACTTGGGACTGAAGTGGAAGGGAGTGTCGAGCAACACGAAGGCGCATCTCTTCCGGGCCTTCCTCAAGGGGTGCAGGTCCTTCGGCTATGAGGAAGCGGAAGGTGGGTTCGCGCTGGATGCGCTAGAGGCGCAGGATACGTGCCTCTTGGAGAGGGTAGTCGAGCCCCTCCAGTGGATCACCAACCGTCTTCAGAGCAAGGTCAGCCCCATCAGGTCGAAGGTCACCAAGCTCAGGCGGGTGAGCCACGCGTGGATGGTTGCGACCCCCGAGGGGGTGATCGAAGCCAGGAATGTCATCCTCGCCATAGGGGCGGAGCCGCTGAAACTGCGACACTCCGTGCCCGTCATCGGCCTCGAGGACGCGCTCGACCCGGAGAAGGTGAAGAGAGTCATCGAGTCCGGCGACGTGGTGGGCGTCTTCGGCTCGTCTCACTCTGCGATGATGGCCGTCCGCAACCTGATCGACGCAGGGGCAAAGCGAGTCATCAACTTCTACCGCAGCCCCCTTCGCTTCGCCGTCGACTACGGGGACTGGATCCGCTACGACAACACGGGGCTGAAGGGAAGGACTGCAGAGTGGGCGCGGGAGGACTTGGGGCGTATCTCGGAGGAGACGCTCTTGAGGGTAAGCGCCAACGACGAAAACGTCTCCAGGTACCTCCCCCGATGCTCCAAGGTAGTCTATGGGATCGGCTTCGGGCGCCGGACAGTCGCGACCGAGGGGGCGGACTTGACTCGCTATGACGCGAAGACCGGAGTGATAGCCCACGGCCTCTATGGGTGCGGGATTGCGTACCCCGAGCGCGTGGTCGATCGGGTCGGGAACGTGGAGTACAATGTCGGTCTCTGGAAGTTCATTCAGTACCTAGATAGAGTGGTGCCGGTGTGGACTCGCACCGCAAGCAGGGCAATGGAGCCGAAGGACCCTGGCGGGCCAGCTCGGTTGGAGAAGCCCGGCCTCACACCGAAGACGTTCGACTACGCACACTTCACCCGGACCAGGTCTCTCCGTAGCATGCCCCGCCTGCACAACTAGCTCCTTCCCTACGGGCGTCTGCAGTGCCTCCGAGGCATCGTTCCGCTGCAGGGCTCTCCTGCATGCGTTCGAATGACCTCGCTCCAATAGACTCCGTAGACATCCTCTCGACCAGTTTGCCCCTGGCTCGCCCCGTTCGTCGAGAATGGGCTTGGACCAATGATGCGGCGGCCCGCAGTGGGCCCGCCAGGTCTGCACAGCCAAGAGCCAGGCCCAAGCCTGTACCTAGGGAAGAGTCCGCCCGAACGCCAAATGGGACAACTTTGGCCATCTCTGTCGGTCAGCAGGCTCCAACCAATGAGGGCCCGTTACACGCGCGTCAGCTTAGGATGCATAGAGGACTCGATGGCAGACATGGGGGAAGGACTGACCTTCGACTGAGGGGCGACAGTCAGTCGCCCCAACCTCGGAAGCCTAACGGAAGTCGCACCACCTTCCTGACGCGGCCTTGGCGGGGAGGGCAAGCCCGAGCCGCCTAGCTACTCACTTCGTCTGGGCGGTCTTGTCCACCCCGAGCCTCTTAAGGAGGTCGAGGTGCCTCGCGTCGTCGCCGATGCCATCCAAAGCCGGATGACAGTGGATGAGCTCTACTCCTGGGATGTCCTTCCCGGAATACGCCAATTCGAGCCACTCGAATCCTTTCTCAACCCCGCCCAAGAAGTAGCTCGACACGCTCTTGCTCCAGAGAAGCCCTGGCTCGGGTTCCTGTCGAACCTGCATGCCTCAGAACGCCCTCCCTCGATTTAACGCCGTCTGGAATCGCTGATCGAACTCACCGATAAGGGAGGGTGAAGATCTCACCGGCCCCACCAGCTCTCCTCAGCTGTCAGCAGTTCGCTGACGGCGGCGCAAATTCGAAGCAGAGGTCACTTGGCACAGGTAGTTAGTTGCTAGAGTGCGATACGGCCTCCACGGCTCAGCAATCTCGAGAACCTCTGTCTGACTGGCGGCTGGGGAAGACCGAGCAGGTGTCGGATTACCTTGCAGAGGACGAGACCCGGCAACTTCTTGCAATGTAGCCACCTTTCAGCGAGAGAATGCTGCCTTGAGAAGCGATTCAGGCTTGCTCGAAAGCGACCCAGAACAGATATACATTCACGAGTGACGAAAGAGTGCCATGCCCGATAAGGGACACCGACTCTACGGGACCACTACGGTGCGAGTCTCCCTGGTGATTCGCGCCCCGTCGCGCTACGTGTATGACTGGTGCACGGACTACCGGAAAGACGACGGACGACTCTCGAGCGCGCGTCCCCGCCCGAGCTTCCGTGTGATTAGAATCTCGCCCCACCGCGTGCTCCGTATTCGCGTTTCCCGGGGGTCCGGTCGCGATCCCAGAGTCGCGGTCGATTTGGTTCGACTCAACCCCCCGCGCTCCTGGCACCTCGACCAGATTGACGAAGCCGACCGGCAGGCCGTTGACTACCGGGTCAGCGCCGTTGGCCGCGCGCGGACGCGACTTCAGCTTTTGGTCACCGAACGCTGGGTCACTCCGGAATTTCCGACCCGCGAAGCACTCCGCACGCAGGTCAGGAGGACGTGGGTCCGATTTGCCGTCGCGCTTGAGGCGGACTATCGCGCCGGACGCCCCGCCCGGCGCACGTGATCAGTCAGACGGGCAAGCCTAGTCAGGAAAGCAGCGACAGGGGCGAAGTAGGGCTGAGGTAGGTATGCGGTCGCCGAATCTTGAACACAGAGACCCAGATTCAACTACTTCCGGGGCAGTCACGTGGACCTGCCTCAAAGCGGATGACTGGAAGATGACGGGGGAAACGAGTCATTGTACTTCATGCCGACTTGTGCAGAAGTTGGCTCGACTGCCCACGGCTCACCCCTTCTTCCTTACGCAAGTCCCGGCCCCATCCGAGAGTTAGCTCAAATTCATAAAACGAACGCATATCGGTCGAAGCTCGCCGCGGCCCCGCCTACTGAGTTCACCCTGACCAGAGACCCATCACCAGGAATTCACAGCAAGGGTTCAAGCCCATCAAATTATTTGTAGAGCCTGAAGTACTTCGAGAATTGCATACTTGAGCCAGACGCAGCTCGTTCTGAGCAAATCCAATTGATGGATCGGAAGGGTTTCGAGCCCTTCTAGGGTTTGGAACTGTCGAACCTAGACAGCACTGTCTTAGGCTCAGTCCTAGTTATCGTATGGACCTTGTCGAAGTCATGGTCGTAGGAAACAATCTCCTTGACACCCAGCATCTTCATTGCGGCGACCGAGGTGGAGTCGTCGAAGTCGAGTCCATCCCTTTCCATCTCCTCGACTGCGAGCAGTCTTCCCTTCACCCCAAGGTTGTGGATGAGTAGGCCCTTGTATAGGGTCAAGCTCGCGAAGAATGTCCTGATGTCTGTGGCGGAACTGTCCCTGTCCTCCATTACAACCGCCACACTGTCGAGGATGAAGTCTGTCGTGGCGGCCTTCAACTTTCCGCTCGCGACGCTCCGGAGGAAGTCCTTGCACTCTGGGGACTTCGACTGGCTAAGCTCGAGCTCGAGGAAGATGTTTGCATCAACCAGAAGTCTCGGCACGCGACCTACTCACCCTGATCCGTCTTGCCTCGTGCTGCAGCTCAACCGAAGTCGTTCTTGCACCCGCCAGCAGCCCTTCGATTGCCGACACGGGGTCCTCCAAGCCAGAAGGTAGGTCCATCTCCACGTCCTCCCCCGACGACCACTCGCTCAGAGCCACCTCAGCGGCTTCGCTCAGCGCGCCCCGACCGTAGCCGTAGCGACCCATGGCGACCCGCCTGAATCGCCTCTCCACCTCGTCTGCCACTACGACCTTTATCGTCCCCATGCCCGTTCAAGGGGCATAAGTACTTATTATCTTTTGTCCTCTACTATTCCAGCTCTATCGCAGCCTCCGTCGCACTCGTTCGACGCATGGCGGCTCTGTGCTATAGCGACAGCTCGACATACTTCTTCTGAGCTATGCACGAGCGACCGGGGCCCTAGGGCCAGCAAGCAAGCCCTCACCAAGGGACAACTCAAATGCTCGAGCCGGATTTGGGTGATTTAGTGTGCCGAAGGGGCCAATACAACACAGGGGCCTGGTCCGTGCGCCCCTTCGTTTCAGGGACCGGAATTGGACCAAGGAAGCAAGCGCCATCATACAGGCGATAGGGGGGTCACGTAGTCTCGTCATGGGAAGTCTGGCTGTGCGCGCCGTTCCGGGTCTTCCGGGCTCATGAGTCCGACGGCGTTCCCATCAGGGTCCTCGACTACGGCATACCTGGCGCCCCAAAAGGCGTCATATGGGGGCTGCTGCACTCGGTACCCCGCTTGGACCAGGTCCGAGTATATCTCATCCACTCGCTCGCGGCTCTCGACTTTGAAGCCGATTACGCCCCTCCCTTCGGACCAGCCTTTGTCCCAGTACCTGGCGAACTCAGCGCTATCGAAATCGAGGTGGATTGCGTTGGCCAGTCTGGCGGACCTGTGATGGTTTTGCCATCGCGGGTCGACGTCTGGGACGTCCAGCCCCAGTCGCCGGTAGAAGGCGACGCTCGCTTCCATGTCTGAGACCACAAGGCTGTACTGGTTCGGTGCGGGTCTCGGCAAGTCGTGCGTTTGGTCTTCAGGCATTGGTTCTATCACTGCCTCTGCGCCCGACTAAAAAGTCTTGGACAGCGAGTCTAGCCTGGGCAAGGACCGGGAATATCTTGGCCGGAAGGTACTCGAACCCTGACAGGGTTCGAACCCTTCGTCAGGTCCTTTCAGTCGAGACTGGCCGCCGTTATTCCGCACATTCGACTGAGGATGAGCTCGGGAAGGGAGTGTTCAAATCTCACCAGCGCCACCAACTTCGACAGACTTCGGTCCCACACTAAACCAGATGCTCGGTCGGACGCTGAAGACCCTACCCAGGCAACAGAGCCAACCTGCCCAAGTGATGTGAGCGTACGGCTTGGTAAGCCTGCGCCGCTTGATCGAGGGCGAAGGTTCCGCCGAGATGCACCTCGAACGGTCCTGACCCAACCAATCTGTTGAGCTTGGCCACCAGGGCCGGGTCCAGGCTCCCATTGTAACCTAGCAGCCGAACGCCCGTCGGGGCTTTGGGAGGGGGACGCTGATTGAGCCAGGGATACGCGACCCGTCCACCTTCACGCATGGCCGTGAGCGCCTTCTCGGGGGCTTCGCCGGCGACCGTGACCAGGGCCGCATCGAAACCGTTCGGGGCAAAATCGTGGGCTGAAGCGACTACGTCTCCGTTGTGTCCATCCACAGCGGCATCGGCACCTAGTCTTCGGGCAAGAGTTACACCGTCTTCGCCGGAGGCAATTGCAAACACTTGAGCCCCGAGTCGCTTGCCAAGTTGGACCGCCAAATGTCCCAAGCCGCCGCTCGCACCAAAGACCATCAGCCTCTCGTCCTGCTGGAGGGCCAAACTGTCATCAAGCCCTCGCAGCGCAGTTCCTCCGTCGATAAGCAGAGCCCCTGCCTGTTCAATCGGTATTGTCGAAGGGACCGGCCACGCATGGTCTGCATCTAGGGCGGTGTATTCGGCATAGAACCCTGTCTTCGGATTGACATAGGTCGTAATATCCTTCGAATTCTTCGTCCAAACGTCGCCGTAAACCGAGTCGCCTCGCCGGAACCCGGTCACTCCATCTCCGATGGCGGTGATCTTGCCTGCTCCCTCAGAGCCCAGTATCCAAGGGAACCTCGGCTGAATTCCGAACATCTTCGCTAGCATTCCCTCACGCTCGCCAATATCCCAAACGCCGACCCCCGCGGACTCGACCTTGACCAGTACCTCGTCCGGCGCGGGCCGCGGGAGGGGAACTTCTCTGACCGAAAGGACTTCGGGACCGCCAAAGCGGTCTATTACTATGGCTCTCATCCGCTCTTTGATTGCGTTCATCGGTCCACCTTCGCAATCCCTTAATACATTAACTATTTACGTCTTTATGACTAATAGTATAACTGTCCAAGTTTAACTATTCAATAGCTTAATCAAGGACGCGGCATCCGTTGCGCGCGTGCGAGCGCGAACAACGGATGCGGACCAGGAAGCTTACGGCGCTATACTAGCGACGGCCAAGGTCATCAGGAGGGTCAGCCTGAGAGTCTTCGCCGACGAAGGCATAACCGACCC
>JASHOZ010000062.1 GCA_030038395.1 Nitrososphaerales archaeon
CGTGGCCGACACAAGGAAGCTAGCGACCGCTGCCTTGTTCGGAGTCATAATCTCGCTTGTCATGGGAGCCATCCTCCCGCCGCCCATCACCGACCTCTTGGTCGTTGTGGAGGCGACGCTGTTGGGCCTCAGCTTCATCCTCCTCGGTCCCGGAGGTGCGACCTACACCGCGATCGTGGCCGGGCTGCTGATCAACATCCAGTTCGGGGGGACGTATCTCCTCTACCCTCTCTTGCTCGCTATCCTCTACGGAGTGCTTGTGGACGTCTTCTCCGTAGCCCTGAGAGTCAGGACGGCGGCTGCCGTCTCCTCCAGGCGGCTCGCCATCTCGCTGACGATAAGCAGCGCGATAACCGGCCCGGTGGCCTACTATCTGACCCTTCCATTCCTGCCCGCCAATTCTCCTAGCGACAGTGTGTTCTATGCCACAATCATAGTTGTCGGCATAGTGAGCGGCGCAGCCGCCGGGTTCCTCGCGGCCAGGATTTGGGAGAGAAATCTGAAGCGCAGGTTCCTCGTCGTCAGAACGTAGCCCACATCTGACACTGCGGTTACTTGCCTTTCACTGAACGGCTGAACCTGGCCAACAGGGCGTATAGAATGATGCCTAGTATCACGAAGACGACGCCTGAAATCGTGTCCTCGGCGTTCTTCGCCGCTTCCCCCACCAACAGAGAGAAGAGACCTACGGCGACGATCAGCACTGACGCAGCGCGCGAGACGGGGCTGATACTCACGGACAAGGGTCTATCGACTTCGCTTGCCCTCTTCCTTGAGCAGACGGAAGAGCCTGAACTTGTCGCCTTCGCCTGGCGAGAGCCTGTACCCGCAGGTCCGACACACGACCCCATCGCCTGCCTCTTTCAGCTCGAGCCTTCCACACTTCGGGCACTTCATTTCGTCTCTGATTGGCTCTCGCTTCATCAAACCGGCCTCTGTGTGGCTCGTGCGAGCTATAAGCGTGAGCGCTCGACTCACTCGCCTGCTTGGGTGGCGGCATTCCGCTACCAAATCTGGACGATGGTGTCTCTCGCGAAGGGGGTTGTCTGCTGGACGGCTTGGTAGACCTCAAGCGGGAAGCCGATGTCGCTCAGGTACAGCTTCCCAACGAACTCCCTACTCTTCGGATTGAGAAAGCCAGCTTTGGGGAATCCGAATGTCAGCGTGGCCGTGGCCGTCACGCAAGGGTCACTTGCGACCCCCGTGGTCGCGTCCAGCCCGGACGGGATGTCCACTGCGACTATGGGGGTTCGAGCGGCATTCGCTGACAGAATCATCGTTCTCACTGGCTCTCTTGGTGCGCCACGCGAGCCGTACCCCAACAACGCGTCGATGAGGATGTCGAACCCCCCGACCGAACCGTCAGGCCCCGTGACCGAAATGCCGGCGCGCTCGACGCTCGACAGTTGCAGCGCGGGGACTTCACCGATGGACGAGCGCTCGCTCAAGGAGACCATCACGTTCGCCCCCCAGTTGTGAAGGTGTCTCGCTGCGACCATGCCATCTCCACCGTTGTTTCCCTTCCCCGCCAACACGGCAATCTTTCTTCCCACCACCGCGCCCCCCAGCATAGACCTCGTAAGCCCTGCTGTCGCCGCTCCTGCACTCTCCATAAGCGCGAGGACGCTGACTCCGTGCTTCCCGACCGTCTCCTCGTCAGCGGCCCTCATCTCGTCCGCCGTCAGGTAGGCCATCCCTCCCACCAGCTGCACGGGAGACATCTGAAGGGGGACGCTATTTCAGGTTGGAGCCTGGGGGACATCTCTGTCCGTTCTCGATGGGGGGTTGGAAACTACTGGGCAGTTCGCTCGTGCGGCCTTTCCGCATTCGCATCGGCATGAAGCACAGCCGGCATCCATCGACCAACACTTATTGCCGAAGATGGCAAGTCTTGGCAGGTTGCACGTCGAGGCCTCTCAGGTGGTCAGGGCGCCGCGGGAAAGGGTCTATGCTGCTTACGCAGACTTCGAGTCGTGGCCGAAGTGGTCCAAGCGCCTGAAGCGAGTCAGGATAGTCGAAGCCAATGGGAACACCGTGAGCCTAGAGACTGAGGCCGAGAGGGGCGGCAGGACCCGTGTCTCCAGCACGCGGTTGACTCTCTCAGAGGGGTTCAAGAGCGAGACCGAGAGCGAGACAAAGCTGACCATGACGAAGAGGACGGTAAAGTTCGAAGACGTGCCAGAGGGGACGAAAGTGACCGCGGTGCTCGACGTCCACGTCAAAGGGCTTTGGTCTGCGCTATTCGTTCCCAGAGGGCGGGCCGAGGAGGAGTCGACTGCGATGGAAGGACTGAAGAGCTTTGCTGAATACGTGGAGGGTACTCTCGGGGACAAGGCGTGAGGTCTCGCGTAGGCAAGAGCCGGGCCCAGAGCGACGTCAACTAATTTTGCTCAAAATGGCACCGGGATTAGAGCCCACGGGATATAGAAAACCGGCATCCATTTCGTCCCGCCAATGGGTTTCTCGGAGAAGTGGGAGAGGAAGGACGAAGGTCCCGGTCTGATGGACAGGCTCAGAGGGACCGTGCGGACGCCGACGCCCCTCAAGTCGCAGATTGAAGTGGCGAACAGGCAAATCAAGCTTCTGATTTCGCAACTCGACGGGACGGTCAACAGGATAAAACAGCGAGACGCAACGATCTTCAGAGCCGTCGTCTCGGCGCTGGCCAGGCACGACACGCAGCACGCAGCAGTATACGCAAATGAGCTGACCGAGATCAGGAAGATGGGAAAGATGGTCACGCAGGCGGAGCTGGCTCTCGAGCAGATCTCGCTCAGGCTGGGCACGATAACAGACCTCGGCGACATCGCGACCACACTCGCGCCGGCCGTCTCCGTAATCAGGAACATGAAAGACAGCCTGAGAAGCACCCTTCCAGAGGCGGACAGGGAAATGGGAGAGATTTCGGGGCTGTTGAGCAGCGTCCTCATCGACGCGAGCGCGACGGGCGGCCTTTCGTTGAACTTCGACGCCGCGAACGAGGACGCGCAGAAGGTGATGGAGGAGGCCGCCGCGGTCGCCGAGCAGAGGATGAAAGACAGCTTCCCGGAGATTCCTACGGGGGTCCTGGGCGGGCGTGTTCCTGAAGACCTCAGCGCTTGAACGCCGGTCGGATCTAGAGGCGCCGCCTACAGGAACGTCCGGAGCTCTCGGAGGCTACCAGGCGTCTCCCGGAGTCAGGTTCTTCAGGTCCCGCGGCGATGACTCGTGTGAACCCGCGTCCGTGCTGCTTAACGCGAAAGGCTGCCAAGAGCGGTTCTGGGGAATCTGGATTCCCGTTCTATCTTATTGATATATCCGACGGGCGGGGATTGGCTCAGAATGGAGATAGCGGGGGGCCGCGTCAGGTCCGTCTCCGATGAGTCAACATGGGAAGAGCCTGTTCCGCGGTCGAGGAAGACGTGGGCCCTCATCGTTGTAGCGTTGCTCTTGGTCGCAGCCGCCGGTCTTGCGGCGCCGAGCGTACCCGGAGCCGTGAAGGAAGGCTCAGACCTACTCTCTCAGCTCGTTTCGTCGTTCGGCGGGTCAAGTGGAGGGAGCGGCTCACTGGGGCTCAACTACACCATATACTCTCCTCTGATTGAAGGGGGGACCGCGAACATAACCTACCCGTCCAACTACGGCGCCCTCGCGAGCTACGCGCTCCAACTCATCAACGACGACCGCGGAAACTACAGCCTCGCGCCGGTGAACATGACGACAGGTGAGTATGCCCAACAGCACGCGGACTCGATGCTGAAGTACGGCTACTTCAGCCACAACGACACCCAGGGCTACAAGCCCTACATGAGGTACACGCTGCTCGGGGGGACCGGGGCTGTTGAGGAGAACATCGCTTTCGCATATTCAGGGTCTCCAATCTTCACATCGACCTCTTCGATCGAGCAGGAGCTGAGCGCGCTAGAGTGGACTATGATGTACAACGATTCCATCTGCTGCAACAACGGCCACCGAGACAATATCCTGAACAGCTTGCACAACGAGGTGTCAATCGGTGTGGCCTTCAACAGCACGAGCCTGTACTTCGTGGAGGACTTCGTCAGCTACTACATCAACCTGAACTTCTCGGTCTCAAGGGACTACTACGTCAACATGACGGGCGTGCCCACCATCCAGGGCCTCTCACCGGACGCGATCTACATAACATACGACCACACGCCTATTCCCGAAACACCCGCGCAGCTGAACGCGGGGCCGCACGAGTATTCTGCCGGTACGCTCGTTGGCGGCGTGCTTCCGCCGTGCGACCTCGCATGCCAGACCTTCGACGATGTAATCACCGTGCACGCGGACGTCTGGACATTCACCGCCACGAACGCTGAGGTGGCGTTCTCACTCGCCAAGTTCATCGAAGAGGATGGACCGGGCGTATACACCGTCTACCTCGTCTTGGGTTCCGACACAACGTCAGCGATAACCTCGATTTCCGTCTTCGTCCAGTGACGTTCAGTTCGTGGCCGCCGGGATGTTCGCCCTTATCCCCCTGGCTGTGTGGTCCATCTCTTGCGGCGTGAAACTCCTCCTTCCACCGAACGTCCCCCTGTCGGCCATCTTGACTGGAATCACGTGGACGTGAACGTGCGCGACAACTTGGTTAGCCGCTTCGCCGTTGTTCTGGACGAACCTGAACCCGTCCGCGCCGACCGCGGCGACCACGGCCTTCGAGACTCTCGAGGCAACTTGGAAGAGCTCGGCTATGTCCGTCTCCTCCATGTCCCAGATCGTCTCGCCGTGCCGCTTCGGACACACGAGGGTGTGCCCGTTGGAGAAGGGGAACGCGTCAAGGAAGGCGATATGCTTCTCATCCTCGTAGACGATGTAAGAGGGTGCCGCCCTGTCGCGTATCTTGCAGAATATGCAGCTCTCTTCCGAGGAGCGCTGCGCGCCTGTGCCCATGCGCCTCACCCCGGCCATCCTCGATACCCTACGACAGTTTACGACATGACCCGTATTTATACAGCGGCGGGCGCCGGCCTTCCTGATTGATTTGCGATAAGTGCCATGCAGGTGAGCTCCAGCCATACCAGCGCCAGATAGGGAAGGCCGGCAAGGTTGTCACCATCAGGGGCCGCCAATGCTCTAGATGCGGCTTTACGGAGCTGGAGAACGACCAGGACATCTGGTCCGCTGTCTGACAGAGCGTTGGCTGTTTCGTCCGGCTCTAGCGACCTTCAGCACGTTCCAGTGCCCGTCGCTGGTATGTCTCTATGAAGTTCATCGCGAACCTGTCGGCGTCCTTCTCAGTGCCTCTATGACGACCGCTCCTCGACCTCAGGTGGTGATAGAACTCGTGGACCATGACGAACGGGTTGTACAGGTATTCCCTGTTCGCCGCGAGGATTTCTCGCCGGCGGGAGGAGTAGACGGCGGCGACGCCTTTCGTCTTCCCCTCGACGACTCCGACGCCGAGTCGGGGCTTCTCCACCCTGTACCACCTGCTTAGGACATCCAGCGCCTCTTCGGGGCGGGCATCGAGAATCAGAGCGACCACCGAGGCCTTCATCTCCTCCTCGGTGAGAGCCACCATAGCCATCCTGACGCCGCTCCACTTAAGGCGTTGCCGGGGTCGTCTCGTTTGAGCTGATTGTCAGCATTCCTTGATTCCGCGGTTCAACTGTCGTCCGCGCTGTCACGTAGGCATGATTAGGCGCAGACACGTGAGGCTAGACGGTCCGAGACCCGGTCGATTCAGGGCGCCGCAGACGCTCTTTTCCGTCGGCTAGACGGAGAATCGCAAACCGTCCGGCAACTTTCTCGTGCTCCCCTCGTCGGGAGCGACGTCATTGCTGCTTTTCGGGTTGTGTAGCAGGCGGCGGTGCCTCGGCTGAAGTTTCCTTGTTGACCTGCCGATTTATCGCGTCCGCGAAGTAGTGCCCAGTCACTACTACCTTCACTCCCTTCACGCCCTTCACGTGGGACAGATTGTCTCGTAGGTCCTGCGATATCTTCAGGGCAAAGACAGGAGGGCAGAACTGCGTTGTCGCGTGATACTCGATGTCCACCTGCCCATCCTTGACGTCGAGCTTGTCAACCAGGTTCATCTCTACGATTGGCATCCCAATCTCGGGGTCGACCACCTTCGAAACCTGCCTCTGAATCTCCCTGATGTCCACCTGTTCCGTCGACAAATCCTCTGTCGAAATCCGACATTTCCGTTATAAAAGATTGCCTTCCTTTGGACGGCGCGGAGCAATGTTTAGCTCGCTCTGGGGGCCGGCGAGTCCGTGAAAGCGGAGAGCGTTCTGAAGTCTATAGAGCGGGAGGCCCTCACAAAGGGGTACCCGATCATCGGTCCTGTCCGCGGCGCCTTTCTCGACGACGCGGTCAGAGAATACAGGCCGGGGCGAGTGCTCGAAGTTGGCACGCTCGTCGGGTACAGCGCAATCAGGATGGCCAGGCTGCTCGTATCCGGGGGCACGGTCACTTGCGTAGAGTTGAACCCCGAGTTCGCGAAGATAGCCTTGGCAAATGCTCGGAAGGCGGACCTCGAAGACAAGATCGAGGTGCTCGTCGGGGATGCGAAGAGGGTGCTGCCTGAATTGGAGGGTGAATTGGACATGGCCTTCCTCGACGCGAACAAGGCCGAGTTCCTGATTTATCTGAAGTCCTGCGAACGGCTCTTGCACCCAGGGAGCGTGGTGGTCGCCGACAACGTGAAGTCGCACGCGAGCGAGGTCGCCGGGTACCTCGAATACGTCAGGAGCTCCGGCAGGTTCAGGAGCTCGTTCAGAGAGGCTGAGGCGAATTACAGGTACGGGGCCAGGGTTCGCGAGCCTGACGCCGTCGAGGTCAGCGTCCTCCTCTGAACGCGGCTAGCAGGACCTCCCAACCGCGGTCCGCGTCGAAGGGGCGGTAGAGCCTCACCCTGTCTACGAGCCCCGCGTACCGCCTTCTGAGCTCCAGCCCGACCTCTTCCCATCGGCCCTCGATGACGAGTTCAGAGAGCATATCGTCGGTTACTTCTCCGGGCATCTTCCGCCACTCGCCGTTCAAGGACAGGTCACGCAACCTGTCGCAGATGTCCCCCCATCCGTGCATCTCCATCAGAGGGCGATACGTCCTCGTCGACGCGTAGAAGGCGACTTGAGCTCTATGCGCTTCCCTGGCCTGCGAAATCTGCTCCCGCGTGGAGCCTGTTGCCGCGAACACCGACGCGGCCAATTCCACGTCGGACAACCTCCTCCCTGACTTCCTTGCGCCGGCTTCGACAGCTGGGCGCACCGACTCCCGTATGTATCTGACGGTGTGGAGAGGGTGGATGTGCACCCCGTCTGCCACTTCTCCCGCAGTGCGGCACATCAGCCTGTTGACCCCTGCAACGTAGATGGGGATTGTGGGGTAGCGAATCGGTCCCGGGCTGAAGAACGGAGTCATCAGGCTTAGCTTGAAGAACTTCCCCTCGAACAGCAGCGGGTCCCCTGACTGCCAGGAATGCCATACTGCCCTGACTGCCATCACGACTTCGCGCATCTTGGCAGCCGGCGCCTCCCATCGCACCCCGAACCTTCTTTCTATGTGCCCCCTCACCTGGCTCCCCAGTCCCAGAATCAGTCTCCCGGAAGAGGCTCGCTGGATGTCCCAGGCGGTGTAGGCCAGCGCCGTCGGGCTTCGCGTGAACGCAAGGGCGATTGCAGTCCCGACCTTGACCTTCTTCGTGGCCATTGCCGCCAGCGGAAGCTGTACGAATGGGTCGTGCTTCGTCTCGTTGATCCATAGGCAGTCGAACCCCACCTGCTCGACGCGACTTGCGACATCACCCGCGTCGCCTGGATTCTCGACCATTAGCTCCGCATCAATCCTCATGCCCGAAGCACATTCCTCTCCTTGACCCTCGAGCGAGAGGCACCGCTCTTAAAGTCCGACCGGTCCGGGTCAGGCGCACCCCGTGGTCAACCTCGTCGTCCTCTATGGCCTTTCGGCTGCTCTCTGCTGGGGGTCGGCCGACTTCCTCTCTCGACGTCAGTCTGAGCGGGTCGGGAGCTACAGGACCGTGCTGTACGTGCACGTCATGACTCTCGTCATCATAGGCGCGCTTCTTCCAGTCCTGGGCGCGGACTACAGGCCGTCCCCTGAGGTCTCCGCCGTGCTCGTCGCCGGAGGCCTCCTGAGCTTCCTTGCGTTCATCCTCCTCTATCGCGCCTTCCGAGTCGGTTCGGTGTCGGTGGTCGCGCCAATAGCGTACACCTACCCGGCGATAACGTCGATTCTCTCGATCGTCCTCCTCGGCACCATTCTTCCCGCAGTAAGCTGGATCGCCATAGCGGGAGTGATAGCGGGGGTGGTCTTGCTGTCATCGAAGGCATCTCAGCTTCGCAGACTCACCGCGGGAGCGACGGCGGTGAGCGCGCGTGCGGGGGTCGGATCCGCCATCGGCGCGTCGCTCTGCTTCGGGGTCGTGTACGTGGGGGTGGGCTACTCTATCCCTCTGGTGGGCTACGTCCTGCCCGTCTTCCTCCTGAGGGCGGTCGCCGCGGCTGTGGGGTTCCTGCTTGCCCCGGCGCTGAAGGAGAACCCCAGGCCGTCCAGGGCTGTACTGTCCAACACGATCGTGGTCATGGGTGCCTTGGAGTCGGTCGGGTTTCTCGCCTTCGGTTACGGCGTCTCGCAGGCTGGGAGCTCGCTCCCCGTGGTGACAGCAGTCTCTGGGATGGGCGGAGCGGTCGCTGCCGCCTACGGTTTTATCTTCCTCAAGGAGAGGCTGGAGGCGAACCAGATAACCGGGGTCGTACTTGCCATTCTCGGCGTCTTCACTCTGCTCTACTTCGGGGGTTAGGTCGTACTGGACTACTTCGACGCGGTGAAAGAAGGAAGGGTCAGGGTGCAGGAGGCGCTGAATCTTCTCCTGCAGGTGGCCGTCCCCTGCTATCCGCTGCTCTTCTTGAAGATGGGGAATGAGCACTGGTCGCCCGTCGGCTCCGAGATGTTGTACTCGCTTGTCAAGGGGAAGAGCGGTGCGGCAGTGGTCGTCTGCGACGCGGAGGGGAACTCGAAGGCGATCACGTCGTGGGTCTCGGAAGGGAAGGCGCAGGAGTTCGCCGAAGCGCTACATAGTAGAGGTCTCGCCAAATTCGATGGCGAAGTCAGGCTCCCGGTCTAGAGCCGCCAGTCGGTGTTCCGACCGAGCACGCAGCATGCCCCGAGCCGAGCGACAGGAGCCACGCTCTCGGATTTGCGCGATTGGGGCGCGACTTTATTAACGAGAAGAGTACGGAACGAGACGCTCCAACCCGTGTGGCCCTCGGCTCAGATTGACGCCCGGAGAGTCCTAGGTCAGTGCGTCGTTGGGCGGTAGAAAACTTGGGGGTGAAGTGAATGGCAAGATGTTCGGTCTGCAAGGGTCACGCCGTTACGGCGTGCTCTGAGTGCGGTCAGCAGGTCTGCATGTCGCACTCGACAACGATATTCGACGAGACGACCCGTGCCATGAAGGCTTTCTGCGGGAACTGCACCGCAAAGCGCATGCCCGTCTGGGTAGCCCGTCGCCGCTGAGGAAACTCAACTGAGTGGGGGCGGCAGTCTCGCGGATGAGCCTCTTCAGTGAAGCGACGACGACTCAGTCGGCAAAAGGCGTATCTAGCAGGTCTGCAGGCAGAAAAGCAGTGCCTAACAAGTACACCACCGTGTCAATCCCACAGCCCCTTCACCAAAAGATCGAGAGGCTCATCGCGAAGAAGCCTGGCTTCAAGTCGGTCTCCGACTACGTGACATACGTCCTCAGGGAAGTCATCGCGATGCACGAGACGAAGGAGGTCCCCGAGCCCTTCACGAGCTCAGACGTGGCAGAGATAAAGGAACGGCTGAAGGCTCTAGGCTATCTCTAGGCGAAGGCAGTTGGCCGCTCCGCCCCACGGGGGAACGCTGGTCCAGGTGAGACAGGCAGCTTCAGACTCGAGCGGTTTCGGGGGCTTTTCCGAGTCAAGCCGTCTGAGTGTCGATGCAGACACGGAAAAGACGATTTGGAACATCGGGAACGGTGTCTTCAGCCCCCTCAAGGGCTTCATGGGCGAGAGCGAGTACTATAGCGTCATCGAGCAGATGAGGCTCGAAAACGACGTGGCTTGGACCGTCCCGCTTCTCTTGCTCACGGATGGTGCCAAGGAGGCTGCAGCGGGTGACGACCTGCTGCTCGCGTCGGCGAACGGCAGACCGACGGCAGTGCTTTCGTGCGACGGTTCGTTCATGGTGGACAAAGGGGAGTACGCTCGCAAGGTCTTCGGGACAGAGGACCCGGCGCACCCCGGCGTGGCGAAGGTGTACAACGGGCCCTCCAGGGCGCTCTCCGGCAAGCTGACCTTGATGGCCCGCCCGGACTACGGCCAGTATGGGGACTGCACTCTGACCCCCAAGGAGACGAGGGTCCTGTTCGCAGAGAAGGGGTGGAAGACCGTGGTCGCCTTCCAGACCAGGAACGCACCGCACATCAACCATGAGTATCTCCAGAAGAGCGCCCTCAGCCTCGTCGACGGCCTCTTCGTCAATCCTGTGCTCGGGAGGAAGAAGCCCGGCGACTTCAGGGATGACGTGATAGTCGCGGCGTACCGCGCGCTCATCGCGAACTACTACCCGAGCGACTCCGTCGTGCTCAGCGCGCTGCACTACGAGATGCAGTATGCCGGACCCAAGGAGGCAATAATGCACGCTATCATGCGGAAGAACTTCGGCTGCACCCACATGATCGTCGGACGAGACCACGCCGGGGTCGGCAACTTCTACGGGCCATACGCCGCCCAAGAGATCTTCGCCGAGTTTCCAGACTTGGGCGTGTCGACGCTCTTCTTCAAGGAGTTCTACTACTGCAAGAGGTGCGCGGGCATTGCGAGCGAGAAGACTTGCCCTCACTCGGAAGAGGACAGGCTCAGCTTCAGCGGGACGAAGCTGCGGAAGATGTTCAGCGAGGGAGAGGTCCCTCCAAAGGAGTTCATGCGTCCGGAGGTGGCTGACGCAATAATGAAGTTCAAGGAGCCGTTCGTGGTCTGACGGATGCGCCTCGCGATATTCGGGGTTGACTCGGTCCCCCCAGAGCTTCTTTTCGACAAGCTACTCCCAAGGCTCCCAAACCTGCGGCGGATCTACGACAGCGGCTTCCACGCCAGACTCAGGACGTGCGACCCACCGATAACCGTCCCGGCGTGGATGGTGATGATGACCGGAAAGAGCCCCGGCGAGCTCGGGATCTACGGCTTCCGGCACAGGAAGGGGAGCTCGTACACGGAGGGCTACATAGTAAACTCGACGCACGTCAAGTACAGGACGGTCTGGGAGATACTCTCCGACCACGGTGTGAAGTCCGTGGTGCTGGGGGTCCCGCCCGGGTACCCGCCGAAGGCGGTCGAGAACGCGAACATCGTCTCATGCTTCATAACTCCCTCGCAGGACAAGCAGTTCACCTACCCGGAGTCGCTGAAGGAGGAGGTCCTCCGCGTCGCAAAAGGCAACTACATCTTCGACGTGACCTTCAGGACGGAGGACCGGGCGGTGCTGAAGAAGGAACTCTTCGAGATGACCGAGAAGAGGTTCGATGTAGCCGAATACTTGGCGCGGACCAAGCCCTGGAGCTTCTTCATCATGCACGAGATAGGCTTCGACAGGCTCCACCACGCGTTCTGGAAGTTCTTCGACCCGGCCCACCCCAAGTTCGTGTCAGGAAACCCATACGAAAACGTCGACCTCGAGTACTACTCGATGTGCGACAGGAGGATGGGCGACCTCATCGAGGCCTTCGGGGAAGACTGCGCCACGCTCGTGATGTCCGACCACGGGTCGAAGGCGATGCACGGCGCCTTCAGCGTCAACCAGTGGCTCCATCGCGAAGGCTACCTCGCACTGAAGTCGACGCCCACCGGCCAGGTCGAACTGGAGAAGGCCGACATCGACTGGGGAAAGACGAAGGCGTGGGGGTGGGGCGGCTATTACGCGCGCATCTTCTTCAACGTCGTAGGGAGGGAGAAGCAGGGAGTGGTCCCGCGGTCCGATGTACAGAGAGAGAAGCAGCAGCTGGCCGCGAAGGTCAAGGCGATAAAGGACGACCGTGGGAAGGCGATGTCGAACCAGGTGTTCGAGCCCGACGCCATCTACCCCGTCGCGACCGGAGACAAGCCAGACCTGATGCTATATTTCGACGAGCTGAACTGGCGGTCAGCGGGGACGCTCGGGCACGACTCGCTCTACCTGATGGAGAACGACACTGGGCCGGACGACTCCGTCCACTCCATGGACGGGATGTTCATGATGAGCAAACCCGGATGGAAACCTAAGAAAACGACGGCGGAGGGGCTGAAGGCCGAGATGGTCGCCCCGACGCTGCTGAGGCTTATGGGGCTGGATCCAAAGAGGGAAGGAATCGATGCTCATGCGATTATGGAGGTGGTCGACGCCAATTGACGGACGACGCTGAGGGTCTGACAATCTGGATGACCGGCCTTCCCGGCTCAGGCAAGTCCACGCTGGCAGGCATCCTGCAGACGAAACTCCGGTCGGAGTACCACCGGAGGGTCGAGCTTCTGGACGGAGACGAAATCAGGAAGGGACTGTCGAGGGACCTCGGCCTGTCGAAGGAGCACAGGGAGGAACATGCCAGGAGGGTGTCGTTCGTCGCCAAGCTCCTGTCCAGGAACGGGGTGATGTCCATCGTGGCGCTGATATCACCATACAGGGCTTCGCGAGCCGAAGCGCGAGAGACGATAGGCCCGGGACGCTTCGTGGAGGTCTACGTGAAGGCTTCGCTCGAGGAGTGCGAGAGACGCGACCCGAAAGGGCTCTACGCGAAAGCCAGGCGGGGAGAGATTGGCAACATGACCGGGATTCAGGACCCCTACGAGGAGCCGACAGAAGCCGAGATAGTGGTAGACACGGAGAAGGGGAGCCCCTCGGAGTGCGCTGAGAAGATTCTCGGCTCGCTACGCAAGATGGGCAAGCTCTGAGGCGCGCACGGAGCCGGGGCCCAGAATCAGTTATTACTACGGCGAGAGGAGATGGTGTCGATGGTTGCCGATGACCCCACGGTCGCGGTCCCCGCGGAACTGTACGCGAAGCTCTCCGAACTCCTCGGAAAGAGCGGCGCGGAAAGCGTCGAGGAGCTCGTGTCGAGGATAGTCCGCGACTGGATCTCGAAACAGGGGACGACGGCGGCAAAGACTTCGCCCATCTCAGCCGAAGACGAGAAGGTCGTCGAGGAGAGGCTGAAGTCGTTGGGCTATCTCTGACGGGCTGCAACCAAGCCTGAAGGATTGCCAAGCTCAAATAGCGTGGAAGGAAGCCGCCACCTAGTGACGCGCTTCGCATGACCGACGCCCCCAACATTGTGGTCGTCGTCCTCGACACGATGCGGAGGGACGTGCTGAGGGCTTACGGAGGGGCGGCGCGCTCGCCCTACCTGGATTCGCTCGCACACGACGGCGTCGTCTACCCCAACTGTGTCGCCTCGTCACCCTGGACAGCACCCTCTCACGCCTCGCTCTTCTCGGGCCTCCTGCCTTCGGTTCACGGGGTGCACGAGACCTGGGACAAGAAAATCGTCGAGGTCTTCGGGTCGATGAAGGCAGTGCAGGCGGAGCCTCTTGCGGCGTATCTGGCCGACAGGGGCTACTACACCGCGTGCTACTCGGCCAACGCGAACATAGCCCCAGGTTCGGGCTTCGAAAGGGGGTTCAGTGCGTTTACGCTCATGAACGTGACGAACCCTGACGAAGAGACGAAGCAGGCCATCGAGATGGCCAGGAAGTACGGAAAGACGAAAGGGGAGGTTGCGGTGAACATGCTGAAGCAGGGCAAGGTGGCAGACCTCGCGCATCTATTCTGGGAGGACCAGAAGCTCAGGCGGGAGCATCGGCGCAGAAACTTCCCATCGGTCAAGGGCGGAGACGGCATTGCGACCTCGATAGCCGGACTCAGGCTGGAGCAGCCCTTCTTCCTCTTCGTCAACCTGCTAGAGATGCACGAGCCGTACACCAGCGGGGAGCTCGGGGGAGAGCCCAGGCCGATCACTGATCTCTTCGGGCAGCGTGTGATTGCGGGAGAGCTGATGACCGCGATCAGGAAGAAGTACGCGGGCCAGGTGTCTGTCGTCGACGCGTTTCTAGGAAGGATCCTGGCATGGCTGAAGAAAGCGGGGGTGTACGAGGGGTCCCTCGTCGTGGTCACCTCCGACCACGGGCAGGCTCTGAAGGAGGCGGGGGTCTACGGCCACGGGACCTTCCTGTTCGACGAAATCTTGGAGGTGCCCCTCTTAGTGAAGTACCCCAAGAACGTCCGTCCCAGCCCGGCCGCCGGGTACCAGCCGCTCCACCGGGTGCAGGAGGTCGTCAAGGACGCCTTGGTGGGCGTGCACGACGGAAAGAGCATGTCGTCCAGCCACGCCGTGTCAGAGTCGTACGGGATCCCATTCGGACTGGAGGGGGTCTCCGATGTGCCGGATTTCGAGTCGAAGAGGGTGCGCTATGACAGGCCGCGAAAGGCGGTATACAGCAGAGGCCTCAAGCTGGTACTCGAAGGGAAGGAAGGAAAGATAGAGGAGTTCAGCGGCGCCGGGGGGCTCCTCAGGCCCGAAGACCACAGGGACGAGGTCGCAGACATGGTCGACATCCTGGCCCGAATCGGCGACAGGGAATTCGCACTCCCCTCGCGCGGCTGATCTGTCGCAGCGCACGGCGTGGCGGCTGTCTGCGAAGCCGGCGCCCGATGTCTCACTTAGAAGGCGAGGGAGGAGAGGACTCGCTCCCTCCGAGCCGGCCAACCATCCTTATCGCCGTCCTCGCCACGGACCTGAACCTAGCGTCGAGCAGGGCGAGGACCCCGAAGTAGAGCGCTGCCCCCACGACCACCGTGAGCAGGAGCCGGAGGCCGTAGTCCACCGTGCCCAGGGTCGTCGGGAAGAGGTTCTGCGCGATCGCCATGAGAGCCACGCCCATGATGACGGACGATAGCGCATAGAACAGCGGTGACGCGGAGAGCTTGAGCGCCGTCCTCTGCCGCACACGTCGTACTTTTGCGATGACAAGGGCTACCGTCAGCAGGAACTGCGATGCTCCCCAGTATTCTGCGAACTGGTAGACATGCGAAGAGTCGCCTATGCTGAGCCTCGCCAGGACGAAGACGGACGTAAGGTAGCAAGCGAAGTATGCCGTGTTTGCTGCCGAGACGAACATCTGGTCGCTCCCCATCATCCGCTTACCTCTGCCCTCGACGCCGAGGTCAGCGGTATCCTTCCCCATGAGGGTCTGGTCGAACACGGACGAAACAAGGCCGACGAGGGCCGCGAGCGAGAGGAAAACGAGGGCGTCAGCGCTGTCGACGTACGTCGGCTTCAGAAGGTAGAGGATCTTGGGGGCGAGGGCTATCTCTCCAGCGGCCATCGGCAGCCCGAACATTAGGGAGAACTCGAGCAGCTTCTCCGGGAGTCGCTCCGCGCTTCCCCTGAGCAGGAGCGGGTAGAGGGCGACAGAGAGGAAGGTAGCGTAAGAAACGATCGTAGCCACTTGGAAGGCCGCCTGATAGTACCCGGCGAGCGCGGTCCCGCCCTGGCTCACGGAGGCGACGAACGTGTCTGCTATGCTCAGCACGTAGGTGAGCGTATAGAGCGCAGGGACGTGGTAGTCCTTCAGCCACTCCTTGGCCTTCCCGAGGTCTATGCTGTCGGTCCGTATGTCCCTGAGCTGCAGGGTGTTGCACCCGGCCTGGACGAAGTAGGACACCGCAATCGCGAGGATGACCCCCGTGATACCTACCTTGTAGACGTAGAGAAGAAGATAGGCGGCGACGAGCTTCGAAGGCTCCGAAACCATTAGCGAATATGCGCCGATCGCGGGGTTGTGCCCCAGGACGAGCGCCTGTGTGGCCAGGCTCCAGTACACGAGGGGGACCAGTATGAGGGCGGTCAGGAACGGCGTGATGGTCGAGTGTACCACCGAGTATGTGCCATACGAGAACAGAACGTACAGAACCACGCCTGCAAGGCTCATCGCCATGCATAGGGCCTGCGTGGTCCTCCCGATCAGTCCCCCTCTCGCCACCTCGCGCGTTGCCCAGTACGTGAAGAGCCCCACGGGGAACGTCGAGAACAGGACTACGTCGGTGAGGAACTCCCACAGGCCGAACTGGGTCGGTGACAGAGACCTGGTCATCATCACCAGGAAGAGGAATCCCGTGAAGACGCTGATCAGCCTAGCTGTGAAGACGATGAGCCCGGTCTTTCTCGGCTTCAGGGTCTTGCTCAATCGGCTCTCACGCTCCGGATATGCTAGATAAGCTACGCATTCTCTAGACACGGGCGCGAACGGACGCCTCGGACGCAGACGCGAGGTCCAAGCTAGTCTGCTGCGCCCACCAGGTTGTCACTGCACAGTGAAGTACAGGCGCCTGTTGCTCTTGCCCTTGTTCTCGGTCTTCAGCGCCACCACCTTTCCTATCTCTCTCGTGTTGAGCACGTGGACCCCTCCGTCTGCTTGGGTGTCGACGTCTCCTATCTGGACGATGCGTAGCAGTTCCACGGAGGGAGGCATGGCACCTGCGAGCTTGACCATCCCCGGAGTAGCCAGGGCCTCCTCCCTCCGCATGAAGAACGTCTTCACGCCGACGGCCGCGCTGACCACGCCGTTAACGCTGTCGACATACTCTGCGACCTTCTCCCGATCGAACTGTTCTAGGTCGAGGTCGACCCTCGACTCGTCCGGGCCGATCCGGTTCCCGGTTATCAGCGCCCCGCTCTCCCTGTGTACCACAGCGCTGAGTATGTGCGCCGCCGTGTGCATCCTCATTATCCTGTACCTCCTCTCCCAGTCGAGGGAGCAGTGGACAACGGTTCCGGACGGAAGCGCGACGGGCTGCGCCATCAGGTGCACGACCTCCTCGCCATCCTTCACTGCTTCTGCCATATCCGCCCCCGCGACCGTCCCGCGGTCCGAGACAAGCCCGCCGCCGCGTGGGTTGAAGGCCGTCTGGTCGAGAACCAGCCGATTGCCGCTGGCTGAGACGACCTTTGCGTCAAAGTTCCTCATGTACATGTCCTCCCAGAAGAGGCGTTTCGTCACTGGCGTCGGTCCTCCTGAGGCGCCCTATAACGTTGAGACCTCAATAGCTCGTTATCTTCGTCTGGCCAAGTTCGCGGGAGATGAGCACGCTCTCCTCGGCCCACTTGGTGTGAGGGATCACGAATCTTCCGATCGCCGAACCGAGCGCCGATCTGAACGTCTCATGCCTCTCGAAAGGCTCTTTCATCATCCTTCGAATGCTCTCCCTGATGTTCCAGACTCCGAGGGGCATGATGAATCCGGGGTAGGTCTCTCTCAGGACAATGGCAGCGGCCTGCCTGCCCTCTCTCTCCAACGCTTCTGCCACCGCGAGTCGGGTGGAGTAGTAGCAGCCACCCACCCTCGCGTATTTCGTCCTGCCGAAGTACTCTTCGTAGTCCCCAATCATGTACGGACTGTTTGAGAACTGGTTCCATGTGGTGTTGGGGAACCATGCTTCGATCCACTCGAAGCGCCACGGCTCGGGGAGGAGGATGGCGACGTATTGGTTGTCGTAGACCCTGAAGCTGTACACTCGGAACTCGTCTATGGTGGGGTTGTGTTTCACCTTCTCGAGCAGCGTCATGCTGATTGAGCTGTCGACAGCGGTTATGCTCCAACGCGTCGGGACGATCCTCCGTCTCGCCCCGTTCCCGAACATCCCGAGGCTGAATGCCTTCTGAATCCTCGTGACGAGCACCCCTCGCGAATAAAGCTCCTCGACGGCATCCGCAGCGTTCAGATCTCTGTCGTAGTGCGCCTTCTCAATGTTCCTGTCAGCGTGGCTGTTCCCTATCCTCAGCTTGTCGAGTGGGGCCGACGGCCCGTACGGCTGCGCGTCCTCGCTCAGCGTGAGGACTCTTCTGGGGGGCTTCGTGAGCCTGAGTTCGCTGTCCACTGGTCTGGCCGCCATGGCAAGCTCCTGCAGCGACGCTAGGAGTCTGCCAGGATTCGCGGCTTCGTAAATGCTGGTCCTCGAGTTCCCTCTCACCAGGGAGAACCGGTAGTCGACTATCTGATCCACCGGTCTCCCCAGCCAGTCCTCGGGCGTGTCCAGGATGGCTGTGTCTCCGAACTGGGGAGGGACCATCGGTCCGATTGACACTTTGGGGTAGCCGAGCCTCCCGACGAACACCCCCGGGGGTGATGAGCCCTCGACGCTCTCGGCCGAAAACGATGCTCCCTGTCTCGCGATTGACTGGGCCTTGACTATGATTGGACACCTTGGCTTGCCGCACAGCAGCTTCGCTCCGCGGCATTGAAGGCACATCCAAGCGGGTGGGTTCTCGACTACCTCGATTGACCTCGCCACGTCATCCTCGATGCCCGTGACGGACGCCGGCATCACCTTCGAGAGCCACTCTATCGTCCTCGGCATGTGCGAGTCTCAGTCGACCGGCCCCGCTTAAAATGCCTGGCGTCTCGGCCTCCCAGTTTCAGTCACCCCTGTCATCGCTCTCCCTTCCGTCAGCCCCAACACTGTTAACGGAGGCATCGGCGACCGTGCAACGCTGATGTCGGGGACTCTGAATTCGGGTCGGTCGGAGAGAGTTTCGGGGTTCTTTCGTCCGAGCGGAGCGAACGCTGGGCGTGAAGACCATATCGCCTATAAGAGCATCTGCACCGCTGGGGTTCCTCACCTTGTTGATTGAGACATTGGAGTATGCGGTCGACAACAGGGAACTGATCCTCTCTGCGATCAAGCCGGAGGAGCACGAGTCGATCATCAAGCGAGCGAAGGATACCTGGGTCGAGTTCGAACCTGAGGCTTCCGAGGAGAGGAGGCTCGTGGGAATCGACAGCAGCTGGAACTCCATCCCGTACCAGGGGTTCTACATCTATGCAGTCGACGCTGTCGCGGTCCTCGGCAACGGCAAGTACCTCGTCAAACCGAGCTTCGAGGTAGGCCTCGGAACTCTTGCCGTAAGGTCGGGCGAGGACTACTTCAGTAGTCCTGAGCTGGCCCTAGAAAGCAAAGGGATGGAGTACGAGTTCGAGCAGGCGAAGAGCTGTCTCGGGAGCGCCGACTGCGTCCTCGTCGACGGGTCGATACTCGCGAGGTACTACGACCGCAAACAGCACAAGGAAGGGTCGTTCTACGACAGGGCGAAGGAGCTGATGGCACAGGAGGGGCTCCTGTACGTGAGCAAGAAGTCGTACAGCAACGCCGCGCTCCACGGTACGCTTGGTGACATGTTCTATTACAACAGGATGTCGTTCGACCCTGGCTTCTCGTCACCGCACATCGACAGAACAGGCGTCAGCGTGAGCTACGTCCGGCTCGCAAGGGACTCGCCGTGCATAAGGATCGAGGTGCCCGGGCGTGTCGGCTCGTCCGACATTCAGAGGATTATGTCGCTGCTCAAGGGGAGCAGCGTCGATGGGTATCCCTATGTGCTCAGGCTCGCGCACGAGAGCGGAAAGATAAGCCATGACGAGATGCTGAGCTTGGCCAATCTTCTGGGACTGGAGGCGGAACTTGGAGGGAGGCAGGTGCTTGGCGAGTAACAGAGGACTACTTGGCGTCGTCGTCGGAGAGACCAAGCCTCACCGCTTCCGCTTCCTTGCTAGCCGGGCCGTCAGCATGGGGGAGTACGTCACCGTGGAGTCGCCTGAGGGCAGGCTGCTCGGCCTGGCCGAGGACACGGCCACCAGGAGCGTCCTGCTGGACAAGATCTCGAACTTCGAGTCCGCCATAGAAGCGAAGCGGGTGGCGACGAAGAACGTCCGCGACAAGAGCTACCTGGCATCTGTCAAGGTGGTCGGGACTCTCGACGGACTCCGCGGCGGTCAGGTCACGCTCCCATCGCTTCCTCCTGAGCCGGGGAGCGAGGTCTTCGAAGCCGGGTCGGACGAGATCAGCGGAGTGTTCGACAGAATGGAGCGGAGGTGGGCGCAGGTGGGTGGCCTGCTGCGGAACCCCGAGGTCAGGGTCTCGGTGGACATAGACAAGGTCGCTTCGAGGCACCTCGCAATCCTGTCGGTCACAGGTGGAGGGAAGTCGAACCTGCTGGCTCTGATGACGAAGAAGGTCGCCGAGCTCGGGGGGACGATGGTGGTCTTCGACTACCATGGGGAGTACTCCGGACTCTCAATCCCGAGAGCGGTCCACGCCGACGCTAAAATCAATCCAAGGTACGTCAACTCAGACCAACTCGCCGACCTCATGGAGGTCAGGGAGAACGCCGAAGTCCAGCGTACAGTTCTTCTGAAGGCCTTCACGGACGACGTGAAAACCGCGAAGGAGTTCTGGAAGTCCCTCCTCGCGTCGATCGCGACGGTCGGCGAGAACGAGAAAGACTCCAGGAAGGCTGCGACGCGGCTACAGGACATCGTGAAGGTGGCGATGCGCCGTATGAAGACAGTCATCGACCCCGACGTGGGGGAGGTACTCGACCAGCTGAAGGCTTCAAAGGTCAACATACTGAACATGCTCGAATTCACCGAGCGGCAGGCGAACGCAGCGATCTCGTACTACCTTGCAGAGATTTTGGAGGACAGGAAGCGTGCGATGCACGGGGCGGAGGAGCAGAGAGTGCGCTTCACCGCGCCGATAATCTGCGCGATCGAGGAGGCCCACGCGTTCATACCGAGTGAAGGCGACGCCGACACCAAGTACATCGCATCGAAGGTGGCCAGAGAGGGGAGGAAGTTTGGTATGGCGCTCGTGGTCGTCTCGCAGCGCCCCAGAAGGGTAGACCAGGATGTCCTGAGCCAGATGGGGTCGTTCGCAATCATGAAGCTGACGAACCCCGAAGACCAGGCGCACATCAGGGAGGCGAGCGAGGCTATCAGCGAGGACCTGCTTCAGAACCTGCCGTCGCTCAACGTCGGCGAGGCGGTTCTCCTCGGGGAGTGGGTGAACATCCCGGCCGTGGTCAAGATAGATCACGTGGCAGAGAAGAAGACGGGCGCGGACATCAGCGCCACGTCCCTCTGGGCTGCGGAGGGGAAGATGAGCCAGGTGGCTGTCGAAAGCACGAAGAGCTCCATGGTCCTCGAGTGACTCGTGACCCCGCCTTGCAGTTCCTCCACACGTCGGACACACACCTCGGCTGCGCCCAGTTCGACTCCAGGGACAGGGAGCAGGACGTCTACGAAGCCTTTTCAGAAGTTGTCGACACAGCAGTCAAGGACAAGGTCGACGCCGTATTGCACGCCGGGGACATCTTCCACGTCCCGAGGCCGGGCGGCACCCCGCTCGTGAAGCTGGCGGACGGGATAAAGAACCTAGGAGACAAGGGCATCAAGTTCTACTTCACGCTCGGCGAGCACGACATCAGCAGAGTGACCGGGACGCCGTCGCCCTACGTCTTCCACAAGCTGGGACTCGCGACGTATGTCGGAGGCGAGAAGCCAGTGCTGCACGGAGACACCATGATACTCGGATTCCCCAAGGCACGGCGCAGCGAGATAGACGGGCTCGTCAGTTCGCTCAAGCAGGCGGACGAGGCGGCGAGCAGGCATGCAGGGAAGAAGGTCCTCGTGCTGCACCAGGGGCTCAGCGAGTTCAACCGGTGGGCAGGAGAGATGACCGCGAACGACCTCCCTCCGAACTTCGACTACTACGCGATGGGGCACCTGCACGACCATGGGTTGAAGAGGTTCGACCGTCTCCACGGGCCGGTCTGCTATCCCGGCTCAATCGACCCCACGCCGGGCGAGGGAGTCAAGGAAACCAAGAAGGGGTTCTACATCGTCGACATGTCGGGGGCCGAGGCGAGCGAGGACTGGGTGGAGATCAAGTCTTCCAGACAGCAATACGCGTTCGACGTCGACTACTGGAGCATACGGGAGCGGGCTGCGAGCATAGCGGACGAAGTCAGGTCTAAGGGGCACGTCAAGAAGCCGGTGCTGTTCCTGAAGGTGAGGGGAGAGGGCATAGAGAACTCGAAGGTCACCTCAGCCTTCTCCGATCTCATCGCGCTCTCTCTGCACTGCGGTTGGGAGGCGGTCGAGGAGCGTCCGTCGGCCGACAAGCTCTTCGCTGAACGCCCCTCCGACGTCCGTCAGGAGATCTTCGACTTGGCCGCCAGGGCTCTGGGGGACCAGGCAGTCGCTGCGTTCGCCGTCAAGGAGCTCCTCCCTTTGCTCGAGGCGGGAGAGCATGAAGAGGCGCTGGACCTGGTGTACTCGACGTTCGAGGCCTCGCGGTTCAAGGGTGACGCCCCATGATCGAGAACGTCAGGCTCCTCGACTTCGTGTCTCACTCGGACACGGAGCTGACGTTCCGGCCGGGCGTCACGATCTTCGTGGGAAGGAACGGATCGGGCAAGTCTTCGATAGTGGACGGTATAACGTACGCCTTCTACGGCAAGCACACTAGGAGCGAAAATCAGAACCTGGTCCGAAGAGGAGCCGCCCGCGGCTACGCCTCCGTCACGTTCTCAGTCGGGACGAAGCGCTACACGGTGGAGAGGAAACTGGACAGGAAGGGGAAACTCGAAGGGTCGGTACTCAGAGAGACTACGGGAGACTCCAAGCTGCAGTTGGCCGCCGGTGAGAGGAAGGCGTTCGACGAGTCGCTCACTGAAGAGGTCTCGAAGATAGTCGGCCTCGACTACCAAAGGATGCGGGTCGCCGCGATAATACAGCAGGGCGAGCTCGACTCCATCGTAGACCTCGCCCCCAGCAAGCTGAAAGACCTGGTCAACGACCTGATTGGGATTGAGAGTCTTGGCCTCGCCTACGAGTCGATGAGGGACGTCACCGCCTCGTTCCGCGCCCTCGTCAGAAAAAGGTACGGCTATGACGACACCGATCTAGGCACAATCAATGCTCAAATCGCAGAGGAGAGCGAACTATTCCAATCGAGCGATATGGAGCTCCGAGAGCTTGAGGGGGAGCTCGCCTCTCTCAGGGCCAGGGAGGCGGCCCTTGAGGAGGAGCGCGCGCGACTTGAACCGCTGAGGGCCAAGAGCGAGCTTCTGGTCGGCAAAGTGGACGCCTTGGTGGGGCACGTCAGGCACGAGGTCGAAGGGCTGCAACGGGAAGCATCCGAGTCGGGCGTGGTGCTGGAGAAGGGAGCGGCCTCTCTTAAGCGCGCCGAGGAAGAGGAGCGGGTAACGAGAGAAGCACGCGAGGCCCGGGCGGAGGAGGAGAGATACGAGACAGAGAAGACTGACCTGGCGAAGAACATAGCTGCCTTGGAAGCACTTCAGGGCAGGCCCTCGGAACTCCTCATGCTCGAACGGAAGGCGAGACGGTACCTCGAGGTCGTCGGACGCGCAACGGAGATCAGGGACGGCGCCAATGACCTCCCTGTGAAGCTGAAAGAGCTCGAGTCGCAAATCAACGCCCTGAAGGAGGACAGAGGAAAGGCAGAGGCGTACCTGGAGACAGCCAAGCGCCTCGAGTTCAAGGGCGGCATCTGCCCTCTCTGCGGAAGCACGGTCGACCGCATAAGCGAGCTATTCGACCGCGAGGAGATACTGAAGCACCTGGCGGAATACGACGCCAAGGCAACTGTACTGTCGCACCACAAAGAGGAAACCACGCAACGCCTCCATCGTGCGATCAGCGAGCTCACCGAGCTTAACGAGGCCACATCGTTCCTGTCGGAGAACAGCATCTCTGGGGACTCGGACATTAGGAGGCTCGAGCTAGAAAGGTCGGAGCTCAGCTCCAGGCTCGCCCGCCTCCCGGCCACGAAGAGCGCGTACACCGAGTCCGTAGAGGAAGGAAGGCGATTGAAGGCGAAGGCATCGGAGCTCGACAAGGAGTCTCGCGACATACTCGACGCAAAGTCATTCCTCGCCGAGCACGGAATCCAGGGACCGGACAGCCTGGACAGGATCAGGAAAGCCAGAGATGAGCTCCTGGTGTCAATTCAGAGCGTGCCGCAGGAGGTTGAGAGCCTCAGCGCTGTCCGAGATTTAGACCGGCTGCAGGTCTTGGCGGTGGACGACTATTCGAAGCAGCTTCTCGCCGAAATCCGCGACCTGAGCGAGGCTACCTCGGGCTTCGCTGCTGAAAGGTATGAGGAGACTGTCAGCGAGCTGGAGGGCTTGCAGAGCGAGGCCATTGCAGACAAGACCGGTCATGTAGAGGCGTGCAGAGCGCGTCGAGATGGGGCCCAGAGGGAACTAGCCGACCTCCGCCAGGCCTCCATCACAGTCCAGCGCGTGGCTGAATTCGTCTCAATGCTGGAGAGAGTAAGGGACAGTGTGTTCCACAGGGACGGACCAGTATCCGGAAGCCTCAGGTCGTGGGCGCTGAAAGAGATAGGCTCGAAGGCAACGGAGTACGCGCGCCTCTTCGACGTTGGGGTCAGCAGCATAAGCTTGGCAGAGAAGGCAAGGGACATCAGCATCGAGTGCTATGGGCCGAAGGGGAGAGTCGAGGTAGAGTCGCTCAGCGGGGGCGAGAAGGTCACCATTGCCCTGGCATTGAGGTTCGCGATGGCCTACGTCATGGGCGGCTACAAGCTCGACTTCATCATCTTGGACGAGCCCACGGTGCATCTCGATGACGAGAGGAAGGCTTCTCTCGTCGAAGTCATTTCGCGCCTCGGAAGGCTCGACAGCCCTCTAAAGCAGATGATCATCATCACTCACGACGAGGAGATATTCGAGAACGCCGAGATAGAGGCGGTATTCAGGTTCGAGGCTACCCCCGAGGGGACTAGGGTGTCTGCGCAGTCAGACCACTGACGGCCTTCGTAACCTTGACCTACACCAGTTCGATTCTAACTTTTGAGAACTGCACCGTCACCGACACAGTCAACCGACTTTCAATCCTACACTAGTTCGATTCTAACAGATACTCGTCGGCATGGACGGAATCAGACAGTTGAGCCTGCGGATGAACTGCTGTGCCCAGACGCTGGGAGCAGGGAGATGCTCCTCTGGAACCCGATAGGTCGACACCGAAGCCAAGCAGTGCCGGTCAAGCTCGGGCGGGACGGGCCCCTTCTCTCGAACACAGTAGCAGCTGCCGGCGGAGTCACTGGAGGCTCTTCAGTATCCCTGTCCACGTTGCGAGGCGCCTTGGCCCCGCCCCCGCCCTGTCTTTGGCCGCGACTCGGTGCAAGTCCCTGTCCTCGGTCAGAAGGAGGCACCTCCTTACAGCTGCCGTACCGTAGATCAGCCTGTCGAAGTAGTCCTCCACTCGCTCCCTCCGCAGAAGCCCGTCCGCGATCTCTTCCACCGCGTCGTTGGTCAGCTTTGTCTGGGTGAGCCTCCGCTCTCCCTCGAGCGCCCTGAGACCGGTCCGATATGCGGCCAGCAACGCGTCCTCGGACGCCTGACCCCTCCTCGCGAGCCTGAGCGCTACCCACTTGGCTTCCAGCAGAGAGATGGGGTTGTAGGCGACGGAGTAGGAGTCCAGCAGCCTCGGGAATGCGTCCTCGAAGCCCTTCAGACCCTCGCCTATCCCGAAGATTGGAAGAAGGTAGGTGGTGTCCAGGAGTAGTTCATCCAAACGCGCCCTGCTCCTTCTGCGTCTCCTCACTCAGTGCCTCCGTCTCGTCCGGTGCGATGACGAGCACGGGCTTCCGCAACAAGTCCTCCACCGCTGGCACTGGCTCGATCAGGAGCCGCCCGTTCTCGATGCGCGCCCTCACCCGTCCACCCGTCTTCACCCCGGCCTCGGCCCTGAGTCGCTTGGTGGTGAATATCTCCCCGTGTCTTCCGACGACAAGTATTTCCTCGGACACTATCATCTCATCCGATATCATAGGTAAGTCGGATATATAAGCGCCGCCCGACCAGAAAAAGCTTTGCAATTAGCCAATCAACATCCTGCTGAACGGGAGTCCATAGTTGAGTGCTTGTAGCGCCTGGCTGACTCTCACGGAGATGACCACGAGACGAGGGACTCGCGCGGAGGTTGCGTGAATCCCAATCCCTCGCGATCGCCTTCAGGAGCGTCAGTCGTTCCTATCGGAGAAGCTAGCGCTCTTGTCCTAGGTGGAGAACAGAAAGTGAGACCGATGCAAATCCGACGATCGAGCTGTTCCAGGCGGCTGTCTCCAGGGCAGAATACCCGAACGTGTCGAGGGATCCGGATACCACCTACGGAGCTTTCCCGCCGCTCCGAGGTCATCCGCGACGCGTGTCGGCCGTAGTCCTCCTCCTGTTCTAGGCGGGATTCAGCTCAGCGGCCTACCCTGGTCTCTTGCAGGCGTTTCATCGACCACGTTTGGCCTTGCTCCGCACGGGTCAGCCGTTTCATCCCGGACTCCCTCGACCTCAAGGTCGCCCTATCATCGCCCATGAGGGACCGGGTGTCGTTTCTGTTCTGGAGCCAGCCGTCTCCGGCTGCGCCTCTCGGCGCCGTGCGTCCTGCTGCGAGGGAGGAACTTCCTCAGGAGGTCCCCGTGGCCCGCTCGCCGACTCGCGTCAAGAGCGCCGAAGGCACGTCCGGAGTTAACTGTTTCTCACCTGGCGAACAGCGCCGGAAAGTACTCCCTTTCCTCCTGGATAACCTTCCCTTCCGTCTTGCACTGCCTGTACGACTCGAGCGGGTCCTTGTTGAGCGTCTCGAACGTGGGGCCCCACTTGTATATCGCGAGGTAGCTCTCCGCTTCCTCGACCTCTCCGAGTATGTACATGGTGGCGGCCACGGCCTCGACAGAACTCAGCATTCCGGGCTTCGCGTAGTTGGTAGGGTTGGCGGCCAGCAGGGTCGGGAGCCTCCTGTGCTTCCCTCCAAGCCTCCTGAAGAAGACCTCCTGCGCCTGGTTCCAGGAGCAGTCAACGGTGAGGACGGCCTTGGCCTCCCGATCTGGCGCGGACAGCACCCTGTGAGCGTACGGGTTCAGGACGATCGTGGAGTCAGAGGCATGGAACTTCCTCCCCACCCCCTTCGCCATGTCCATGTGGATCATCTTCCTCGCCGTGCACTTGGTGGGGTCGTCCTGCCCCATTTCAAGCGCGAAGACGCCCATCATCGCAGAAACCTCCGGAAGCCGCCTATTGAGGGCTCCTGTGGGCGCGGGTCTGTCTACACCGCTTTTAATACGAGCCGTCCGGGCGTTTTCTGCCGTCGTTTGCCGTCCCGAAGATCGAACCTTGCCGCCGCCGCGACCCTGGCCATCGCCCTTCTGCTGGTGCTGAGTTCGGCCTCCCTCCCCTTCGCCCGAGCCGAGCAGAATGTGACTGCCACGATCATCGTTGGAAAGGCTCCGTACGGGATCGCGTACGACCCCGCGAAGGGTGAGATATTCGCGGTCAGCTATGACGCTGACTCCGTCTCCGTTATATCTGACAGTAACAACTCGGTCGTCGCCACTGTGAACGTCGGCAGCTCCCCGGCCGACATAGCTTACGACTCCGCGAAGGGGGAGATGTTCGTCTCGAACAGCGCCAGCGACTCTGTCTCGGTCATCTCCGACGGCTCGGACACCGTCGTGGCGACGGTCGACGTGGGCACCAACCCCCGTGGCGTGGCATACGACCCAGCCCTGGGCGAGATCTTCGTCGCCACTTCGACCTCGTCCACCTCGGGGAGCGTCTATGTGATATCCGACGCCAACAACACGGTTCTCAACACGATTAGCGTCCCGGGTGACGCGTCGGGGATGGCCTACGACTCGGCCAAAGGCGAGCTCTTCGTTTCGACGGGAGACTCTTCGGTCTCCGTGATCTCGACTTCCACGGAGGAGATCGTTGCGAGCGTCACCGTCCCAGGACTGCCACGAGGCATCACCTACGACCCAGACAACGGGGACCTGTACGTGTCAAACTACTATACTGATGCTGATTCCGTCTCGGTCATCTCCGACAGCTCGGACTCGGTCGTGGCCACCGTCCCAGTGGGGCCATGGCCCTTCTACTCAACCTACGACCCGGCGCTCCAAGAGATTTTCGTGGGCGACTCCGACTCGCACTCGGTGTCCGTGATAGCCACCACCAACAACACGGTCGTAGGGAACATCACGGTAGGAGAGTACCCGACCGCCACCGCTTACGACTCCGCGACGGGCGAGGTGTTCGTTGCCAACTACGGTATCAACACGGTCTCCGTGATCTCGGGGGCGGGTGTCTTGACCAGCTCCACCAGCTCGTCCAGCTCTTCCAGCTCCTCGACTACGCAGACCTCGACATCTTCTATGTCTAGCCTCTCCACGTCCAGCACGACATCCGAAAGCGCCTCGTCCAGCTCAGCGAGCTCTACGACATCCAGCTCAGTTCCAACCACGACGAGCAGTTCGTCGAAGAGCTCTGGCGGGGTCCCTGAGTTCCCGTCCTCGGCTACCGCGTCTGCCGTCCTTGTGGTCGGCGTTGTCGTTCTCTACCTGGCTGTGAGGAGGCAGGCCTCGCCCGCCGGCTCGCCACGTCATCCAAGGTAGCATCTGTCGTGCTGACGCGCCCAATACCTATGACCGCGACATAGCCCCTGCCTCTTCCCAGTATTCGTCTGATTGTCTCCTTAGAGTATCGTGGATGCTCTGCCACCAGATCTGAAATCGGCTTCCCTAGTGTAAGGCCTTCTTCTCTAATGCGTTCGTATTCTCCGGGCGCGACCTTCGCCCTAAGCCTACCGAAGGCATAGGTGAACTTGAGGCTTCGTCTTTGCTTCATCAACTCGCTCCCCACTGTCCACGTATATGGCACGTCGATCACAGCTCTTCTCGGTCTCTTCTCTCTGCGCCCCGCTTTGACCTCTTCATGAAAGATGGCAACTAGCTGGTCTCCAGTCATCCTGTCTGCGTAGTAGCCTAGAGTCGCCTTCGCCTCATTACCCTTCTTGCAGAGATGAGGCAACATTCGGCTGAGGGTCTTGACGACGCTCACGTGCACGCTGACGACGACTGTGTTCGCTGTACCCTTGGACGTCTTTAGGATGTTGCTTTTCTTGATGCCACGGCAGTTCAAGAATCGCTTGATGTTGGCAATCTGTTCGACCGACTGGTCGGTGAACACGAGTGAGACGCCGAGCTTGTACGGCATATTGTATAGATCGGAGAATCCGATTGTCCCATCGCCGTCGAAGTGCCCTGCGACTTGGCCCCACGACGAATAGCGTCTCACGGGTTGTTGAGCGTGGAGTCGCTTTAAGCAGCAACGGTTAATACGGGAGATATGAACGGATTGGGAACAGGGGGCGATTAGTGGCCATGCCACAAGCGTTTCGTATTAATTAATGCTGACCTCGGTGCGGAAGAGGACCTCCTCAAGAAGCTCCGCGAGGTCCAGCACGTGAAAGACGTCTATGTCGTATATGGCGTCTACGACATCGTCGCGAAGGTCGAGGCCGACACGATGGAGAAGGTCAAGGAGACGATAACCTGGAACATCCGTCGGCTTGACAAGGTGCGCAGCACGCTGACGATGATCGTCGTCGAACCCAGCTGAAGCGGCCTCATTTCCAGGCTGAAATACCCCCGTCCCTCTGAGACTCGGCCATGCGCTGCCTCGTCGGGATTGACGACACCGACTCCTCCAAGGGAGGGTGCACGACGCATCTCGCGTACCGGATTGCGAGGGACCTCAATTCGGTCCTGACCGTCCTCCCCTACCCCAGGCTCGTGAGGCTGAACCCTAACGTCCCCTTCAAGACGAGGGGAAACGCGGCCGTCTCGCTCCTGATCGAGACGGCGTCGCCCGACCGCGCATTCGAGGCGATATGCGCCGAGGTGACGCGACTCGCCGACACCGGAGGCGGGGCGAACTCCGGGGTGGTGTTCTGCCTAGGCGAGAGCGCGCCTGAGCACTTCTCAGCTCTCTACGCGAGGGCGTTGCGCGGAATCGTCAACCCTCGGAGCGTCAGGGGGCTTCTGCGCGAATCGGACGTCCTGGCCTTCTCACTGGGCAACGGGATGGGCATCGTCGGAGCCGCTTCAGCCCTCGCCTTCGACGAGAGGTTCGACCACACCTACGAACTCATCGCCTACAGGAGGCAGGAGAACCTCGCGACGCCGCGGGGAGTCGACTCGTCCACCGTGAAGGCGATGGAGCTTTCGACGTGGCCCCACACCTTCAACAGCTACGACCATCAGAAGAGAAAGGCCCTGGTGTCCCCGCACGGCCCCGATCCCGTCTTCCTCGGCATCAGGGGGGACTCCCCGGAGTCCGTCATGCGAGCCTTCGGGATGGTCGCGTTCACCGAGGCTCTTGACGGGCACATGCTGTACGTCACGAATCAGCACACCGACGCGCACCTCGACTCGGAGCTGCGCGAGTGGAAGGCGTTCTCGTCGGGATGGATCCAGGGAAGGGTAGTCGCCCCGAGGACAGGAGCAGGCGGACACGTGTACTTCTCTCTCGTCATCGGCGGGCGCAGCCGTGCCTGCGCCGCGTACGAGCCGACAGGCGACCTCCGCAGAGCCGCGGCGATGCTGAGCGACGGCGATCTTGTTCGGGCCTACGGCGGGGTGAGGCGCCCTTCGAGCAGGCATCCGAGCGTCCTCAACGTGGAGAAGCTGGCGGTCGTCTCTCTCGCCAGGGGCGGGGGTGCGAGGAGGCTGCGCAGGGGGACGTACATCGCCTCCCCCCGAGCGAACAGGCACCTGACGAGACCGCTGGCCCGGTACGGCTCCGACGCCGCCGGGCTCCCGTCCCGAGAGGTGGAGGGATGGCTGCGCGGTTACGCTATAGAGACTCGAGCGCCTGTTTGAGGTCCGCCACCAGGTCTTCCTTGTCCTCGATCCCGACTGAGAGCCGTATCAACGAGTCGGCGATGCCTGTCCTCCGTCTCTCGTCGGCGCTCATCTGCGTGTGTGTCATGAGGGACGGCTGAGACACCAGGGTCTCCACTCCGCCCAGGCTTGCCGCTAGTAGCCCGACCTTCAGCCTCTCCGTGAACCTCTTGGCGTCCTCCATGGTCCCCTTCAGTTCGAAGCTCATCATCCCTCCGAACCCGGCCATCTGCTTCCTCGCTATCGCGTGCTGAGGGTGGCCCGACAGGCCGGGATAGTGGACAGCCCGAACCTTCGGGTGCCTCGAAAGGAACTCGGCGATCGCCATCGCGCTCTCGTTCTGTGCCCTTACACGGAGCGCCATCGTCTTCATCCCGCGCAAGACGAGCCAAGCCGCGTGAGGATCAATCGTCCCGCCGAGGTCTCTCCGCAGGTGCTTGACCTTGTCTATTCTCTGCGAGCCGCCGGCGGCAGCCCCCGCCGTGACGTCGGCATGGCCGTTCAGGTATTTGGTGGCGCTGTGCAGGACCATGTCTGCTCCGAGCTCGATCGGCCGTTGGTTGATGGGCGACGCGAAGGTGCTGTCCACGAGCAGCAGAGCGCCCGCGTCGTGCGCGACCGTCGCCGCCTTCCGGATGTCGACCAGCTTGAGTGTCGGGTTCGTCGGCGTCTCGATGTACACCAGCTTGGTCCCTTCGCCGACCGCCTCCTCCATCGCCGACGGATCTTCTGTGTCGACGAGCGTCGTCTTGACGCCGAACCTTGGCAGGATCCTGCTCATCAGCTCGAACGTCCCCCCGTAGAGGTCGCTGATGGCCACTACGCGGTCGCCCGCCTTCAGGAACGCGAGGATGGTCGTTGATATCGCAGCCATACCAGACGAGAAGAAAGCGGCGCCCTCGGCCCCTTCGAGCGAGGCGAGCTTCTTCTCCAGCCGCGCCGTCGTCGGGTTGTCCCACCTGGTGTACGTGTAGCGGTCGGTCTCGCCCAGAACGGCGCGCCTCGCGTCCTCGGCCTTGGAGAATGCGAACGTCGTCGTCTGGTATATCGGGGTCGTTATCGACCCAGACTCCTCGTCAAAAGGCTCGGCGTCGTGGACCGACCGCGTGGACTCCTTCGCCATGTCGTTTCTCCGTCTCCGGTGCCTTAGATAAGTAGGGTGAGGGTCGAGCCGGACTTGAAGGTAGCGAGGGGAGGATTTGAACGTGCGTTTGGGTACGACCCAATCTCCGCTCTGCGGGTTATGAGCCCGCCGGGATGTACCTGGCCCCTCTTACGGGACTGGCTTCCCCACCTCGCTGAAAAGACCGGGCAAGCCGTGGCTTATTATGCTTCTTGGGTTCCCTGACCCGGCCAGGAGGGGACGGCGAGGGGCTGAATCGGCCTCGCCGCGCCTGGCGCCCCGGAGGATTCGGCATCAGACAGGCCTCGGCGCCTAAGCGTCTGTATGGCGCCTAGATGGGCTGCGGCGCTTGCTTTGGCATACACGCGCACCTGCGGTAGTCACAGCAACTGCACTTGCCGCAACTCTCGTAGTCCTTGTGTTTGCATGTCCTGCAGATGCACGTGGTCATGAGTCACGCGCCCCGTGCGAAGTTCCTTTAATCTTGCGGAGGATGAGCGCCTCTGGGTCCTCCCCCAGCTCTCCCCCCAGCCTGTCCCTGAGCCCCAGCAGTCTCCCCACATCGTGCCCCTTCCTCTCGAACCTCTTCACCTCCTCTGCCAGCGGCCTCACTCTCGTCCCGTCGACCATCTTGTCCGAGAAGCAGACCGCCATCTGTTCCCTTGTCCTGGGCACGTAGTCGTAGTCGGGGAGCCCTAGCTTCTTTGCTTCCTCCGGGGAGAGGCCGGCCCCGACGTGCCTCCTGACCATCTCTGCTATTGCCTCGTCGACTCCCTCCCTCTCAAGCATCTCCGACCCCTCCAGCCCGTGCCTGGGTGTCTGGACTCTGCTCCTCCCGATGTCATGGAGAAGGGCGGCAGCGATCGCCCCATCGGAGTCGAAGCTCTCCCCCCTTCGCGCGAACTCGTCAGCCAGGATCTTGGTCAGCATGGCGACCGTCCTGCAGTGTTCCACTATCCTCTCGTCGCTCCCGTACTTCCTGTGGAGCGCTAGCGCCTCCTCCTCGGAGGGCTTCACTTCAGGAGTTCCTCGTCGAGCTGCTTGATCTTCCAGCGGAGGGCGTCCTTCAGCTCTGTGTTGTCCAGCCTGTTAAGCGGCCGCCCGCAGACGGGGCACTTGAAGAAGTGCTCCATCGCGTCCTCGAACGTCCGCGTCAGACAGTTGGGCGTCCCGCACTGATAGAACTCGTGAGACTCCTCGTACGATAGGCGCTGCTTGAGCCGCGTCAGCACCTTTCTGCGCTGGGTCTGGATGAACCCGTCCGTCTGGTCCCTCTGCGCCTTCCACCTGTATACGAACCACCCGCGCTTGGGGTCCCTGACCCTTACTCCGGTGATCAGGCTCCTTCCGAACAGGTCGTACAGCGCCTTCCTGACCGTCTTTATCTTCAGCCCGGTGGCGGAGGCGATCTCTTCGTCCGTGGCGTTCTCGTTGTTGAGGAGAGCCCTGGCTACGCGCACGTAGTCCTGGCCGCCTATGAGGCCGGCTACCTTCACGAACGTGTCCTCATACTCTATCTTCACGATTCTAGGACCCTCTTCCCTCTGGATGAAGGGATTATGCGAAGCCTACTTTTTTCATACACTCTCTTAAGCTCTTCTCCACCCTGGATCTCATGCAGCGCGATGGCCAAGGCCGCGATCTCCGAGTGAGGTTGCGACGTCACCGCCACGTTGTAGTCTGCCGAGTGGTACACCCGCCCCGGAACCTTGGGGCCCCCCACCACGAGAAGAAGCCTGTCCAGCTTCCTTACCTCTGAAATCACGTCCTGCAGCGGCAAGCCGTACATCGTCAGGTGGACCACGCTCCTCCCTTCCGCTTTCGCATCCTTGACCACTCTCGTCCACGGCGTCCCCAGAACCGCCTTGAAGTCGCCCCCCCAGGACCTGTTTACGGCTTCGAGGGTGGACAGGACGTCGTTTTCGGCGTCTTCGAGGAATATCGACTCTGCGCCAAGCGCCCTCGATACGAGGCAAAGGTGAGTCAGCGTGCGCTCGTCCCTTACATAGCGCTGCCCCACTCTGAGCACACGGATGCTGCGCGTCAATTGAGGGACACCGCTAGCTCGCGGAGTCGTGGGCCCTCCACTGCCATGGCCAGTCGCCGGCTGAGCTCGTCCATCCCTTCACCCGTCCTCGCGGAGAGCGCGACGGTTCCCGCGACTCCGGCCTGCCCCGCCTTCTCAAGGAGCTCGGGCGACGTCGTCGGATCGGACTTGCTCATCGCCACCATGACTCTCGAGTCGGGGACGTCGAGCTCGGCGAGCGTCTCGAAGCACCTTCTGCAGTTCAGCGCCATCCTCGGCGCCGGCAGACTGGCGTCGACGAGGAGCAGAACCGCCGACGCAGCCGAGACCTCCTCCAGGGTCGGCCTGAAGGCCTCCACTAGGAAGTGGGGGAGGCGGCCCACGAGTCCCACTCTGTCGGTCAGCATCATCCGCCCGCCGTCGGTTTCCATGCCCCGATCCCGTACTTCGCTCTCGAAAGACATTGTTGCGTCAGTTCCCCGACTACGTAGACTCCAGCCTCCGCGAGGGAACGCGCCTCATCGGCTTCAAAGGCGTCCGGGCGGTGGATCAGGATGGCGCGCTCCAACAGATTCCCGCCTTCTCCCCGCCCCACTCCCGTATAACCTTCAGTGCATCCGAGCTTCCTTTTATCGCCCCCTCATCGCGCGTCAATCAATGCAGGAGTCGGAGGAGCATAGGACCCTGGCCATCATGGTGGATTACCTGTTCGGGGAGGGCGTCTCTTCGGCACTCCCGCGTGGCTCTCTGCGCTTCGTTCGGTCTAGGAGGTCGGGGCGAGTCAAGCTGGTCTATCATGGCGAAAAGCTGATCGCAACAGTCAAGCCGGGAGGAGCAATGGCGCTCTCGCTGTACGGGGCAACCGTGCTGGCGAGAAGCAGGCGGTTTCGCGAAAGCTGCGTCGTCGTGGAGGACGAGACGGCCGAGTTCGTGCGCGGAGGGAGGTCCGTGTTCTGCAAGTTCGTCGTCGCCGCTGGGAAGAACGTGCTTCCAAGGAGCGAAGTGGCGATTACGGACTCTAGCGGGGAGATACTTGGCGTGGGGACGGCCGTCGTGAATGGTCGGTTCATGAAACAGTTTAAGTCTGGCATAGCCGTGAAAGTCAGGGGAGGTCGCCAGGGGTGAAGATGGATAACAGGAACACGAGGCGCATGATGGAAAGGATGGGGATCAACATGAAAGAAATCCCCAACGTGGAGGAGGTCATCATCAGGACGGCCGACAAGGACCTGCACATCACCAGCGCCTCGGTCTCGGAGGTCACAGCCCAGGGGAACAGGGTCTTCCAGGTGGCAGGCGAGGTCGAAGAGGTCGAAAAGGAGAAGGCGAAGTTCAGTGACGAAGACGTACTTTTGGTCCAGCAGCAGACCGGGGCGAGCAGGGAAAAGGCGGTAGCGGCGCTAGAGCAGTCAGACGGCGAGGTCGCGCGCGCCATACTGAAGCTGACCTGATGAATGCACGTGACTGGCCGGAGTCTCTCCGCCGCCTGACGAGGGCCTAACGCTTTAACCCGCTTGCCGCCCCGGGTGGGACTGATGAGAACCGCGAAGAGTTTCCTAACGCTCGCCGAGCTCAACCCGGCGGACCTCGCCCTCGTGCTAGACGTCTCCAAGAAGCTCAAGGAGACTCGGGGGCGGACGAGCCTCCGCCCTCTGAAGGGAAAGACTGTCGCCCTGCTCTTCGAGAAGCCCAGCACTAGAACTAGGGTCAGCTTCCAGGTCGCGGTGAGCGAGCTGGGCGGGGCATCAGTCGTCCTGAACTCTGACGAGGTCCAGCTCGGCAGGGGTGAGACCATCGAAGACACGGCCCGCGTTCTCTCTCGCTACGTGCACGCGATAATGGCGCGGGTAAACGGCCACTCGGAGGTGGAGCGTCTCGCCGCGGCATCGTCGGTTCCGGTGATAAACGGGCTGAGCGACCTATACCACCCCGTACAGATCCTCGCCGATCTGCTTACACTGAGGGAGAGGAAGGGGAGACTCGCGGGGTTGAAGGTCGCCTGGGTCGGCGATGGCGATAACGTGTGCAACTCTTGGCTGATCGGCGCGGCGACGGCCGGAATCGACATCGCAGTGGCTACGCCGTCCGCTTACGCGCCGGACAGGAAGGCGGTGGAGACGGCGTCATCAATCGCTAGTGGGACGGGCGCCTCGATCGCCCTAACTGGGGATCCTAGGAAGGCCGCACAGGGCGCCGACTGCGTGATAACCGATACCTTCGTCTCGATGGGGTTCGACGCGCAGAGAAACGAAAGGGTTCGGGCATTCCTTCCGAGATATCGCGTCGACTCCCGACTGATGGCCGTGGCTAAGAGGGGCGCAATCTTCCAGCACTGTCTCCCCGCCCACAGGGGTGAGGAAGTGACCGACGACGTAATCGACGGGAAAAACTCTGCGGTCTGGGACGAAGCGGAGAACCGCCTTCACACGACGAAGGCGCTGCTCTGCTATCTGATGCTCAAGGGGCCCGAGCTGCAGACGCTCAGGTGACCCGGGGGCGCGCCCCCGCCTCTGCCCCCAGCTTCTCGCGCTCCTCGTTGATGAGCCCCGTGAGCGCCTCGAACGCCTTCCCCACGTCGTCCATCTTCACCACGACTATGGTGTCGGTGTAGCAGCTGACTGTGTCTTCGATGTTGACGTGCCTCCTCGCAAGATGGTTGTAGATGCTCATAACGCAGCCGGGGGTGCTGATTATCTCCGGCGGGCTCTGCACGATAATCGCGGCGAGGAAGTCCCCCTCCTCCAGGATTGAGGCCCTCCCCATCTCGGACCTCACCCTCTTGTGAAGTCTCTGGTCGAAGATGAGCGTGATGGCGGAGACGGACTCCGACACTTGGATGAACTCTTCTCTGTGCTTCGAGAGCATCTCGCCGACGAGCTCCAAAGCCCTCTTCGTCTTCTCTACCGACAGCTTCGACACATGCGTCCTCACGTGCACCACGCTCCCGGCGATCACCCGCCCGATCCCGGACGAGGCGGGTGAGTACGAGTCCCTCAGCCTCTTCAGCGACGTGATTATGCTCTCCACGCTGCCGACGCGCCTCCCCGTCCTTCGCTCGACCGCGGGCCTGAGCTTCCGGGCAAGCTTGCTCAGGTTCACGTAGTCTCTTGCGATTGCGTCCTGAACCGACAGGTCGAAGTTGACCTCCTCCCTTACGGCCGCCGACACCGTCAGCGGGGTGGCCAGTCCTGGCCTCTTCTGCACCAAATCCAGTAAAATGTGGCCAAAATCCATATAAGGCTTCCGCATTGCCGGAGCCCTCCTCGCATTGCGCGATACCGTCGTTCTTGCGTATTCAGGCGGACTCGACACGTCGGTCTGCATCAGATGGCTGCAGGAGAAGTACGGGTATGACGTCGTCACGGTGACCCTCGACCTCGGGCAGCAGGACGAGCTCAGAGCGATAGAGGAGAAGGCGCATCTCCTCGGAGTGAAGAGCCACTACACCCTCGACGTGCAGGACGAGTTCGTATCCGGCTACGTCTTCCCGGCAATCAAATTCAACGCGATGTACCAGGGGAAGTATCCGCTGAGCACCGCCCTAGGGAGGCCGCTGATAGCGAAGAAGCTGGCAGAAGTGGCGGCGAAGGAGGGAGCGGACGCGGTCGCTCACGGATGCACGGGGAAGGGGAATGACCAGGTCAGGATGGAGGTCACGGTCAAGTCGATCAACCCCGAGCTGAAGGTGGTCGCCCCGGTGAGGGAGTGGAATATGAGCAGAGACGAGGAGATCAGGTACGCTCTCGCCCACGGGATCCCGATCAAACCCTCGAAGTCGATCTACAGCGTAGACCAGAACCTGTGGGGGCGATCGATCGAGAGCGGCCCCTTGGAGATGCCTGACCAGGAGCCCCCCGCAGAGGTGTTCGAGTGGACCACACTCCCGGAGGAGGCGCCCGATACTCCCGGCTATCTCGAGATCCAATTCACCGAGGGCGTCCCCACGGCGGTCGACGGGACCTCGATGCGCGGAAAGGAGCTCATCGAGCACGTCTCAAGAGTCGCGGGGTCGCATGGGGTGGGGGCTATAGACCACGTGGAGGACAGGCTCGTAGGCATAAAGTCCAGGGAGGTGTACGAATGCCCCGCGGCAGTCGCGATAATCGAGGCGCACCGCGACCTCGAGAAGCTCGTCCTGACGAGGAACGAGCTGGCCTTCAAATCGGAGGTTGAGAGGGAGTGGGCGTGGCTGGTGTACTCCGGACTCTGGCTTGACCCGCTCCGGGCCGACCTCGACCGGTTCGTCGAGGGGACGCAGGATCGTGTCACGGGAAAGGTACGCCTCAAGCTGTACAAGGGGAGCGTAAGGGTGGCGGGGAGGTCGTCCCCCTGCTCTCTATACGACATCGGCCTCTCCACATACAACGGCTCGAGGTTCGACCAGCGCATGGCCGCGGGCTTCATCGAGCTCTGGGGGCTTCAGTCTAGGACGACGTCTCTCACCAGGGAGGGTGATCGAAGGATTGGACATCAGAGGAAGACGGCTAAGGCAGCAGGATGAGAGGACAACCAGGTTCATCTCCTCCATCGGCTTCGACGGCGCGATCGCCGATGAGGTGCTGAGGGTGAACCGAGCCCACATGGTGGAGCTGGTCAGGCGCGGAGAGGTGTCAAGGCCTGTCGGGTCGAAGTGTCTGACGTTCCTCAGAGACGCTCACGTCGACGCTGCCGGAGCCGCACCCGCCGAGGACTTCCATCATCTCCTTGAGCAGGCAGCCGTGGACGCCTTGGGCGTGGACGTGGCAGGATATCTGAACCTCGGGAAGAGTCGGAACGACCAGGTGGCTGCGGCGATACTGATGCACCTCAAACGCTCAGTCCTGCGGGTCATCGAGGGGGCCCTCGAGCTCCAGGAAGCCGTCGTCTGGACTGCTGAGGCACACGGGCGCACGGTCATCCCCGGCTACACTCACCTTCAGCACGCGCAGCCGATCACTCTGGCTCATCACATGTTCGCGCACTTCGACAGCCTCGGGAGGGACATCGAAAGGCTGTCGCAGCTCTACGCGAGGGCCGACTCCTCCCCCATGGGCGCCGCCGCCATTGCCGGGACCTCCGTCAGGGTGGACAGGGGAGAGGTCGCCGCGCTCTTGGGGTTCAGCCGCACCACGGCCAACGCGATGGACGCCGTGTCGTCGCGTGACGTCGAGCTTGAAGCTCTCGCGTCCTTCGCCATCCTCATGTGCTCTCTGAGCAGGCTCGCGGAAGAGCTGGTCATCTGGAGCTCCAGAGAGTTCTCGTTCGTCGAAATCCCCGACGAGTTCACCGCGACGAGCAGCATAATGCCTCAGAAGAAGAACCCCGTCGTCGCAGAGATTGCACGCGCGAAGGCGGGCTCGGCCATAGGCTCCCTGTGCGCAGGACTAGCAATCGTGAAGGGCCTTCCCCACTCGTACAACCTCGACCTCCAGGAGGTCACCCCTCATCTATGGAGGTCGGCGAGCGACGCCGAGGACGCACTCGCCCTCCTCGCTGCGATGGTCAGGGGACTGAGATTCGACGGTGCCGCAATCGCCCGGGCGATTGAGGGAGACTTCTCGACCGCGACGGCTCTCGCGAACTATCTCGTCAGGGAGCATGGCATCTCCTTCAGGCAAGCCCACGCTGTGGTGGGAGCCCTGGTCCGCGATGCGATTGTGAAAGGCAAACCGCTCGAGCATGTCGCGGATGCTAGGCTCGGCGGGCTCCTCGCCGAGGAGACGGGGAGACGGATCAACGTAGACACAAGGGCCGTCCGGTCGACCCTCGACGCCGGGGCGTCGCTCGGCACGATTACTTCGTCCGGCGGATCGAACCCAGACTTCATCGCAGGCGGCCTGAAGTCTAGGGCCGACTCGATGCGCGAAGAGAGGGCGCACCTAAAGGCGCTGCGGTCGGCCGCGGACAGGTCGGACCGGAACCTGGCCCGCTCGGTCGAGTCTATCATACAGGGGGTGAATCGTTAGTGGAAACAAAGTGCGCGGAGTGCGACGCGGGGATCGTCGTCCCAGAGGACGCGATACGAGGCGAACTGGTCTCGTGCAAAGACTGCGGCGCCGAGTACGAAGTCACCGAGCTGAAGGGCGGCACGGTCCTTCTCAAGCCAGCTGACTCCGTAGAAGAGGACTGGGGGGAGTAGATGAAGCTCTCCATCCTCTATGACAGACTGCGGTGGGAGGAGAAGGCTCTCGCTGACGAGGCGAAGGCGTCCGGGGATGAGCCGAGTCTCGTGGATGCGAGGTCGCTCCACTTCGACATCTCGGAAGGGGCGAAGGCAGAGGGACTCGGTGACGCCGTTCTCCAGAGGTGCATCAGCCACTATAGGGCGCTCTTCTCGACGCGGATACTGGAGTCCCTGGGCGTCCCGGTCGTGAACGAGTATTCGGTCGCGGAGGTCTGCGGCAACAAACTCGCCACCACCATCGCTCTCGCCAGGGCGCACGTCCCGACGCCGAGGACCGTCGTGGCACTGTCATCGGAGTCCGTAGAGGCGGCGGCACGGCATGTCCGTTTCCCTCTTGTCATGAAGCCTTTCACCGGAAGCTGGGGGCGAATGGTTAGCGTCGCGAGGGACAGGGGGACACTCTCGTCCCTAGTGGAACTCAGGGAAGAGATGCACAATCCCCTCGAGCACATGTACTACCTGCAGGAGTTTGTGAAGAGGCCGCCGAGGGACATCCGCGCCGTGGTGACGGGAGGAGAGATTGCGGCTTGCGTCTATCGCAATGCCGCGAAGGGCGACTGGAGGACCAACGTCGCGCGAGGCGGGACGTCCGAGGCCTTCAGGCCCGGGCGCGACCTCGTGGAGATGCTACTCAAGGCGGCTGACGCCGTCGGCGGCGGGGTGCTGGGCGTCGACGCTATGGAGTCGGACGGCGGGTATGTCGTCCACGAGGTGAACAACACGGTGGAGTTCCGTGGCGCCCAGTCAGTAACGGAGGGGAGCATTGCCGCGAAGATAGTCCGGTACACCAAGCGGAGCCTTAAGAAATGAAAGTCGGTGTGGTCGGAGCCTCCGGCTACGTCGGAGGCGAGCTCGTGCGGCTCCTCCTCCAGCACCCGAAGGTAGAACTGACGGTCGCGACTTCGAAGAGACACGAGGGCGAGTACCTGTTCCGCGTCCACCCCGGTCTGAGGGGAATCTCCGACATGAGGTTCGCCGGATACGACGCCGAGAAGGTGAAGTCAGCGGCCGACGTCGTATTCACGGCTCTGCCTCACGGCGAGTCGACCAGGTTCGTCCCCGAGCTCGCCGAGGGTGGACTGAGAGTGATAGACATGAGCGCGGACTTCAGGCTGAAAGACGCGGAGGCGTACAAGACATGGTACGGCTATACCCACCCGGCGACCGAGCTCCTCGACAGATTCGTGTACGCCATCCCTGAGCTCAACCGAGACCGGATCAGGCAGACCCGGTTGGCTGCGTCGCCCGGGTGCATGGCGATAACGACAATACTCGCCATCGCCCCGCTCCTGATGGACCACTCGTTGGGTCTGGACGCCGAACACGTAGTCGTCGACGTGAAGGTCGGCTCGTCTGGCTCAGGAGGGAAGCCTTCGACGTCGACCCACTTCTCAGAGCGGTTTGGCGTGGTCAGGCCTTACAAGGCTACGGGGCACAGGCACTCGGCCGAGATCGAGCAGGCGCTGGCGGAGTTCTCAGGAACAAACACCAGGATCTCGATGTCCGCCCATGCGGTAAACATGGTGAGGGGGATTCTCTCGACTTGCCACCTCTTCGTCGATGAGGTCCCCGAGTCGGTCGCGCTTTGGAAGGCCTATAGGAAGGCTTACGAAGGGTCGTTCTTCGTCCGCCTCGTCCGTGACAAGGAGGGTCCCTTCCGCCTTCCAGACCCCAAAATGCTTGTCGGCTCGAACTTCTGCGATGTCGGTTTCGAGCTCGAAACGCGGACCCTGCGGATCGTCGCCCTCGGCGCGACTGACAATCTGATGAAGGGCGCTGCAGGCAACGCCGTGCAGACGATGAACCTGATGTGCGGCTTTGAAGAAAGCGAGGGCCTCCGCTACGCGCCACTCCACCCGGTGTAGGCTGTGAGGCTCGTAGTCAAGTTGGGAGGGAGCATCCTAAAGGAGGGAGCCCCGGACGCTCTCCTCGACGACATTGCGGTGCAGTCGGGCCGGCACCAGCTGATTCTCGTCCACGGTGGGGGAGACATCGTAACGGAAGTAGCGAGGAAGCTTGGCAAGGAGCAGAGGTTCATCGTGTCACCAGAGGGGGTACGAAGCAGATTCACCGACAAGGAGACGGCTGAGATCTACACGATGGTGATGAGCGGAATGATATCGGCTCGACTCACCGCCGGCCTGGCCAAGCGGGGGGTCAGGGCCGTGTCCCTCTCCGGGATGGACGGCTCCCTCCTGCTGGCCAAGCGCAAGAGGAAGCTTGTCGTGGTCGACGAAAGAGGGAGGAAGGTAGCGATCGACGGCGGCTATACCGGCAGGGTGGAGAGGGTGAACTCGGGCCTCCTCCTGGGGCTGCTTGGGGAGGGATACCTTCCTGTCATCTCGCCTGTCGCCATAAGCGAGGGGGGCGAACCCCTCAACATCGACGGCGACAGGGCCGCGTCCAGCACCGCCGTCGCGGTCGAAGCCGACGCCGTAGCCTTCCTTACGAACGTCCAGGGGGTGCTCGACGGCGGAAGGCTGGTCGAAAGGCTGACTACATCCGAGGCGCGCGCCATTCTCCCATCGATCGGCTTCGGGATGCAGAAGAAGGTACTCGCCGCCGCCGAGTCGGTCGAAGCGGGCGTGCGAGAGGCAATAATATGCTCCGGGACGGGCAGGAGCCCTGTCGGCGGGGCCGTCCGCCACTTGGGCTGTACGGTGGTTTCCTGATGGACCCTGCACTAGTCGAACAGAAGCACGGCTCATCGTCCTTCCAGAAGTTCCCTCTGACAGTCGCGCGCGGGAGCGGGGCGACGGTGTGGGACGAGGAGGGGAGAGAGTACTTGGACTTCATGGCGGGCTATGGAGTGGCGATAGTGGGGCACTCGAACCCGAGCGTCGTCCGCGCCATCTCGGCCCAGGCGGCGCAGCTCATCACATGCCACGGCTCGTTCTACAACCGAGCCAGGTCGGAGTTCATTGAAACGCTCGTGTCCGTCTCCCCCAAAGGACTCGACCGCGTCGTCCTGACCAACAGCGGCACGGAGTCAGTGGAAGCGGCGATCAAGCTGGCGCGGCGCCGCTCGGGACGGCAGAAGATCATTTCGATGAAGGGGGGGTTCCACGGCAAGACGTTCGGCGCCCTCTCCGCCACGTGGAACCCGAAATACCGCGAACCGTTCTCTCCCCTCGTCCCTGGCTTTGAGTTCGTCGAGTTCGGAGACGCGCAGGCGCTCGAAGCAGTCATCGGTCCCGACGTGGCAGCCGTCATAGCCGAGCCCGTACAGGGAGAGTCGGGCGTCGTCGTTCCGCCGGAGGACTACCTCAAGGCGGTCCGAGAGGCATGCGACAGGGCGGGCTCTCTCCTCATCCTGGACGAGATTCAGACCGGGCTCGGGCGGACAGGGAAGATGTGGGCATCGGAGCACTGGGGCGTCGTCCCAGACATAATGACAGTGTCGAAGGGTCTGGGTGGTGGCGTCCCCATCGGCGCCGTCGTCGCTCTCGGCGATGTCGTCTCTTCCCTCCAGAAAGGAGAACATACCAGCACCTTCGCGGGGAACCCACTCGCGTGCGCAGCGGGAACTGCGACGCTCGAATTCATCAGGGACAACGGGCTCCCCGAGGCCGCGGAACGGGGCGGGACGGTACTCGCGGCTGGACTCAAGGCAATCACAGAGAGCCACAGGCTAGTGAGGGAGACCAGAGGCCTGGGGATGATGCGCGCGCTCCAACTCAGGGTCGAGATCCCCCGAGTCCTCGAAAGGGCGATTTCAGAGGGACTGATTCTCGCATACTCGGGGAGGGACACGCTTCGGCTCCTCCCCCCGCTCGTCGCGAGCGAAGAGCAGTTGCGGAGAGGCCTCTCGGTTATCGAGAAGGTCGTCGCAGAGGAAGAACTGGCCAGGACTGGGTAAGGGGCAGAAGTTGGGCCGACCCGGGAGCGCAGGATCCCCAAGACAAGGCGGGGCGCGCATACGCCGCCATCCGCAAAAGGCCCTTCCTGCATCCCGGTCCAGCAAGGGGCTCCGTAGCGCACGGGGATTCGACGAGGAGGCGGCCGTCCGGCTCCTCGCGGACGCCGTGGCCATCGACTCGCCCACGGGCGAGGAGTCGAGGCTTTCACATTACCTCGCGTCGGTGATGAGGGAGAGGGGCTTCAGCCGGGTCAAGGTCGACGAAGCGGGCAGTGCAGTCGGGGAGTGCGGGAGAGGCAGGACGGAAGTTCTTCTCTGCGGCCACATCGACACGGTCCCCGGGCATCTGCCGGTGTTCCAGCGCGATGGGAGGCTGCATGGACGCGGGTCAGTCGACGCGAAGCCGGCCGCGTGCGCAATGCTCGTCGCCGCGACGCCACTTCTGGACGACCCCGACCTTCACCTGACCGTAGTGTGCGCAACAGGGGAGGAGGGGACCAGCGTCGGAATCGACACTCTGCTGAGAAAGGGGGACGAGTACGACTACGCCGTGTTCGGCGAGCCGGGGGGCGCCGAGAGGGTCACGGTGGCATATCGAGGGCGGATGACCCTCAAGGTCGCACTCGAGACGGCAGGGGGCCACGCCGGCTCCGCCTGGGCACACCGCAGCGCGTTCGACGAGGCTCTCGAGCTGGTCGGGGTCCTCCGGGACTACGAGCGCAGGATGACAGTCGAAGGAGACCACTATCGCTCGCTGTCGGTGTCTGTGACCCAGGTCACCGCGGGCGAGTCCCACAACGTCGTTCCGCGCAGCGCGAAGCTCACCTTCGACGTCAGGGTCCCTCCAGGGCTGAGTTGCGCCGAAGTCCGGACCGCTCTGAAGGGGATCTTGGGCGACTTATCTGCCCGCAGAAAGCTGACCGTCGAGCACGAGTTCGGCGAGTCCACCGAGGCATGCGAGTCACCCGCCTCCTCCCCCCTGGTCAGGGCCTTCCAGCGCGGGATCCTTCTCCGGACTAGCGGGAAACCCGTTCTCCTGAAAAAGACAGGCACCGGCGACATGAACACTTACGCGTCCGCGAGGCACGCACCCTGCGTCACGTACGGAGCGGGGGAGGGGACTCTGTCTCATACAGACAACGAGTCCGTCAGCATCCACGACTACCTCCTGAGCATCGTCGTCTTGGGCGAGGCCCTTGCGCAGCTCAAGCTCCTGACAAAGCGACGAGACTGACTAGCCCTTCAACAGCCTTCCTTCGGCCCACTCGAAGGTCCTCGCGAGCCCATCAGCGAACGACGTCGTCGGGTTCCAGCCGAGCACCCCCTTCACCCTCGCTAGGTCCGGCTCGCGGCTCTTGGCCCCCGTGGGTTTGGAGGGGTCGAACTTGAGCGGTATCCTCTTCCCTGAAAGCGCGGTCACCCGCTCAGCGACCTCCCGTACGCTGACCTCTTCGGTCGTCCCTATGTTGACCGTGAGGCTCCCCTTCGCTTTCACGTGCGCTTCCAGGCGTAAGATCGCGTCCATCGCGTCGTCGATGTACACGAAACAGCGCTTCTGGCTGCCGTCTCCCCACACCACGAAGTCCTCTTTGGGGTACATGACCGCCTTCCTGATCAGAGACGCGATGACCTGGCTCCTGTCTGGTCTCAGGTAGATGTTCTTGCCGTACGCATGGAAGATTCTCGCGATTCCGTACGACACGCCGGGCATGAGCTCGAGTTGCTTCTCCGCGATGTACTTCGCCCACCCGTAACCTCCTTCGGGGTTCACCTTCCGTTCCGAGTCCTCCTCTCTGAACTTCGCGCTGGATTTCAGTTGTTCGTCGAACGGGTATACGGACACGCTCGAGGCGAAGATTACCATCTTCACTCCGTTCTCGAGCGCTGCCTTGAACACGTTGGCGTCTATCACGAGGTTCGCCTGGAGCGAGTAGAGCTCTCGTTCGTTCGAGCCGTGCAGGTAGCTCGCGCTCCCGACCTCGGCGGCGAAGTGGTAGACCGTGTCGGCACCACGGAGCCCCTTCTTCGCGACATCGTAGTTCCGGAGGTCGCCGACGGTGACCTCGCTGCGGACTCCAAGATCGCGCAGGTTCTCCTTTATCCCAGACGAGAAGTCGTCTATTATCGCGACGTCGTCCCCCAGCCCCGCGAGCTTGCTGGCCATATGGCTTCCCAGGAAGCCGGCGCCTCCTGTAACGACGACCTTCGCCACTTCAATGCCCCCGGGACGGCTGCCGGCCGCCCTTCCAGCCGATTTCTTCTAGAGTCCATCGGGCCGTCTGCCTGATGGCTTCTTCGGGGGTCGAACGCGGCTTCCAGCCGAGGTCCCTGATCTTTTGAGTTGAGAGGTACACAACAGGGTTGTCTCCGACCCACCCCCTCCTCTCCCCGGTGTATGCCTTCCTCACCCCCTTCAGGCCCATTTCCTCGATGACGAAGTCAGCGAGCTCGTCGACGGACGTCTGTTCCTGAAGGCCGAGGTTGAAGACGTTCACCCTGTTCTTGCCCTTTTCATAGCCCACCATGACGCCTTCGATGCAGTCGGAGACGGAGAGGTAGTCCTTCCGCTGCCTTCCATCCCCGAGGATCTCCAGACGTGACGGGTCGCGCATCAGCTTATGTTCGAAGTCCCATATCGCGCCCCTCCTGCATCTCTCTCCTAGGACTGTTCCGAACCTGAACGCCCAAGCGCTGATCCCGCTGAACCCGGCGAACGCCGACGCATACCCCTCGCCTGCCAGCTTGGCCACGCCATAGAGCGAGGTCTGGATCCCGGAATATGTCTCGGGAGTCGGGGTCACCTCTGCCTCACCATAGAGGGCGGAGGTGGAAGCGAACACGAAGTGAGGGACCTCCTCTGAGAGCATGCTCTCGAGGACGTTGAGCGTTCCTATGATGTTGTATTGCAGGTCCGCTTGGTGGTCGCGGAGGCTTACTCGCATCAAGGCGTGCGCGGCAAGGTGGAAGACCGCGTCGCACCCGCCCATGCACCTGGAAGCCGTCGCCCTGTTCCGCACGTCGCCGGTGACCACCTTCAGGCGCGAGTCGCCTTTGTGCTGGCTGAGGTTGGAGCGCCTCCCGGTGAGAAGGTTGTCAAGGACGACGACGCGCCAGTCCTCGTCCAGAAGGCGGTCGACGAGGTGGCTCCCGATGAACCCGAGCCCGCCCGTTACTAGGGCCTTCTTCAATCCCTCGCGACCCCCGCCGAACGCCCAAACAAGCGTTGCGTCATGCGCAGAGCGTGGCGTTGAGCCGCGCGGCTAGACCTGTGCCTTCCCGCGTTTCTGGATGTCGAGGAACTCAGTCCACGCCTTGTCGAACTCGGCTATCGTTTCGTCTGTCCGCCTATTCGCCGGCATCTCTCGGAGGATCTTGGCAGGCACCGTGATGATATGCGCGCCTGCGGCAACGGCCTGCGCGACGTCCTCCGGAGTTCTGATGCTCCCAACTATCAGCTTGGCGCGCACTCCGCCGTCCTTCGCGAGGGCCACGTAGTCCTTGATTATCTGCAGGGGGTTCTCGCCCGCCTCTTTCGACCTGTTGAAGAACAGCGACGCGTAAGTCGCCCCGGCCTTGGCCGCGAGCACGAGTTGGTTGAATGTCATCATGACAGTCATGTTCGTTTTGATCTTCTCCTTGGTGAGCTGTCGTACGACCTCGAGCCCTCTTCCGTCGCCATACATCGCCACCTTCACGACGACGCTCTTGTGCCAGGATGCGTACTCTCTGGCCTCTCTGAGCAGGTCCTTGACCTCACTCCTCGTCGTCTCGACACTGACCGGCCCATCGACAATATCACAAATCCTGAGGATGCGTTTCTTGAAGTCGACACTGCCTTCAGAAAGGAAGATCTTCTGGTTAGTGGTCACTCCATCAGCTACCCCCCACCTGACGAACTCCTCGATCTCGGACACCGAGGCCGTGTCGAGGAAAAACTGGACCAAGCGGCTGGCGCGGTTTCGGGTCAGTGGCTATAAGAATTTGTCAGTGTCTGGCTCTGTGCTCCACCCTCGGTCGGGGCAGAGGACGAGCTGAACATGTGACGGGCCCGCCGGCCACTGCAGCAACAGAGATAAGGCCGAGACGGCGGGTCCCGCTGACGGCAACCAACGGAGCGCTGAGCGGAGGGCATCGCCGGAGGCGGGCGGTGTTTGTCGACCGCGATGGCGTGCTGAATGACCTGGATTATGACGCGGAGGAGGGGCGCGTTAACGCCCCCCTGTCCTCAGCCAGCCTGCGTGTCTTCCCCTACGCGGGCGAATCCATCAGGAGGATCAAAGAGTTGGGCTTCAGCGTCATACTTGTGTCGAACCAGCCTGGGGTTGCAAAGCGCCAGTTGACTATGGCCGAGCTCCGAAGGATGAACGCGAAGGTCAGACAAGAGCTGGCAAAGCACGGCGGGCACCTCGATGGCGAGTACTACTGCATGCACCATCCTGAAGCACTGGTTGCGAAGTACAGGCTGGACTGCGACTGCAGGAAGCCGAAACCTGGGCTGCTCCTACAGGCTGCCAGAGACTTGCGACTGAACCTGCGCCAGTCTTACTTCGTTGGCGACTCGCTTGTCGACGTGAAAGCGGGACGAGCCGCAGGGTGCAAGACAGTCCTTCTCGGCCACTCGACCACGTTCATGGCGAGCCTGATTGAGAAGGAGCACGCAGAACCGGACTTCCTGGTCTCTTCACTCAGACAGGTCCCTGGCCTGTTGGCGGGCGAGTCAGGTCACTCAGTCCGTGCGGCATGACGCTGCCAAATTGGTCGCATAGAGCTTTCGCGGAGCCGCCGGCCTAACGGGTCAGTAGCGGCCGTTGTCGCGCGCCTTGGATATCAGTCCCTTCAACTGCTCGCACATCAGGTGCGTCAGCACGAGGTGCATTCCCTCCACGTGAGGGGTGGAGTCGGCGGGGACAACCACGCAGGCGTCCGCGGCTTCCTTGAGCGCGCCGCCGTCGAATCCGGCGAGTCCGACCACCTTCCCGCCGTTGTCCTTCGCATACCTGACAGCCTTGAGAAGGTTCTGGGACCAGGGACCTGCCCTGTCGCTCCCTGAGCCACCATGCACGCTGATCGCGACGAATACATCCCCACGGCGGAAGAAGTTCCGGAGCTGCTCATAGTATACGTCGCTCCATCCGGAGTCGTTGGTGAGGGCGCTCACCAGAGGAATGTTGTCGACCAGCGCGAAAGCGCGGAACTTTCTGGCCGCCCCGTCCGAGACCCACTTGTCGAGGTCACAGGCCAGATGAGTCGCGGTCGACGCCGACCCTCCGTTGCCGGCTACGAAGATCTGCCTGTCGTCCTTCCAAGCCTCGTACAGTATGCCGACCGCCTTGTCAATCGATCCCCTGTCAAGTTTCGCCGCTATGCCTGAGACCTCCTTCAGATACTCGTCAGTGCGCGACATCTGGAAAGCCCACGTCAAAGCCTCAATTAAGCCTGCCAGGGTACCGCCGGGATTGGTTAAATATCTCCGGCGGCGGCGGAGTTTGGAGGCTCTCAGGCCTCTTGATTGTCTCAAGAACACCGTTCAGGCTGTCGCTCGGAGGCGGCGGAACAGACCTTCCCGCTTACTTTACGAGGTACGGCGGGTTCTTCGTGTCGGGTGCGGTCAACAAGTATATGCACATCGTGGTCAACGACAGGTTCGAGCCCGGCATAAGGCTCAGCTACAGCCGCACGGAGACCGTCGGCTCGCCTGAAGAGATTCACCATCCCTCCGCTCGCGAGTCGCTGAGGCTGTTGGGAATCGTTGACAGGCTCGAGATTGTGTCTCTTGCAGACGTCCCTGCGGCGACCGGCCTCGGATCCTCGGGGAGCTTCACCGTCGGGCTGCTGAACGCTCTGTACGCGCACCAGAGGATAGCCAAGACCCCGGAGCAGCTGGCAGAGATCGCTTGCGACATCGCGATCAACAGGCTGCACGAGCCCTCAGGGAAACAGGACGAGTACACCGCGAGCCTCGGCGGCATCAGGTCGTACGAAATCGACACGAGGGGGAACGTCTCATCCGAGGAGCTCAGGATTTCGGACCACACCCTCTCGGAGCTCGAGTACGCGATAATGATGTTCTACACTGGCATCACGCGCAAAGCGGGCGAAATCCTAGTCAGGCAGCAAGAGAAGGTGGTGGAGGACGACGGGAAAGCGGTCGAGAAGATGCACAGAATCAAGGAGATCGGGAAGGAAAGCAAGCGGGCACTGGAGGCAGGCGACCTGAGGAGGTTCGGGGAGCTGCTCCACGAGCACTGGGAGGTGAAGAGGGGCGTCATCGATAACGCGACCACCTCCCAGATAGACGCTTGGTACTCGACTGCGAGAGAGAAGGGAGCGATAGGGGGAAAGATAGTGGGCGCAGGCGGAGGGGGCTTCCTGATGCTATACTGCGACGAGGGGAGGGAGAAGGTGCGCGCTGCGCTCGTCAGCCAGGGGCTGTCAGAGATGAGATTCAGATTCGACTTCGAGGGGAGCAAAGTCATTTACAACGTGTAGCCTTCGAGGGGCGGGATGACCGGAGGAAGCGCTGGCATGCAGGTCGTCATACTTGCGGGGGGGCTCGGCACACGACTGAGGCCTGTGACCAGGACGGTCCCAAAGGCGATGGTGGCGGTCGGGGGTAAGCCGTTCCTGGAGTATGAGCTCGTGCTCCTCAGAGGATACGGGATAACCGACATCGTCCTCTGCGTGGGGTATCTCGGAGAGAAGATCGAGGAATACTTCGGAGACGGCGGCGAGTGGGGCGTCAGGATCAGCTACAGCCGCGACGGCAGCGAGCTCCTTGGCCCGGCTGGGGCCATCAAGCGGGCGGAGGCGATGCTCGGGGATTCCTTCTTCGTCACCTACGGCGACGCGTATCTCAGAGCAGACTACCGCGCCCTGATGGAGACCCTGCTCGCGTCGCACAGACTTGCAGCGATGGCGGTTTACGAGAACCACGGCAAGTACGGCAGAAGTGACGTGGCCGTTGGAGACGGGCTCGTGACGAGCTACGACAAGACGAGCGGCGACTCCAGGCTCGATCATATCAACTTCGGCGTTACTGCCCTACGCAAGGGGGCGCTCGCTCTCATACCCTCAGGCATGTTCTTCGGCGAGGAGGACTTCTATGGCGAGCTTGTGGCGCGCCAAGAGCTCCTCGCCTTCCCCGTGAGGGATAGGTTCTACGAAGTCGGCACGCCGGAAGCGCTGAGAGAGTTCGAGCGCTTCGCAGCCTCGCTCTAACCTGAGCCTCTGCGTCGTTCCTGCTCATCTGTACGACTCGATCGCCTCGACGCAGCTCTCCAACCCGTTGAACCTCGCGGAGACCCGCCTCACGGCTTCGACTTTCTCTCGGTACTTGGGGTCGCTAACGCATGACACGACCGCCTCCGCCAGCATCTCCGCCGTCAGCCTCTCCTGCGGGATCGCCATTCCCAGTCCCAGGCGCTGGAACTTCTCCGCGTTGCCCAGCTGCTCCGAGTGGTTGTGAATCGGGACAAGAACCGCGGGCTTCCCGGCGTCGATGCACTGGCCTATCGTTCTGTGGCCCGACCTCGCCACCAACGCGTCAGAGAGCTCGAAGAGCTCGTCCTTGATGGGGCACCAGTCGTACAACAGTCCTCCACCCGCCAGCTGTCTGGGCTCCCCCGAGCCACCTAGGTATCCCATAGAGAGCACGACCTTGTACCTGTCCGCCAGTTCTGCCGCCGACCTGACTGCGACCTCGGCGAACCTCCCCTTTGTCGCGTCGGGGCCGCTGATTTGGAAGAACACTAGCGGCCGGCCATCGAGTCCCACCATCTCTCTTGCCCTCCGCAAGCTCTCCTCACCCTTCCCCTTGACGGGCGAGGTGAAGCCCACGTATCTCACGATGTTCGAAACATCCGTCCCCGCGATGTTCGCTTCGCCGATGGTGTACGGAGGCGGGAGGTCGGTCAGAAGGACCTCCTCGCTCAGCGACCACAGCAGTCCGAGGACATCCCCGGCGATTCTCTCGTACAACTCTCCCATGACATTCCCTCTGAAGCGCGGAGGGAGGTTTACCTTGAATTGATTCAGAATTGTGATGACGGGAACCGAGTTCGCTTTGGCAGCAAGAACGGCTGAGAGCCTGGAGTCGGACATCGCCACGGTCGGCTCGAACTTGGATACGTTCTCTGCCTCGAAGAACACCTGCCTCATGAACGACCTGAGCAGCATGGGAAAGTGGTTGAGGAAGGCTCCCGATGCGAAGCTTCCCTGCTCCGTCCACTCCACGTCAATTGGCGGACACTCGACTACGTCCGCGTCAGGCCAATGTGCCCTGATATAGCCCAGTCCCTGACCTGAACAGGAGAGCCTGATCACGTTCTCCTCGTGGCGGAGCCTCCCTGCGATATCGAGGACCCTCGTCGCGTGCCCCAAGCCAGAACCGAAGACTCCAAGGTAGACCCTTCGCATTACGGCAGACGTTCTCGCCGGAATCGTGCCTATTTATCCGAGCCACGCCCGCCCGCCAGGGCCTCACCATCGGGAGCCTGCACCTATCCTCCGATTACCACCGCTCCACCCCTCTGCCCGAATTCCCGCCAGAGCGCGATGCTCGGCCTTGCTACACTGGTGCATGTCGGCATGGCTTATCCACGATGGCAGCTTGATCAGGGCAAGGTTGGGGTCAGACAGAAACCACCAGCAGAAAAGTGCCGGCGTCCAGCTGATGGAGATTGATGAGACTGTCGAGAGAAAAGCGGACGAAAGCGAGCGTTGCCTGGAGACGGGGGCGGCCGAGGCGTCATCCAAGGTCGGTGGGCAGAGACCGCCGTCGGGGGCCGGCAAAGCGAGAGGCGACCTGATCCTCTGCTGCGACGGCTACGGCTACCGCACTGGCTCCTCCGAGTGAGGAGCGCTCTGGAGCGGGGCTGGCGCTACGAACGAGTCATAGCGACCCTGTCTCGACCAACGTTTAATTATCGAATTTCGCGGCTCGAATGGAGCACCTTCTTTGAGCTCTCAGGTGGAATCTACCGTCAAGGCGCTCGTAGAATACGAGTCGGAGCTCGACAGGATAGAGGCAGAGATGCTGAAGGCTAGGGGGGCCATGGCGAAGGAGGCGGAGGCTCTGGCAGAGGCGGCGAAGGCGCGCGCCATTGCGAAGGCGGAGAGGCAGGCATCGGAGAGACTCGCGACGGTCAAACAAGAAGCCGAGGCGGAAGCCAAGGCGATAGGCGAGCGTGGGAAGTCCTCGCAGAACGTCCTCGAGAGTTCAATCTCCAGGAGAAGGACGAGAGCGGTCGAGGGCGTCGTTGGCCGTCTGCTCGGTGAACCCAGATGAAAGTCGTAGCGGTCGGAGGCAAGGCCTTCGTCACGGGATTCGTCCTCTCGGGAGTCGGAGGGGAGTACGTCTCGTCCCCGGCCGAGGCGCTTTCACGGATCCAGAAGCTGGTGACCGACCCGCAGGTCGGGCTGATAATGGTGAGCGACGAGGTCTCGAAGGCTCTCGATGCGGAGCTACGGTCGCTGAAAGCTCAGAGGCCGACGCCGCTGATCTACGAGCTCCCGGGCCCGGGGAGCAAGAAGGAGAAGGTCGACTATCGAGTCATGCTGAGGAGCATCCTAGGAGTCTGATGCGAGTGGGAAGTGCGGTGTCGGATACGCTAGAGACAGTCTCGGGCCAGTTCGAAGGCGAGCTGCTCGTCCAGTTGGAGGAGGGGAAGAAGCAGGCGCTCGCAACCCTCGCGGCCTCGAAGCGCGAAGCTAAGGCGGCTGTGACGAAGATCCTCGACGGGAGCGTCAAGCAGGCCGAGTCGCTGAGGAGGCAGGTCGTCGGAGGCGCGGAACTCGAGGCCCGGAATGCGCAGCTGAGGGTCTTGGAGAATGCCGTCGTAGACGTGTTCGAGAAGGCCACGAAGGAGCTCGCAGCCATACCCGACGCTCGGTACGAGAAGGCGCTGGCCGTCCTGTTGAAGGAAGGGTCCGAGGTCCTCGGCCAGAAGGCGAAGGTGTATTGCAGGCAGAGTGACAGGAGGGCCGTCTCGTCTGCCATCGGCAAAGTCGAGGGCGGGCAGTCCAGGATGGCGCTCGCCAGCGAGCCTATCGAGACCTCGGGAGGCGTGGTCATGACCTCGGAGGACGGCTCGACAAGGTTCGACAACACATTCGAAGCCAGGCTCGAACGGATGAGACCGACGCTCCGGATGGAAGTCTCGGCAACGCTGTCGACCGACTGAAAGCGTAGGGCCTCCGACCCAAGTGCCACCGCGTGGCGGCAGTTCTCAAGTTCCACCCGACCAATAATTATAAGCCGCTTGTTTAGGGGAACCGAAAGAGCATCCATTGGTGGTGAAAGGAAGGATCGAATGGATCTCCGGACCTGCCGTCAAGGCCTCCGGGATGGCCGCCGCCAAGATGTTCGAGGTCACGCAGGTGGGAGAGGAGAAGCTCATCGGCGAGGTGATCAAGCTAACTGGGGACGTCGCATTCGTGCAGGTATACGAGTCGACAAGCGGCCTGAGACCGGGCGAGCCCGTGCTCGGGACGGGACAGCCCCTGTCCACCACGCTCGGCCCTGGCATGATCGGGACAATCTACGACGGCCTCCAGCGCCCGCTTGACGTCATAGCCAAGAAAGCCGGCGCCTTCATAACGCGCGGTGTTTCGGCCGACTCGATCTCGTTCGAGAAGCAGTGGAAGTTCACCCCTTCAGTCAAGAAGGGGGACGAGATAACCGGCGGGAGCATACTCGGCAGTGTCCCAGAGACCCCCCTGATAGACCACAAGATACTCGCTCCTCCCGCGGTGCCGCACGCCAAGGTGAAAGACGTCGCAAGCGCAGGGAGCTACAAGATCGGCGAGACAGTGGTCACGGCGGAGGACAAGTCGGGGAAGACACACGAGCTCATGCTGCATCATAGGTGGCCGGTGAGGACTCCACGACCCATCCGCGAGAGACTCGACCCGGAGATTCCTCTGATGACGGGACAGCGCGTCCTCGACTCGTTCTTCCCGATGGCGAAGGGAGGGACAGGCGCGATTCCCGGCGCCTTCGGGACGGGGAAGTGCGTCCCCGCGGGCACGCCAGTCATGCTTTCAGACGGTCGCCTTATGCCCATCGAGGAGCTCTACATGATGTTCGCTGACGGCTCGGGGAACGACGACGGCGACGCAGAGTCGTTCATCCCTGCCAGAGGTGTCGCTGTGATGGCGTTCGACGGGTCCTCGATCGTGGAGCAGGAGATATCACACGTGTACAGGGGCAAGACTGACAGTCTGGTCAGCATCCGTACGGCGAGCGGCAGGACGGCCAGAGTCACCCCTGCCCACAAGCTCTTCCGTTTCAGATCCGACGGCAGGTTCGAAGAGACGGTCGCCGCCCAGATGAACGTAGGCGACTACATAGCACTGCCCAGGAGAGTCCCTCTCAGAGGAACCCCTCAAGCAATTGACCCGTACTCGGTCGAAGGACGCGTGGCGGAGGCTTCAGTGGTAGGCCTCGTCAGAGAAACCATCCGCCAGCAGGCTCAGGTCTTTGGCTCGGTCAAAGCACTTTCTCAAGAATTGGGGGCCTCGGAAGTCGTCGTCAGGGGTTATCTCAACGGTCCCAACAGACCTACCACCTCCTTCGTGACGCGGCTGTACGCACTGGCAGGGCTGGAGAAGCCCGTGCTCTCTTCTGTCGGCACTGAGAGAACCAGTAGGAGCGCAACGATACCTTCGGTCTTGGACGGAGACTTCGCCGAGTTCCTCGGCCTGTTGCTCTCCGACGGAATGATTGCCGGAAGAGAGATCCGCTTCTTCAACAACGACCCCCGCCTTCTGCGACGGTTCGCGGAGCTCACGTCGACCCTCTTCGGCCTCAGAGCCGTACCGAAACGGTTCAGAACGGTAGACGGTCTGTCGGTCAGGAGCGTCGTAGTCATACGCCTGCTGAGGAGTCTGGGCTTCCCTGCGGGCTACAAGTCACGCAACGCGGTCGTGCCTCCTGCCATACTGAGGTCGCCTGATGGAGTCGTCGCGGGCTTCATCCGTGGATACTACCTAGGCGACGGCTCGTTCAGTCAGGGGACGCTCGAGATCTCCTCAGAGTCGCCTGCTCTGATAGACGGGATGTGTTACCTGCTCACCCGTCTCGGGGTCCTCTACTCTATAGGGGGAGGGAGGCGGCGCGGGAAGAGGCTCATCGTGAGCAGCGTCAAGGAGCTGCGGAACTTCCTCGAAGGGACGGAGCTGCAGCAGATCCACGGAACGGTCGGCAAGGTATCCGCGATCGTCGACCATGCGACGAAGGACTTGACGAGTCAAACGAGAGACGTCGTCCCGTTGGACGCCAACCTCCTCAGGTCAGGGTTCAGTCCCAAGGATGTGGAGAACTACGTCCGTGGCGGCGAAAGGCTTGGCATCTCGAAGTTCCAGGAGCTGGTCAGGCTCGGCGGGCGATCCGAGGGCATCGCAGCGAGGATGGCGCAGCTAGCCGAAGCCCTGGAGGTCGTCTTCGTTGACAGAATAGAAGAGATTCAGACCATCGAAGGCGGACAGATCGTTTACGACATCACGGTGCCAGACTTCCACAACTTCGTGGGAGGGCACCAGCCGATCCTTCTGCACAACACCGTGACCCTCCATTCCGTGGCCAAGTGGGCAGACGCGAAAGTCGTCTTCCACATCGGGTGCGGGGAGCGCGGGAACGAGATGACTGAGGTGCTGGTGGAGTTCCCGGAGCTCATAGACCCTCAGACGGGGCGGCCGCTAATGGAGAGGACGATTCTCATCGCGAACGTCAGCAACATGCCTGTCGCCGCTAGGGAAGCCAGCATATACACCGGCGTCACCATGGCCGAATACTACAGAGACATGGGCTACGACACCGTCCTGGTCGCGGACTCGACCAGTCGCTGGGCGGAGGCGCTCCGCGAGATCAGCGGCAGGCTCGAAGAGATGCCGGCCGAGGAAGGATACCCCTCATACCTTGCATCCAGGCTGGCTGAGTTTTACGAGAGGGCCGGGCGAGTGGAGCTGCTGGGGACGCCGTCGAGGACGGGGTCAATCACGCTGATCGGCGCGGTCTCGCCCGCGGGAGGAGACTTCACCGAGCCAGTCACGTCGCAGACGATCAGGTTCGTGAGGACGTTCTGGTCGCTCGACGCGAGGCTCGCGTACTCGAGGCACTATCCTTCGATCAACTGGATGAGCTCGTATTCTGGGTACATCGAGTCGGTGAGCAAGTGGTGGAAGGAGAGGGTGGACAAGGACTGGCTCGCCACGCGGGCGGCCGCGTACGGGATATTGCAGCGTGAGGACGCCCTGAAGGAGATCGTGCGCCTCCTTGGCCCCGAGGCCCTCCCAGACGAAGAGAAGCTCATCCTCGACGTCGCCAGGATGATACAGATCGGGTTCCTGCAGCAGAACGCCTACGACGACGTGGACGCGTACTGCAGCCCGCAGAAGCAGTTCATGATGATGAGGATGTTCGTCCAGTACCACCAGGAGGCCCTGAAGGCGCTGAGAGACGGCGTCCCCCTCCCCAGAATAAGGGGGATGCAGGTGATAGCCCCAATGCTCAGGGCGAAGTTCGCGATAAAGGGTGACGACCTGGGGAGCCTCGAGTCGCTCTCGCGGCAGATGGTCGACGAGTTCGCGGCTCTGTCGAAGGCGCCGGGGGCGAAGGTTGCATGAGCAAGCAGTCATCGGGCCTGGAATACAGCAAAGTGGCGGAGATCAGGGGGCCACTTCTGGTCGTCGACGGCGTCGACAAGGCTGCCTTCGACGAGCTCGTCGAGATCGAGGACAACGAAGGGAAGAGGAGGCTCGCAAGGGTCCTCGAGACCGGTTTCGGAAAGGCGGTGGTGCAGGTCTTCGAGGGGACCTCCGGCCTTTCGATAAGCGGAACGAAGGCGCGGTTCCTGGGGCGCACCATGCAGCTCCCTGTTTCTGACCAGCTCCTCGGGAGAGTGTTCGACGGACTCGGCAGGCCCCTGGACGGGCTCCCAGAGCCTGTAGCAAAGAGCTTCCTTGACGTGAACGGCGCTCCTATCAACCCCGAAAGGAGGGAGTACCCCACGGACCTCATCCAGACGGGGGTCTCGGTCATAGACGGGATGCTGACGCTCGTCAGGGGCCAGAAACTCCCGATCTTCTCGGGGGCAGGCATGCCTCACAACATGCTTGCGGCTCAGATAGCCCGGCAGGCGACCGTCGTCGGGGAGGGGGAAGAGTTCGCGGTCGTCTTCGCGGCCGTCGGAGTCTCGAGCGGCGACGCGACCTTCTTCCAGCGGACTCTGGCCGAGTCGGGAGCGATGCGGAGGAGCATCCTCTACCTGAACCTGGCAGACGACCCGGCGATCGAGAGAATCATCACCCCCCGCGTCGCGCTGACAGCGGCGGAGTATCTCGCCTTCGAGCTGCACATGCACGTCCTGGTGATCATCACCGACATCACCAACTACTGCGAGGCTCTCCGCGAGATCTCTGCCGCGAGGGAGGAGGTCCCGGGGAGGAAGGGATTCCCGGGGTATCTCTACACCGACCTGGCGATGAACTACGAGCGCGCAGGCAGGATAAAGGGGATGGACGGGAGCATCACGCAGATGCCTATCCTCACCATGCCGAGCGACGACGTGACCCACCCCATCGCAGACCTGACGGGATACATCACTGAAGGACAGATATTCCTGGGCCGCGAGCTATTCAGGAAGGGCATCTACCCCCCGGTCTACGTCCTCTCCAGTCTCAGCAGGCTGATGGGCCCCGCGCTCGGGCACGTAATCAAGGAGGGGAGGGCGCGCGCAGACCACCACCAGGTGGGCAACCAGCTGTACAACGCGTACGCCCGCGCCATCGAGCTCCGCGCCCTGGCCGAGATAGTGGGCAAGGCCGGCCTCACCGGATCGGACCTGAAGTACATCTCCTTCGGGGACGAGTTCGAGCAGAAGTTCCTGAACCAGGGGTACGACGAGAACAGGTC
>JASHOZ010000006.1 GCA_030038395.1 Nitrososphaerales archaeon
GCTTCCCGCGTCCTACTTCTCGTCACTTGCTTCGGCCACCTCCTCCGCCATCATGGGCGCGATGGAAAGGATCTCGTCGATAATGGCGCACTGCGCATGGGGGACTCTCTGCGCGCTAGCCGCGGCCACGAGAAGGAGACGCTACCTAGCCGCCGCACTCCCGATGGGGATGCTCGACGCCACCGTCCCATTTGCAGGGGAGGTCAACCTGTGGGTTTTCGAGCTTGTCGTCCTCGCGCTCTCGCTGCTCTTCCTGTTGGTAGCGCTTTTAGCACTCAGGTCCGAAGGGCCGAGTCCGCGACGCCGGCTGCCCGCGGCGCAACGCATGGTGTTAGGGGGGAACAGTGCACCGAAGTCTGGTCTCTCCTCCCGGTCAGTCGTCAAAGCCCCTGAGAAGGGGAAGAACCCTCCTTCCGCGACGTCAACATCCGAGCGATGGCTCTCGCGTTGAGGGCCGTGAAACACACTACGGCGGCCAACGGAATGTAGCTGTAGTAGTAGAACGGCGTAGACAGGCCCGAGTCCCAGACCATGTGCGCAAAACCGACGGCCACCCCAGGGATGACGAGAGGGGCATTCGACGCCGCGCAGACCAGAAGCGCCCCGACTGACGCTCTCCAGAGCTTTCCCCTGTTGTAAACGCAGAAAACAGGGACGGAAATCAGGACGAACCGCGGGTCGAACGCTGCGACCCCGAGACTAGCGCCCGACAGGGCCGGTTTTGAACGCGAACCGAGGTAGAAAGAGAGGACCAACAGGAACGTCTCGAGGACCTTCGACTGACCCTCCCCCCACTGCCAGAAGTACGTCACAGACAGGCCCCACTGGAGGCTCGGGGACGGCTGGAGCAGTACTGCGGCCGTGACCACCAGGGTGGCGACCGCCCCCTTCGCTCTGACGAGCCTGTACGTGAGGAACGCGATGGCGGGGACGAGCAGGAGCTGAAACAGGTCGAACGCGACGAGCGCCGCCTGGTAAGGGAGCAGAAGTAACGGCGAAACGACCAACAAGAAGGAAGGGAGATACTTGAATGACTCCGGTTGCGGTAGTATCACGGGACCCCCATCGGGGACGGCGCCCGATGTGTAGACGTTCGCGGGATCGTGGAAGAGCCTCCACGCCCCGACGTAGTACGCGGAGAAGTCCTTTGCGAGGACTCGCGTGCTGCAGCACCCCGAGTCAACGCGAAAAGTCTCCGGGTAGGCCTGCGCGAAGGTGACTACGTTCAGGGCGACGATGCACACGATCCCCAGCATCAAGAGCCTGTCATGAGAAAACCTTGAAGCCACCCTCGCCTCGGACCCCTTCCGCGTCGCGAGGGATGACGTCTTATGAACACTCGGCCGCGCCAGGTCCAGCCGGTCGCCCCTCCCTCGATGCCCCATGCGTTCGGGGCGAGATTTAGAAAGGTGGCAAGTCCGGGTTCTGTCTCGTGAACCTAGTACCGAAGTACTACTTTCTCACGAAGGGCGTTGGGAGGAACAAGGAGAATCTTGCGTCATTCGAAGAAGCGCTCCGCGATGCGGGGATCAGCCAGTGCAACCTCGTCAGCGTTTCGAGCATCGTACCTCCGAAGTGCACGAAGATTACACGCGAACAGGGGATCTCCATGCTCAAACCCGGCGAGATCGTCTTCCTTGTGTTAGCGCGGAACTCCACCAACGAGGACCACAGGCTGATAGCGGCTTCAATCGGGCTCGCGCTGCCTTCGAACCCCGAGGAGTTCGGTTACCTTTCGGAGCATCACTCGTTCGGTGAGACGGACGAGGCGGCTGGGGAGTACGCGGAGGACCTCGCGGCATCCATGCTTGCCACGACCATGGGGATACCTTTCGATGTCAACGCCGACTGGAACGAGAAGGAGCAGGTGTTCAAGGCCTCGGGGCGAATTATCAGGACGACCAACAACACGCAGTCGGCCGTGGGGGATAGCGGGGTATGGACCTCCGTCGTCGCGGCCTCAGTATTCATCATGGACCCTGGTCAAGCCGCTCCTTCCTAGGGCCCGCCTCAGCCTATGGAACTCTCACGAGTAACGCGTGGCGAGATAGTCCGTCAGTCCCATCAGCAGAGACTTCGGGATCCCGTCGCGTACGGACCCCAAGGCCCTCTTGGCCTCACTCGTATAGCTGAGCACCCTCTCCCGCGCGTACTCGGCAGAACCGCAGGAACGGATGAGCCCCCTGAGTCTTGCGACCTGGGCCCCCGTGTAGGGGGCTGCGCTGTCGGCGAGCCCAGAGATGAACCTCCTGTCCTCAGCCGAGCAGTGGCTGGAACAGTGAATCAGGATCAAGCTCTTCTTGCCGGCGCGGAGGTCGGTGAAGAGCGGCTTGCCCAAGGCAGCCTCGTCGCCCATGAGATCAAGCGTGTCGTCCTGTATCTGGTACGCCATCCCCAAAGCCTCGCCGTATGTACTCGCTACGGCAGCCTCCTCCTCCGTCGCGCCGCCCACGATGGCGCCGCTCGCGCAGGGTGCGCTGAGGAGCGTGGAGGTCTTCAGCCTGATCATCTCCTCGTATTCGCTCTCCGTCCCCGAAGCGGCCTGTCCTAGCTGCAGGTCGAGGAACTCGCCCCAGGTCGTGGCCCTGCACGCCTCGCCGACGAGGTCGAAGAGCTTCGCGAGCCTGGCGCCGCCAAGGTCGCTGTACTTCGCCACCATCCGCGGGACATTGAAAAGAAGCAGGTCTGACGCGAGGATGGCAGTCGGCAGGCGGTACTTCGCGACTATCGAGTCGGTCCCCCGTCTCATGGCTGAGTTGTCGATGATGTCGTCCTGCACCAGGGCGCTCGCGTGCGCCAGCTCGTACGCAGCCGCGAGAGGCACAGCGCGCCTGAAGTCCCCCGAGTAGACCTCGCACCACAGGAGAGCCAGGGTGGCCCTCACTCTCTTCCCCCCTAGCGAGAGAGCGTCTGACACAGCCTTCTCGATGTCTGAGGAACCAGACGTCAGTGAGAGCTCTCCGAGCTGGTCGTTGACGGCGTCCACATAGCTTCGCAAGCCCGGAAGCCCCTCCGTGACGGTCATGCACGGGGGTTGCCGGAGGCTCGTATAATACGTCTATTGCTCCACGCGGCTCGCCGCTACGCTCCACGCGGAGACAGGAGGGATGAGCCGAGAGGCGCAGGAAACTTGGTCGTATCCTCAACCGATTCTCTAGCAATCTTGGAAGGATTTTCGCAAGGTCGTAAATACGTCCAGCCGACTGTGAGTTTCGAAGACAAGCATGAAGACGCGAACAGCGAAGACAGCGACATTCGGGGCGATAGCGGCGATGGTCGCAGTGGCCCTGCTAGCCTACCTGGCAGTAGCCACTTCGGCCTCGGCACAGTCAGCCACCACTTCAACCACCACGTCTACATCGACATCACAGTCGCAACAGTGCAACTACACTCAATCCATGCAAGGGCAGTGGCAAGGGACCGGAGCATCGTTCCAGTGGAACGGAGGGCCCCCCGCGCAATACTTCCACTCGGGACCAAGTCAGGGCGAGGTCAACCTCACAGTAGGTGAGACGATCACCGTCGCAAGCACGTCCGGCGAGTACTACGTCGCCGGCGCATCGAACACCAACGGCTCAGCCTCGGGCACGATCACCTTCACAGTCACCGGCAAGCTCTCGCAGGGGTACACTCTCAGCATCACAGGCGGTAGCCTCACCATCGCCGGCACCACATACACCATCGCGTCCGGGTCGGCCCAGATGGACCCATCCGGCGCGACGATCTCGGGCCAAGGGACCACGAGCCAGAACGGCTCCTTCATCATTCGGGCTTCTGCCCACGGGACATTCGTAGGATCCACCGCGTCGGTGTCGCTGGACTTTTCGAACGGAACAACCGAGTACCTCGTCACTCTGACGGGATCAGTCTAGGGGAGACGGGTACTCGCCCCCTTTTTTCTCACAGTCAGGCCTCGACTTCAGGGTCTGCGCGCTTGATAACTGCAGAAAGCAGGCCTTCATTTCTAGAGGTTGCGCCCAACGCGCCGATTCTACGGCGGTCTCCTCCGTCAGCCATACTGTGCGGAGACGAGTTGTTCTGATTACTCCACTGTTGGGTTACAGGCGGTATGGTCGTGGGCCGATTTAATTATTTCTGACGTATCCTATAGTGGGTATAGTATGTATATATGGCTGAGACTAATCTCGCCCCGACTAGCGCCCGAGAAGTGCGCCACCCCGCGAGCACGAAAGCCCGCGGCGAAGTGATCCAATCTGACGGCACGCGATGTCATGTCTATGATTAGTGGGCCGACCGGGCCGAGAGCGGCTTGGGAGGGACTACGTCGGGGTGCATAGCCCCTTCAGGAAGGCCTCGCTCCCAGCCAGGGACCTCCCTCAAGTGTAGTCAGTAAGGCAAACCGAGGCGTGAAGCCGGGCGTTGCGGAGGAGTGATCCGACGAGAATGCCCGCAGCATCGGTCCTGTCGAAAGGGAGCGAGTCCGAGTGAGGACCGTTTGGACCCTAGGGGTTCACCTTGGCTCGAGCTTGCGACCACTCTTCGCGTCGCCGAGAAGACTCGGTGGCGCCGCTCCACCAGACATTCTCTCTGCACAACTCCTGCAAGCCCTCTTCTGGGTGCCGTCTATTTCCAAGACCACCCTGTTCCCGTCTGCGTTCGCCCCGAATTCGTCCTGCACGACGAGTTTCTTGCCGCAGTACTCGCACCTGGCGACGCCCCCTGACCTCGCCTTCTTCATCCTCAGAACACTAGCCTACTAGAAGGAGACTATATACCGTGTTTCCAAGATGACACCCAAATCTCTACTGGATTCAGGTCCTCCAGCTAGGCGACCCCGAGTCGCTAGAAGGGCTCGCGAGAGACGGGAGGTCATGCGGGCGAGGGAGACCGTCCCGCCTGGGTCGAGTAACATCGCGATGTGGTCGAAGCGACCGCGGTCCCGCCGCTCTCGCTTCACGCAGTCCGCTTTGGCCTAAATCTCATGGCTGACCAGACGTCGTCGATGCTGATGAGCCGCACGCCTTCGATGCCGAGTGGCAGAAGCAGCCCTTGGAGCCTGTCCCGCGTGAGGTCCGTGCGCAGCTGCCCTCCCTTCGGGTAGGCAATCCAAGAGAGGCGGTCCTCCTTCGCTGCCTCGACCGCCGGGCTCGCGTTCGCCTTGAGACTCCCCGAGTCGGTTGCGAAGACCAGAACGGCCGCGGCACTATCATCCCTTGACACTGGGAGTTCAAGGACGAGTCCGCGCGGGGCGTTTTTCAGAAATATGGTGGCACCCTTTGGCAACTGCAGCTTTTTCGATAGTTCCACAATACACCCCTGCCCGTGCAGGCGGTTAAGGCCTAGGCCGTCTCGTCCTCCCTTCCTGAGCTCCGAGCGCGAACGGACCATGGCCGCTGGCGGCTCTTATCGTCCGGATATCGCTCTTAATACGCGCGCGACACCCCTGAAGAGGGGGACAACGACATCCAGCTCTCAGCGCGGAAGGTCACCGCGTTCAGGCTCTCTCGGCAGCATCTGTTAGCGAGGGCCGCCCCCGGTGCCGCGGCATCTGTCGCGGGGGAAATCGGGGGGGCCCAGGCGCAGGTCCTCTCTTCGGCCCAAGCCTCTTTGTGGGCGAGGACGGACTCGACGCTCCAGGGGCTGAACGAGGCGATCTGGGAGAGACGGACGCTCGCACGCGCCTGGTGCATGAGGCGGACGATGTTCCTCGTCCCTTCTGACGACCTGCCGCTGTTTGTGCGCGGCACGACCAAGAGGTCTGAGTATGCACTTGAACAGGCGCTGACACACGCATCCAGAGGGCAGGTCGACGAGGTGCTCGATGCGCTCATGGAGGAGATACACGTGCCTCGGTCGAGGGCGGAGATTGCACGGCTACTGGCGGCCCGTGGGTATAGGGTGACGCTCAAAGCAGGAGGCGGTTGGGGAGACAACAGGAGAGTCCCTTATGTCAGGGTCGGACAATCGTTTCTCTCTGTCGGCTTCATACTGCACGTTGCGGCCGCACGAGAGGTCATATGCTCCGGCCCGAGCGCCGGGAGCGAGTCGACCTACGTCCGCGCGGACAAGTGGCTGCCTAGCTGGAAGGACATCCCCCGCGACAAGGCCGAGAGTGAACTGCTTCTCCGGTATCTGAAGGCATTCGGGCCGGCGTCAGTGGCTGACTTCGCACTGTGGATGGGTCTCTACGTCCGTGACGCGAGGGAGATCTGGGCACGTCTGGAGGGAAGGACAGAGCGGGTAGAGGTGGATGGGGCGAAAGGGGAACTCCTCAAGTCAGACCTCCAAGAAGTCGAGGATGCTGCGTTCGAGAGCCCACACGTCCGTCTCCTCCCGAGCTTCGATACGTTCCTTCTGGGACACAAGTCTCACAGCAGCGTCGTGGATGAGGGGAGTCACAAGGAAGTCTACCGGGGACAAGGCTGGGTTTCGCCCGTAGTCTTGGTGGACGGTCGGGCGGCGGGGGTCTGGTCCTACAGCTACCAGAAGTCGCTGGAGATCAGGGTGACGCCCTTCTCGAAGCTTCCTGCAGCTGTGGAGAGGAAGATAGGCCAAGAGGCGGTGAGCTTCGGCGAGTACCTTGGCGCGCCCCGGGGAAGGGTCAAGATAGGCCGAGGTTAGCCGCGAGTCCGAGGAAGCTCGGTGACCCTGCCGACGAGCACCGCCCGCCATAGGCGGTTTGAGGAAGGTGCGCGCGAGGTGTGACCGAGCGCTTGGCGCGACGTGCGCCCGGAGACTCGCAGACGTAGAAAGCGGTCTTATCCATGCCGAAGGAACCCGGCGTGACCATGCAAGAAGTGGGCTACCTGCACTCCCTCGGTTGACCGTCCATCGCGTCCTGCCCTACGGATATCGCGTTCTGCAACGTGGCTCGCAACCGGACTGACAGACCCGCTAGCTGCTGAACGTCCACTCGGGGATGCGATTACCTTCTGGCCGTCCGGAGGTTCCGTAAGAGACACCGAGGTCGCGCACGTGGTGACTTGGGTACGCCGACACTGACGCGTTCTGACGCCGTGCAGATTTATATCAGCAAACGCAAATCCGTCCGCTACGGTAAGCACTACCCGGCGGGGTAACCGTCCTGTCACTGCTGCTGCGCTGCTGCTGTTGCTATTCGGCGTCTTGGCGTCGGCCTCGCCGGCAGGAAACGGCGCCTCTGGTCCGCCCGCTGAAGTGACGCTCGCGAGCCCCAGCCCGCAGTCTGGTACCCCATACGGAAACTTCGGCCTCTCTGTCGCAGCTAGCAGCGGCGGCACAGTGGTAGTAGGTGCGCCCTACGAAAACGTGTCAGGACTCTACTCTGCGGGTGTCGCGTACCTTTTCGACACCGCCACGGGCGCCCTGACGGTGACCCTCACAAGCCCTAACCCGCGAAACGGTGGAGGCTTTGGCACTTCCGTCGCGATTAGCGGCGACACAGTGGTCATCGGCGCGCCGTTGGAGAACTCAACGTACATCTTCGACGCCAGCACGGGTGCGCTGGCCGACACGCTCTCGAGTCCTGACGCACTGAACAGTGGAGGCTTTGGCACTTCAGTCGCAGTGAGCGGCGACACGGTGGTCGTCGGTGCACCTCTCGACAACTCGGCGTATGTCTTCGACGCCGCCACGGGCAACCTGACAGAGACGCTCACAAGCCCCAACCCGCGCACCGGTGCAGTACCCGGAGAATTTGGCTTGTCTGTCGCAGTAAGCGGCGACACGGTGGCAGTAGGCGCGCCCTACGAGGTCGTGGGAGCGAGTCAGACCTATCCTTATGGCCGCGCGTACGTCTTTGATGCCGCGACGGGCGCGCTGACGGCCAACCTCACCAGCCCTAGCCCGCAGGATGATGGACGCTTCGGCTCTTCTGTCGCACTGAGTGGGAGCACCTTGGTCGTCGGTGCAGAGGGCGAGGACGACGCCTTCGTCTTCAATGCCACGACAGGCACCCTGGTGCAGAACATCACGAGCACTGACCCATCATTTGGCTCCTCCGTCGCTGCGAGCGGCGGCGTCGTGGTAGTGGGAGCCCCGTTCGCTCCCATGGGAGGGAATTACTCTGCCGGTCGGGCGTACGTCTTCGAGGCCATGACAGGAACCCTGACAGAGAACGTCACGAGCCCCAACGCACAAGGAGGGGGATTCTTTGGCGACTCTGTCGCACTGAGCGGAACCGTCCTGGTGGTCGGGGCGTATGGCGAGTCCGTGGGAGGGGCCTCAATGGCCGGGCGGGCGTATGTCCTCAGCATCCCGAACACAGCAATGAGCTCCACGACGACGGCCGGCACCAGTGGGGTCCCAGAGTTTCCAGCTTTGCCACTCGCCGCGATGACACTCTCGGCGGCCATAGTGGCGGCCTACGTTGCGGCACGCAGAAGAGGCGGAACAGCCCCTTCCAGCCTGACTCCACGCTCCTGACGGCATAGGGGAGCATCTGTGGCTCCCGAACCCTCAATCCTCTCCGGCGCGTCTCCCATGACGGGCAGAGTCTGACTAGTACTCGCCGAGGAAGCTTGTACCGTTCAGGGATCGGACCGGAGTCGAACTCAAGCGCTTTGCTCAACGGAGCCGTCGTGTGAAGGCACCAGTGCTCCTTCTACAGGGGCGGATCCTATCCGTCTCAGTCGGGTAGGCCGCAGTTGGGGGCTCGAAGCGCAGTCGGCCGCAGCGTTGTACACAACCCTCGACCTCACTAGGTTTCCTGCAATCAACAGCGAGATGGTGGCCGTGACAGCAGCGAGACACTGACAGGACGAAGAGGACGATATGGACTCGGGGAAGAGCCAGGAGGTTGCGCGAGAGCTTAAATTTACGTCGTCAGAAATCAAACTGACGAACTCTTGGCACTTCTCGCGGGGAAGTACGGTCCCGCACTCATGAGGAGGAGGGCTGAGAAGTGAGAAGTGGTGAACCCGATCATGCCACTCGCGCCGGCTCGAGAGTCCAAAGAGAGCAATCGAAGCTGTGGCTGGACCTATCGGCAGATCGGACAGGGGGAGCCAACTTCTACAGGTCGCGCCAGGAGTCGTGATTGACGTGGTCCCTCAGGCCTGGCTCATAATCGAAGTAGTGACTCTGGTTGTCACGGTCCCCGTGCTGGGGCTCGAATACTACTGGATGGTCCTCCTGGGAACCTCGACCAGATATCCGAGAGATCTGGGGAGCCAAGACGTTAAGCTCAAGAATCATCCTACCGTCTCAGTTCTGGTCGCATCGTACAACGAACAGTATGTGATCGACCGCTCCCTCGAAGCGCTGAAGCATATCGACTACCCCAAGGACAGGCTTCAGGTGGTGATTGCCGACGACTCGAATGACCAAACCGTCCAGATCGTCGACGAGAAGGCGCGGGAACTTGAAGAGTCTGGCGTCAAGACCGTAGTGTCGAGGAGGGCTACGCGCGAACACTTCAAGTGCGGCGCTCTGAACAAGGCCATGGAGAAGGTGGTCGGAGAGTTTGTTCTTCTGCTTGATGCCGACTCGATTGTTCCCCCCGACATCCTGAGCAAAGGAATCAATGCCATGGAGCGGCACCCGCGCGCGTCCTTTGTTTCATTCCGGTACGGCCACTACAACAGGAATTACAATCTAGTCACGCGTCTCTTCGCACTCGAGCAGGACATGGGCGACACCCTCTCGAAGATGGGTGCGTACAGGATCGACGTCCCCTTCTCGTTTCAAGGGGGATTCGCCCTCGTGAGGACCAACGACCTCAGGGGCGTGGGCCTGTGGTCCAACGAGCGGATAGCCGATGACGGCGACGTATCCATCAAGATGTATCTCGCGGGGAAGCGCGGGATCTATCTTAGCAACGTGAAGATAATGAGCGAGGACCCCTCCACGTTGGAGGCTTGGAAGAAGCAAGTAGCGAGGACCTCGCAGGGATGGTGGAGGTGCATTGCCAAGTACTGGAAGAACATCGTCAAGGCTCCCGATGTCAGCGTGAAGACGAAGGCCGGGCTCCTCCTCATGCTCCTGGGCCCGTTCTCTGGGTTCAGCTGGATACTAGTCACCTTTCTTTCGGCGTTCGCCGTAATTGCGGGTGTAGTGCAGCCTTCGAACTCGATATTCAACAATCCGTTCTACATAGGCATGGTAGCTGTACCATTTGCCATATCGCTCGCTTCGGGCGCCTGGGCACTGTGGGTGCAGGGGCTCATGACTGCCCGCAACGTGATACTGATCCCCATGGTTGGCTATGCTACCGGGGCCATGCTGAGCCTCGTGTCAGTGGCGTTCTTCTATGGGGTCTTCGACCGGACGGGGTTCTTCAAGTACAGAACCCCCCATGGTGGCTCCGGAAGCGAGGCAGCTAAGAAGTCTTATTTCCGTTACCTCACTAACGACAAGAACGCCATCGTTGAGGGTATAATGGCACTCGTAGCGTTACTACTTGCTGGCCTAGTTCTCCTCGACGGCGTGTGGTTCCTGTCGCTTTCTCTACTGGGGTTCGGAGCATTCACCCTGAAGTCAATGAACCTCAGTAGGCATATCCAGAACATAGGGCCGGAAGGCTCCGGGCAATCCTGAGCTGGAAGACCTCAGTCCGCTGGCGGGACCAAGGCGTGTGGATGGCCACGGCAAGCCGACCTTGTGCTTACGGTGCCTGAGAGAGGAACCGGAGCTCGGTGGTTCTCCAGTCCAGCTCGTCGAGCACCCTCGCCCTGCTGGAGGCCGACAGCCTCTGGGGGCCGCGGTCCCGCTCGCACGCTGCCACTCCGACGGCATGGGCGATGCCGCAGGGCCGGGAACTCGGGCCGGTGGCCCGACGAAGTCAACCGCGAGCTCCTTGGCGAAAGGGATGAAGTTGCTGTCCTTCGGGACGACCGTCAGGACCAGGTCCCGGGCAACCAATGCCTCTTCCGAGCGACGTCATCTTATAATGATTCAGGAGCAATCTGGGATAACCCCTTAATTGCCGGGCTTGCTGCCGCTGGCGAGCGGGATGAGAGGCGTCAGGATTTCGAGTCCTTCCGAAGGCCTCCAGAGGAGGCTCGCGCGTGGGACGTCCCCGGCTGGAGAGGGCCGTGTTGCAGAGCTTGAGTAAGGTCGTCGTCATCGGGGTGGACGGCGCCGACTACGCCCTCACCAGGGCCCTGATGGAGGAGGGGAGACTCCCCAGGCTGTCGGCGATGGGGGGGTCCGGAGGATTCGCCCCCCTCGAGTCGACGATCCCCCCGCAGACCGCGCCTGCCTGGACCTCCCTCACGACCGGAGTGAACCCGGGCAAGCATGGGATATACTACTTCTACAACTTCTCCACGTCCCCTCTCTCCATCGTCAACGCCACCAACAGCGCGACGCCCAGAATATGGGACATTGTCGGAGCTTCAGGGGGTCGTTCTGTCGTCGTCAATGTCCCCGTGACCTACCCGGCTTCGTCGATCTCAGGGGTGATGGTGTCTGGGATCCCTCCGTGGTATCTTGATGAGCGCTCGGTCTACCCCCGGTCTCTTGTAGCACGGCTGAAGGAGAAGGGGTACGAAATCGACGCGCCTATGGGCAAGAGCATGGAACGGAGGCCAGAGGGGCTCGTGACTAGGCTCACAGAGACCGAGGAGAGGAGGGTCGACCTGTTTCTCGACCTCCTTGGGGAAGAGGACTGGTCCTTCGGCATGGTGGTCATGACCACCCTCGACAGGATGCAGCATCATCTGATGGGAGTGGGCGAGCGCGAGGACGATGCTGTGAAGCGAGGCTACGAAGAGGTTGACGCGCTCGTAGGCAGGATAATGGACAAACTGGGCCCTGACCCTTACTACATCGTTGCATCCGACCATGGATTCAACCCAAGGCCAGTAGCATTCTACCCCAACTCGTGGCTTCGTAGGCGCGGCCTTCTGCGCACGAAGTCGTCTTTCAGCAACAGGGTCGTCCTGGCCGCCCACAGCTTCCTCGACGGACGATTCCTCTGGGCCCCAAAGGTCATCACAAGGAGATTTCAGGGGGCGAACACCACAGTGCGCACGGTCGACGCGGTAGACCTCGAGAGATCCAGGGCGTTCGTGCCTGGTACCGACGGCGTACTGGTCGTGAAGTCCGAGGAGGACGCAAAAGAGGTCGCCGCGGGCCTTTCGATGCTCGAAGACGGTCCTGGGAAGACGGTCTGCAAAGTGCTCCCTCGCGACCAGGTCTACAGGGGCGAAAGGCTGACCTCAGCTCCCGAGCTGTTGCTTGTCCCGCGCGACGACGTGAACATAAGAACCGACCCATTCAGCAAAGATGTGGTCACAACAGAAGGCGCTTTCCCGAAGGCCAACCACGGCCGCACCGGCATATTCTTCGCCGCAGGTAGCGGCATCCGCGGGATGAGAGGGCTTGACCTGACCGTAGAGGACGTCGCGCCGACCGCGCTCAGGCTCCTCGGGATCAGGCCTCCAGAGTATATGGACGGCCGAGCCGCGTTGGAAGTGTCGGGGACGCCCGGGGAGACGCTCATGACCCAGAGGCTTCCCGGCCAGCCGTCCGTGGAGCGCTTCGGGTTCACCGAGAGCGAAGAAAAGCAGATACTCGAGCGCCTGGAAAGGTTGGGTTACAGGTGAGTCTCATGGCGTCGCCTAGCAGCACGGACGACCGGTTTCAGCCGAGACCTGGGAGAAGCAGCATGACACTGCAGACGGGGCCCTTATCGCCTAGACAAGTGGCGAGGATCGGCATTGGCGGATGACGAGCCTGCTGGCTCGGGCATAGTGGCGGCTGACTCCCCCTACGCGACCGGAGAAGCAGGCGTCTCCCAGGCGGCTGGCTCCGTTGACGTCGCATCCGGCTACCTCGGCGGCGAAGCCGGAGAGGAGCGCATCGCAGTCGGGGTCAGGTCCCTCACATATCAGAACGTCATCAACAGCGTGCTGGGCTACGCCTTCCTGACACTTCTCCTACGGTTTCTCACACCGTCGGAGTATGGCCTCTACTCCTCCATCTTGCTCGTCATCACCGTAGGATCTTCCGTCGCGTTCTTCGGGCTCCAGTCCGCCGCCACGAGGTTCGTCGCGTTCTGCTCCCAGGACGGGGCATTGAGGGCGGCATTCGCGCGCTCCATCGTCCTGCTTACCCTGGCATACGCTTCCGTAGCAACCGTCGCACTTGTGTTCGTATCCCCCGCCCTCTCCCTCTATCTCACCAAGAGCACGGGTTCGGCCTGGATTTTCGCGGCGTCCGGCGCCTGGCTCTTCTCGACCTCGGTCTCAGGAATATTCCAGGGCCTGGTCCAGGGTATGAAGAAATACGAGTCCCTCGCCAGAATCTTGGTGGCCGCGAACGTGGCGATGGTGTGCTTCACCGCAGTCGGGCTCTTTGAGTTCGAGAGCGTGCTTATCCCCATACTGGGCTGGGTGTTCTACGGAGGGGTAGTCACCGCTCTCTCCATCAGGATCACGCGGGACCACCTGCTGGGCACCGGCCAAGCGAGCCGAAGCAGGGCCACCAGCCAGGTCCTGAGGTACTCGCTCCCTCTAGGGATAGCGGGTCTCCTGACCGTCGCCACCGGGGCCGGTGACCCGCTGCTCGTGGGCGCCTTCCTTAACACGTCGCAGATGGGGGAGTACTACGCGGCCATAGCCATCTCTGGGGGGCTGGGCGTGATCCTCTTCGCGCCGCTGAACACCGCCTTCTTCCCGGAGACCTCCTCCAGCCTGAACAACCCATGGAGGCTATCAAGGGGGCTGAGCCTGGCCTTCAGATACACCACCCTCGCCCTGGTCCCGGTGTCTTTCGCCTTGGCAGCCCTCTCGAGGCAGATGATCGAGCTCTACTCGGGGTACCAATCCGCGTACCTTCTCGCCAGCCCATCCTTGCAGCTCCTGTCAGTCTGCTTCTTCTTCGTCGCCATGCAGGGCATCTTGACGTCGCTTCTCCTCTCCACAGGGAAGTCGGTCCAGGTGATGATGATCGGAGTTGTGACCGTCGGGTTGGACCTCCTCCTTTCTGTCGTGCTAGTCCCCGAGTTCGGAATCCTAGGCGCCACCGCGAGCAGGATTCTGGTCGACATGGCCGGACTGGGGGTGGCCGCGTTTCTTACGAGAGAATATCTCGGCAGCATGTTCGACTTCCGGTTCCTGGCGAAGGTGCTTGCCGCTTCGGCCCTCGTCTTTTCCGTCCTCTACTCGTTGTCGGCGCTGGTGTCCTCCAGTCCTGATACGCTGTTGTCATACTCCGTGATCGGAGGCGCCGTGTTCGTGCTTTGCATCCGGGAGATGCACATCTTGGACGATGCGGACAAGAGGCGGGTATTGCACGCGCTGCCGCCGATCCTCAAGAGGTACGTGCGGGCGCTGTTCTGAGTGCGCTCGTGACGACGGTGGCCTTCGGGGCCGGACCCAGATTCTGGCATCGGATGACTGCGAGGGCTTTCCTAGAGCTCGCGAGGTTCGCCTGCATTTCATGGGGCAAGTCATCGGTTCGTCGGTGATCTGAACAGCCAATGTTGTGCGGCCTTCCACGCTCATCGGCCTTCTCATACGCGCAGCATCTTCACGACATCTGACTCGTGCACTCTCGCCATCCCCGTGGGCAATCTCGCGACGTGGACTCACTCACTGCGCAACGCCCCGCGTGACTGCGTGACTTCAGGCTCGCCTGATGAGGCTAGGGCTGCCCCGGGGGGGATTCGGGAGATATCGTCCATTGCCTCAGCAGTTGGTAGGAGTCCACCCCCGGGAGACGCGCTTCCCTAGAGAGTCGAGGAACCCTGACCATTGACGCTTCGGCAATTTGTACAAGAGAGGAGCGATAGCGACCGATTTCAACCGGATGACGCCTTCAGAGCCTGTACTGTGCAGGCTCTTCAGCCGCAGGGTCGAACTCGAATATGCTCTACCCAGCGCCGAGTTGTCGTGGTCAATGCCATTAGGACTCTTCATCTCCGAGAGCGGAATCTACTTGTCCCAATCGGTTAAATCGTCAAGGCAACTTTTAGCGCCGTTGGCCCGCACTAAGATCCTCAACCTCGACTTCGCAACGCTTCTTGCAATCAACAGGGAAGTGGTGTCCCTGACAGCGGAGAAGCATGAACACAACGATGCGGACGACGTGAGACTCCAGCGTCTTGTCGAGGAGGCGGCCACCAGCTTCAACGACGAGGACCTGGAGACAGCCTTGGTGCACAAAGCGTCCCTCTTAGCATTCAGAATCGCGACCGGCCAGCACTTCCACGAAGGGAACAAGAGAACGGCACTGGTCGCTGCTTCTGGATTCTTGAAGATGAACCACCGAACCATAGACATAAGAGACCCGGGCCTGGTTTCAGTGATTGACAAGGCAGGAGTTGGTAACGCAACGCTAAATGAGGTGATAGGGGTGATGGAGAGGTTGACTCATAGTGAGTGAGCGCGAACGAAGGCTCTGGGACAGAACGATCAAGCAGATTGTCGAGGAGAACAGGGAGTTTCTGATCTACATTGCTTCTGAGAAGCGTGACTCAGAATAGAGTGACCCGGCAGAAGGTAGTTCTGGGGCACTTCTCACGGAAGTGGCGTGTGGAGCGCTGCGAGGCACTCAAATCTCTCTGCCGAACTTTGAGACTTCAGACTTGACGCGGTAAGTTCTCCCGAGGGGCTTTGGGACAAATCGTCTAATGCCCCATGGACATTGAAATTCTCTGGTACGTCTCATGTGCTAAGGTCTGCCCCGGGGGGGCCTGCTTGGACCTCTGTCAAGTCCCTACGTCGAGTTCGTCTGGGCAATCGTCGTCGACGTCGTCACAAGGGTGAAAGTCATAACGCTCGAGGTCGTGGTCGTCTCGGTGAAGGTGGCCTCGGTCGACGTCGTCAGGACGATGGCAGTCACCGAAGCGACAGTGGCAGTGGCCGTCGTGGTCGTGGAGTTCGTCACCGTCCCTGTCGTCAGGGCCGTCGACGTCACGTATTCCT
>JASHOZ010000063.1 GCA_030038395.1 Nitrososphaerales archaeon
GCAGCCCAGCCGTGACAAGAGGGCGGGAGGGCGTCCTCGAAAGTGGCGAACGTCCCGCAGGTCGGATTTGAGCCGACGACACTCCGGTGACTGTGGCCTGAGTAGGCTGGACGGGTCAGCCGCTGGCCGACCGCTACAGCCGGAAGCTTTTGGCACCTCGCGGTTCTACCAGGCTGAGCTACTGCGGGACAGGAAACCGAGGCGCGATTATTTCTTAAGGGTTCCGAAGCTGAAGCAAAGTCAAAATACACGCGCCGGAGCCGCGGGGCAAGGACAATCACGCCGTGCCTTCGATTTCAGACTACGTCGCCCTCACCAAGCCGAAGATAATCCCGCTCCTCCTGATGGTTGCCCTAGGTGCGGCAGTGATAGCTGCGAGGGGGCTGCCGAGGCTGGAGACGCTGGGCGGGCTGCTGGTAGCTGGGACCGCGGCATCCGCTGGGTCGCTTGCGGTCAACAGCTATCTCGAAGTCGGAATCGACTCCGTGATGCGCCGCACGAAGAATAGGCCGCTCCCCTCCAAGAGGATCGTGCCCGCGTCCCACGCGCTGCTTCTCGGACTGGGACTCATTGCCGTCGGTCTGTTCACCTCAGTCCTTGCCCTCGACCCGCTGGCGACACTTTTCATCGCGATGGGCGCCGTCGTCTACATTCTCCTATACACGCTGGTCCTGAAGTCCAGAACAAGCTGGAACATCGTGCTCGGCGGGTTCGCTGGGAGCTGTGCTTCTCTCGCCGGGTGGTACGCGGTGACGGGTCAGGAGGCCGCTGTCGCGTGGACGCTCGCCGCGCTAGTCTTCGTGTGGACCCCCAGCCACTTCTGGAGTCTAGCTGTCGTGACCGAACAGGACTACTCGGCTGCCGGCATCCCAATGCTCCCTTCCGTACTGGGCCCGGCGAGGTCATCGAAGTACATAGTCGCCAACACCCTCCTCCTAATCCCGGTGAGTCTTCTGTTCGCCGCATATCTCTCCGGGACCGGCCTGTGGTCGTACCTTCTGATAGTCGGAGCCTTCGACGGTCTCCTCCTCTGGACAAACATCAGGCTACTTCGCTCCCCGACGAAGGAGAACGCCTGGCTCGCGTTCAAGTTCTCATCGCCGTATCTCGCGCTTGTCTTTCTCGTCGCGATGGCCGCGACCGTCGTCTAGCTAGCGTAGCGCAGAAAGTCTTTTCTGAAGTGAGCCCAGGCGCGCGTTGCAGGATGGCGGTTCTCTACGTCGTGCACTACTCGGAGGTTGCCCTGAAGGGGCAGAACAGGCCAGAGTTCGTGAGAGCACTTCGTCGCAACATTTCCAGGCCTCTCAAGGCTCTCGGCCCTGAAATCGAGTCGAGGGATGGGAGGCTTCTGCTGACGGTCGAGTCTGGAGACCCCGCGCCTGTTCTGTCCAGCGTCTTCGGCGTGGCTTGGTTCGCCAGGACGGACTTCGTCGCCGCGGACTACGACGTCATCAAGGCGGCGGTCCTCCGAGCCGCACGCGCCTCAGAGGCCCGGACGTTCATGATCAGAGCGCGGCGCTCCGACAAGAGCTTCCCAATCTCTTCGATGCAACTCGCGAGAGAGCTCGGCTCCGCTGTTGTCGAAGGGACGTCCAAGCGCGTGGACCTGTCGGCGCCGGAACTGAAGATCCATGTTGACGTCGTGACGGAAGGTGCTCTGGTATATGGCGAGAGGTCAAGGGGACCTGGCGGTCTGCCTGTCGGGACGTCAGGGCGGTCGATACACCTCTTCTCAGGCGGGATAGACTCCCCCGTGGCTGCATGGCTCCTCATGAAGAGGGGGGTGCGTCCCGTCTATCTCCACTTCTACCTCGCTCCGACACACGAGCCCGTCCTCGAGAGCAAGATACTCACGCTCGTCAAGACGCTCTCCCTGTGGGGAGGGACGAGCACCTTGATCATGGTCCCATTCGCAGACTATCAAGTCGCCGCGGCCGACGCCCCGGGGGAGTTGGAGCCGTCGCTCTTCCGCCGCTTCATGAGGATGTTCGCCGAGAGGATAGCCCGCCCGATGGGAGCGGCGGCGATCTCGACAGGGGACTCGCTCGCCCAAGCCGCTTCGCAGACGCTTTGGAACATAGGCGCCTTCGACAAGGGCTCGTCCCTGCCCATACTCAGGCCCCTTCTCGGTTACGACAAGGACGAGGTCGTCGGTCTTGCGCGGAGGATCCGCACCTACGACGCGTCGCTCGAGGAGTACAGGGACTGTTGTGCGATGGTCACCAGGCACCCGAAGACCAGGGTGAGAGCCGAGGTCGTCGACAGATATGCCGATGTCTTGAGTTTCGGCAGTCTAGTCACGAAGTCGCTCGGCTCGTCGACCGTGGCTTCATATCTCCCATATCGCAGTGAACTCAGGGTCTCCCCGCTCGCCGAGGTGCTGGCGCGCTCGGCAGAGCGGGCGGCGACCGGCGGCTCGAACAGGTAGTGCAGCGCTAGCCTGGGCGCGCCCCACGCGGTCCCTCGCGCACCCGCTTCGGCGGAGCGTCGTGAGAACAGGCACATGCTCTCCGCCGCGGTTGGGCGCGTTGGCGTCAGGCAGAATTATAAGTGGGAGCCGGGCCTCCGCTTCCAGAGAAAGGTTGGACCAGAAAGTATTGCACATCAACGGCGACAGGTTCCAGGAGGAGGTGGTCAGGTCGAGCCACCCCGTGCTCGTCGACTTCTATGCCGACTGGTGCGGCCCGTGCAAGGCGATTGCACCAGTCATAGACAAGCTCTCGGAGGAATACGAAGGAAAGGTGAAGTTCGTGAAAATAGACACGGACGCGAACCAGGACCTGGCGCTGCAATTCGGAATAATGAGCATCCCCACGGTGATGTTCTTCGCGAAGGGCAAGGTAGAAGACATGGTCGTCGGGGCGGTGCCTTCGGCAGTCTTCAAGAGCAAACTCGACTCTCTCATCAAGAAGGTCTAGAACTGTTTAAGACCGAAGCCGCTCCGGCGTGACATATGCGGACCCGGACGGCGCTCCTAGTTCTCTCCGTCGTCGCCCTCTTCGCTCTTCTCACCGTCGGTGCTTTCGTCACGGTAGGGGGCTACGGCGACGCCTGCGGAAGCAGCGTGCCGCAGGACTACCCTCTCTGCCAGGGCTCACTGCTCCCTCCCCTCCAGCTCGGGCCCATCGCGGAGTACTCGCACCGCCTCCTGGCTTCGCTGTCGTCGCTCTTCCTACTACTGACGGCGATTGCTTTCTGGCGTGACAAGGAATCGCCCGTCTCGGCCCGACGCTCGGTATACCTCGCGTTTCTCCTTATCTTGGCAGAGGTGGTGCTGGGGGCGCTGGTGGTCGCCACGGTCGAGCCTCCATGGCTCGTTACGGTGCACCAGGCTAACGCCCTGCTGGTGTTCGGGTTCGCCGTCGCGGGGCTGGCGTTCGACTCGCGGGGGCGCTGAACGTCAGCACCGGATGCACGTAGGGGATGGCCATAGCGTGGACCTGGAGGACCGATTCAACAAGATAAGAGGTGTCGGCGAGGAGATCATCACGGAGTCTGAGCTGAGAGCCCTCCTTGAGACCACACCCCATCCCACAGCGTACGACGGGTTCGAGCCGAGCGGTCTGGCCCACCTCCCGTTTGGAGTCCTCAGGCCCATCCTGATCAACGACCTCCTGGACGCGGGCGTCAGGATGAAGCTCTGGATTGCCGACTGGTTCGCCTGGGTGAACAACAAGATGGGAGGAGACCTCCAGGCGATCCAGTCGGTAGGGCGGTACTTCGTCGAGGTCTGGCGCGCCGCGGGCGTGGACATGGGGAAGGTGGAGGTGCTTTGGACCAGCGAAGCGGCGGAGAACGAGGAGTACTGGAGGAAGGTCATCACCGTGGCGCAGAACTCGACCCTTGCCCGGACGCAGCGGGCGATCACCATCATGGGGCGGACCGCGAAGGACCTCGTGCAGACCGCCCAGCTTCTCTATCCTATGATGCAGGTAGCAGACGTGTTCTGGCTCGATGTCGACATCTGCCAGCTCGGACTCGACCAGCGCAGGGCGGATGTGCTTTCGCGCGAGGTGGCGGTCAAGCTCAAGTGGAAGAAGCCAGTCGCGGTCCACCACCACATGCTGATCGGGCTGCAGGGGATGAAGAGCCCCGAGGGCTACGACGAGAACAGGAGCGTCGACACGGAGATCGCGAGCAAGATGAGCAAGAGCAGACCCGAGACTTCAATCTTCGTCCACGACACCCCGGAGGAGATCGCGCGGAAGCTGAACTCGGCCTACTGTCCCCCGAAGGTGCTGAAGGGAAACGCGCCGATAGAGTACTCGAGGCACATCGTCTTCAGGAAGCAGAGGTCGATTAGGATAGAGAGGGCCGAGAAGTACGGCGGGACGGTGGAGTACTTCTCCCCGGAAGAGCTCGAAACCGCGTACGCCGAGGGACGCCTGCACCCCGCGGACCTGAAGCGCGGGGTCGCAGACTCGCTGGATCAGATAGTCTCCCCGATAAGGAGGCACTTCGAGACCGACCCGTCGGCGAGGAGGCTGTATGAGACGGTCAGGTCGGCCGAGAAGTCGAGATAGAAGCACGGGACTGCCAGAGGTGCGCAGGCTCGTGGTCGACGCGATGCTAGGTTCGCTCGCAAGGAAGCTGAGAGCCACCGGGTTCGACACGGTCTACTACGCCGCGGGGGACGACGACGGCGCTCTCCGGCTCTGCCGGAGGCAGCGCAGAGCCCTTGTCACGGCAGACAGGGCGCTGGCATCATCCGCCGTCCACAAAGGGGTGTCCTCGCTGCTCGTCGGAGGGCGAGACGACACTGCCCGCGTGTCTTCAATGGTTCAGGCCGCGAATCTCGCCGGACTCCGCCTTCTGCCCGGAGCACCGCGGTGCTCCGCCTGCAACGGGCGGCTCTCGAGCCGGAAAGTGAACGATGTCAGGGGGGAGCTCCCTTCCTCGGTGGCAGCGTTGCACCGCGAGTTCTACTCTTGCTCCCGTTGCGGGCAGCTCTACTGGAAGGGGAGCCATTGGAAAAAGTTAAGGTCGATACGCCGACTCCTGGCAGCCAACTGAAATTGCCCCTATCCAGATCAGAAGGGAGGGATGCAGTCGCGCTGGCAAGGGCGGCCATGGAAGACTTCGTGAGCGGCCGAGAGGCTAGCCATATCCAGCCGCCCCCCGGGGTCTTCGACGACGCACGAGGAGTGTTCGTCACTCTGAAGACCCGCGCCGCAGGCTCGGAGGAACTGCGCGGCTGCATAGGGTTCCCTTATCCTGTTAAGAGCCTCGGTCGAGGGATTGTAGATGCCGCGGTTGCAGCTTCATCAGAGGACCCGCGGTTCCCGCCCGTGAGCCAGAGAGAACTACCTTCGATCCTCGTCGAGGTCAGCATCCTCACGAGGCCAGAGCCCCTCGAAGCGGACACGCCGGCAGGGAGGGCCTCCGCATTGCGCGTGGGCGAGGACGGCCTAATCGTCTCTAGGCCTCCGTACAGCGGGCTGTTGCTACCTCAAGTGGCGACGGAGTTCGACATGGATGGCGAGGAGTTCCTCTCTCAGGCATGCCTGAAGGCGGGTCTCAGGCCCGACGCATGGCTCGAAAGCTCAACCGAAGTGCTGCGCTTCCAAGCGGAGGTCTTCTGCGAGCGCGCACCTGGAGGTGACGTGGTGAAAGTGGAGCCGACGCGTGCAAAGTGATGAAGGCGTACATAGGGTGCTTCGGCTCGGGCCTAGGCCACACGGCCAGGATGCTAGAGGTCGCCCGGTCGCTGAGGAGACGCGGCGCCGATGCGGAGTTCTCCACATCAGGCGAGGCCGCTGCCTTGGTCGAGCAGGCGGGGTTCCCTTGCAACCGGGTCCCACTCGCTGACGTGCGGTATTCTGCAGTCGGGGGGTTCGAAGTGAGCCAGAGTCTCTTGGCTTCCCCCGTGGTTCTTGGGAAGACGTACCTCCAAGTCTCTCGCGAAGTCTCCAACATCGCAAGGTCGGGGGCAGATGTAGTGGTGAGCGACTCCGTGCTGTCGACCCTGCTGGCCGCAAAGGCCCTGGGCCTGCCGGCATTCACCGTGGTGAACCAGCTAAACCTGGCCAGCTCGCGCGGCAGAGAGGGGCCGATCTCGAGAGCCGTCTCCGTCTTCACCACCTCCGGCCTGGGCAAGTTCTGGCAGCTGTCGAACGAAGTATTCCTCCCGGACCTCCCCCCGCCCTACACCATCAGCGAGGGGAACCTTTGGGGGAGCAGGGTTAGGAGGACGCGGTACGTGGGCTTCCTGACCCCCACGGTCTCCGGACCGCCTGACTCCGTCGTCAGCGACTTCGCTGAGGGCGGCGGCCCTAGGATCTTCTGGCCCATATCCGGCCCTGCCCAGACGCGTCGTTTCCTCCTAGGACTGGCTCTCGAGTGCGCCCGGCTCCTATCCGGCGAGTTCGTCTTCGCAATTTCCGGAGGGGACCCGCTCGCCGACCCCACACCCCGCCGGATCCCGGGGGGGTGGCTCTACGGGTGGTGCGACTGCGCCGGGTCTTACTTCGAGGCGTGCGACGCGGTCGTCTCGCGAGCCGGGCACGGGACCCTGAGCCGTTCGATCTCCCTCTCGAAGCCGTCGCTCCTCGTCCCTATCCCCGGCCAACCGGAACAGGAGGGCAACGCGGACAAGGCGGCTAGGCTGGGCGTGGCGATATCGATGGATCAGAGGTCGCTCTCGCCTTCGTCGTTGCGCGCGGCGCTCCGGGCCCTCATCGGAGGCGACTACTCGCGGCGAGCGGCGGCCCTCTCACGAGTCGCGTCTCAGTTCGACGCGCGCCGTGACATTTGCGACGCCTTGCTCGCCTGCGCGAAGGGCCACCGGGCCGAGCCGGTCGCCCCCAGACCGTGAGCATGCTCCTCGTTTCCATAGCGGGCGCACTTGCGCACACGCGCCTGCCTTCCCGGCCTCCGGCGCCAACCAATAAGAACGGCATTGGCTCTCCCGCGAGTATGGAGACCGAGGCCGTCGTCCTCGCGGCCGGGGAAGGAAAGCGAATGAGGCCAGTTAGCGACACGGTCCCGAAGGAACTCATCCCGATTCTAGGGCGCCCGTTCATCCACTACGTCCTGGCTAGGCTGGCAGAAGCCGAGGTCAGAGACATCGTCATCGTCTCTTCCGAGTGGAAGCTCCCCATGATTAAGGAGCTCGGCACGCAGGGCCTCGACATTCGGCTCAGCTACGCTGTCCAAAGAGAGCCGCTCGGCCCGGCTCACGCGCTGTTGCAGGCGAAGCAGTTCCTGCGCGGCGAGTCGATGCTCGTCTACTACGGCGACAACGTAGCCGAGGACAACGTGCCGCTCCAGGTCGCACGCTCGATGCGCGAGGCTGAGGGAGTGGACTCCGTCATCGCGCTCAGGAGAGTGGAGGACACCTCCCGTTACGGGATAGCGCGCTTCGATGGGGACAGGATCGTGGAGATAGTAGAGAAGCCACGAGTCGGAACTGAACCGAGCCGGATGGCTGCGATGGGCGTCTACGCGATGAGGACGGAGAGCTTCTTCCGGTCGGTCAGAGGAGTCACTTTCGAGTACGGCAAGGAGCAGTTCCCGCCCCAATACGTCTTGAAGGCGGGTGGTCGCGCTAAGGGACTGAACTACCCCGGAAACTGGGTCGACATGGGCAAGCCCGTGGACATGCTTCGCGCCTCGGCCCTCCTCGCGCGCGAGAGAGTCTCTTGTCTGGTTCTGGACGCCGACACGACTCTCTTCGCCCAGGGCGACGGTGGCCGCGTAGGCGGTCCTCGTCTCGTGCCCGAGCTCGCCCGCGCCATCAACGCCTTCGCCTCGTCGAACGCCCTGGAGGAGCTGTTCGTCGCCGCCGAGAGTCGGGCAGAAGCCGCGCAAGCTGTCCTGCGAGCAGCCGGCCTCCACGTCGACGTCCTGCGCGCCCCTCTTGGACCAAACCGGTACGGGGAACTGGCGCGAAGGTACAGACCCGCACAGGTGCTCGTAGTCGGAGGGGACTACGCGAGGGACCTCCTTGGGCCCGCTAGGCTGGGGATGCACGTCCTGCTGGTGACGCAACCGGAGGACTTGCGCTTCTTGGCGTCCGTGACGTTCGGCGACAAGGGGTAGGGCGGCCGCCTTTGCCCGCGGGTGCGTGACGGGAGGCACACAAGCCCTTCTCCAGTCATCGCGCGGCATGCTTTTAGAACTCACGTGCACCCCTCCGCCTCGATGCCGACAGACGACGGAGGGAGGGCCACCGCAGCGTCGATACTCTCAGGCGAGTCGAACTCCCGGGTCACTCTTCGCGGGTGGGTCGCGAGGAAGCACACCGTCGGCGGCCTCATCTTCGCGTTAGTCAGGGACGGTTCGGGGTACGTCCAGGTCTCCTTCAAGAAGGGAGGAAGCGACCCACGTCTGTTCGAGGCCGCCAAGGAGCTGACGCTCGAGACGGCCATCACCCTGAGCGGCGAAGTCAGGGACGACCCGAGGGCGCCCGGAGGGAAGGAGGTGGCGGCGCATGCCCTGGAAGTTGTCGCCCCTGCGGAGAGCTGGCCGATCACCAAGACGGCCGCGAAGTCTGCGTCCTACATCTTCGACAAGCGACACCTCAGTATCCGAGGGCCGAAGGCTGTCGCAACCATGCGGATACGGACCGAGGTCATCGGAGCCGCGTTCGACTACTTCAGGTCGCGCGGATACCACCTCATTAGCGCCCCGACGTTCGTCCAGGCGGCCGTGGAGGGAGGGTCGACCCTCTTCGCGGTGGACTACTTCGGAAAGAAGGCGTACCTCAGTCAGAGCGCTCAGTTCTACGAAGAGGCATCGCTCCCCGCCCTGGAGAAGGTGTGGATCTTCCAGCCGGCGTTCAGGGCAGAGAAGTCCAAGACTCCGAAGCACCTGACGGAGTTCTGGATGATCGAGTCGGAGCAGGCTTTCGCCGACCAGCAGGACAACCTGAGGGTGCAGGAGGAGCTCCTATCGTCCATGGTGGCGCGCGTGATACGGAACAGGTCCGCTGACCTCAAGACGCTCGGACGAACGCTCATCCAGCCTGACCTCCCCTTCGCAAGGATCTCCTATGACCGCGCGCGAGAGGTCGCAGCTGAGAAGGGACACGCATTCGAGTGGGGGGAGGACATCCCGACGGAGGCCGAGCGGGCGGTCAGCCTGACGCAGAAGGCGCCATTCTTCATCACCGACTACCCGCTCACGGCGAGGTCGTTTTACCACATGACCTACCCAGACAGGCCGGATGTGACGAAGTCTGCGGACTTGATAGCTCCGGAGGGGATTGGGGAACTGGCGACCGGCGGCCAGAGGATCAACGACCACGCTCAGTTGATGGAGAGGATCAGGAGCCAGGACCTCCCAGCCGACTCGTTCTCCTGGTATCTCGAACTAAGACGGTTCGGGATGCCGCCTCACTCTGGTTTCGGGATCGGGGTGGAGAGGACCACGAGGTGGATCGCCGGGCTCAGGCACATCCGCTCCGCCAGCCTCTTCCCACGCACACTTTCGCGAATCTCTCCCTAGGTCACGCTTATCTAGCCGGGCCGGTTTCGGCGGTCCATTGTCTGAAGTAGACGAGGAGCTCGAGCTCGACTCGCTCCCCGGAGTGGGACCGGCGACCAAACAGAAGCTGAACGACGCCGGTATTCTGACGATACTCGACCTTGCGACGTCGGGGCCATCCGACATCGCCGACGCGGTGGACATCGACATCGCGAAGGCCGTGGAGCTGAACAACAAGGCGAGGAAGAAGCTGGTGGAACTGAAGAGGCTCGAGCCTGACTTCATCAACGCCGCCGACCTGCTGGCGAAGAGGAAGGCGATCGACAGAGTCAGCACCGGCTCGAAGAATCTCGACGACCTTCTGGGGGGCGGTGTCGAGACGTGGGCGATGACGGAGTTCTATGGGGAGTTCGGGTCAGGCAAGTCCCAGATATGCCACACCCTTTGCGTGATGGTACAGGCACCGCGCGGTCAGGGGGGGCTGGAAGGGGGTGCGGTGTACATAGACACGGAGGGGACGTTCAGACCGGAGAGAATAGCCGAGATAGCTGAAGCCCGCGGGATGGACCAGGAGAAGGTACTCTCTGGCATAACGGTGGCGCGGGCGTACAACAGCGCGCACCAGGAGCTCATCGTGAAGGACTTGGGCCAGGTCCTCGAGCAGAAGAAGGTGAAGCTTGTCATCCTGGACAGCGCCGTTGCACACTACCGAGCAGAGTTCGTAGGCAGAGGAACCCTGGCGGAGAGGCAACAGAGGCTGAACAAGTTCATGCACCAGCTCCTCCGTACCGCCGAAGTCTACAACGTGGCGGTCGTCGTCACGAACCAGGTGCAGGCGGCGCCGGACAGCTTCTTCGGCGATCCGACGAGGCCGACAGGGGGGCACGTCGTCGCGCACACCAGCACCTACAGGATCTACCTCAGGAAGGCGGCTAAGAATCGGATCGCAAGGATGGTCGACAGCCCGTACCACCCTGAGAGGGACGCGGTGTTCATGCTGGACGAGAGGGGCGTGGACGACCCGGCCGAAGACACCGCCCGGAAGCGGTAAGCGCCCCGCCACGCTGGACGAGCGCGGGCCCTCACGCGAGCCTGTAGTCCGGCCGCCCGGATGGCGACCTTGTGGCATCGCGCAGGAATCAACGGCTTTATAGCCCAAAGTCGTCGGCCCCCCGCGTCTCGTTTGAGGGCCTCCCGGCTGCTCGCCGTTTCAGTCCTTGTGCTCTTCGTCGTGGCCGCCCTCCCGGCGCATCAGACGTTTGCCTCGGGGAACTACTCCGAGAGCCTAAACGTAGACATTGCGGGCTCGAGCGCGTACTGGTACTTTACGTTCAGAGGGATAAACGGGACAGCTCAACTTGACAGCTTCGAGGCATCCCCGGGACTGAGTTGGTATAACATCACGGCGATTATGACCACGGGTTGGCAGACTGACTTCCAGATATTCGGGCCGCAGGGGTACAACCTGCTTCCTGTCCCCTACATCCCTTCTCAGGGGCTCTTCCTTAGCTTAGGGGCGAACTCCTACGCTAACGCATCCGCTGCCGCGGGGCGTCTCGATCCGTACCTTCTGTGCACGTTCGTGTCATACTCCAACAGCTCCGGTGCGTACGAGTTCTACAGCCCGCTGAGCTTCGAGAATGTCATCCCGTCGACCCTGCTCAAGCTCCTCCCGTCGTCCGCGGGGGGCTTCGCGGACGCAGTCACCGCAACTGCCCTCGACAGCACCCCGTCGCCTCTGGTAATACTGGAAGGGAACCAGACTGGTTCGGGGTTCTCCCATACGCTGGTCGTGGGCTCGATCTCTTCGTCCGCTTTGAATGGCAACGACCAGCCGACAGTCCTGTCCTATTTCGGCAGTAATCTGACCTCGCTATCCGCCTCCAACGACAGCGTCTCCTCTACCATACACATCGAAGCGCTGGACGGGATAGTCGCGTCGAAAGACAACGCCACAGTGACGAGCAACACAGCGCAGTTCACCGGATCATACATGCTTTCGCTCGCACGCAACGAGACGATCCACCAGATCAACGCGACGATCCTGCAGCAGCCGCCTGAGCTGTTGGCGGAGCAGGTCATCGACACGGGCGTTCTGAAGACAGGCGAGAACATGACTGTCACGTTGGTGCTCTCAGACACCTCGGCGGGCGAGGCGCTCGACAATGTCACATACTCTGACGACTGGTGGAGCCCTTCCCAGTTCAAACTCGTCGCCGGTAACGCCTCAGGCGTGATTCCCCTCCTGAACGAGAGCTCCACCGAGACGCCAGGGTACAGACTGGAGTACATCGGCAACACGAGCGGAAGCGTTACCATGCCAGCGGCTGCGGTGCACTTCACATACTCCATTGGTACCTCAGACTTCGAAGGCAGCGCTTGGCTCAATCCCATCAAGGTCTCCCTCGGGGTCGATGAGCCGGTTATCGTCGCGTTCGTGGCTCCCGTCAGCGACAGCAACCAGTCTGTCGGAGAGCCCGAAACGCTCAGGATAACTGCGACGAACGTCGGGACGAAGATTGCATATCCAGTTGCGATCGACGGAACGTCGGTAGGTTCGCTCCTCGCAGACGGGGGGTCTTACAACCTCACCGTATCCCAGACGGCGAGCGGGCTCCTCGGGACGAACATAACTCGCGCCTACGCGGTGACATACGAGAACGCCGACGGCGAGACGGTCAACGCCACGACCAACGTGCTCCCTGTAATCTTCAGCCACTCTAGCATGGTGATTCCGTTCCCCACAGCGGTAGTGAGCGAGCACCTCGCGCCATTGTCGGTCGGGAGCTCGGCTACTAACCTCACTCTCATGTTCACCGTGACCAACGACGGCTCTGCGGCGTTGGCGAACCTCACCGGCGTTCTAGAGCTCCCACAGGGGCTGGACTGCGGCATCGTCAACGGCACAGGACTCGCGTGCGAGGGCGGGGTGCTGACGCTGAACTACACCTCCATCTCTTCTGACACGACGGACCACTCCGCGATGAAGGTCAACGTGACCGTCCCTGAGAACTTCATCATACCGCCCTTCTCGTTCCACTGGGAGTCAGGAGGCCTCACCTACGACGGGGAGTCGAACGCTGTCGCGGCCCCGACCGGGTACGTCCTCACGAAGAGCTTCGACCCAGGGCTGCTCTTCGACGGCGTCTCGTCCGTCGTCACTATCACCGGCTCGAACGCGGGCCCGTTCACGATCTACAACGCAACCGTCGACTCGAACGCGGACCCCTTCGATAGCCTGTCGCCGCTCGCCGTCCCGTCTATTACGACAGGGTCGATAGCGCCGGGTTCGAACGCCACCAAGACGTACGTCGTGAACGCGACCGACTACTACGGGAATCACACGGCCTCCGTCGTCGCATCGACGCTGTACTTCGGAGGGACAGAGTTCTCCCTTCAGGGGCTGGGGCCCTACGTCGCAGTCTACCAGCCTCTAAGCGTGACCCTGACGACCTCGCCCGCGTCCCCTACCGAGGGCAAGTCGTTCGCGCTCAACTTCAGCATCACCAACCCGACATCCATCAACGTCTCTAGCGTCCTGTTCACAGCTCGGGTGCCGTCAGGCCTGACTCTCTCGAGCGTCACAAACGGCAAGGTCTCGGGCGGGGAGATCACGATAAGCAACCTGTCGCTGGCCGCACACTCGTCGTACGTGGTGACCGCCGACGCCGTCGCCGCGAGCGGACAGACGTACTCTTTCACCGACGCCAACCTCACCTTCGTCTACCAGGGGAGCGCGATCAGGGGGTTCACCCCCTCCGAACAGGTGACGGTGGGTGTCGACGTTACGACGCGATACGTCATCCCGCTGGGCATAGCCGTCGTGATCCTCCTGGCCGGTGCGTTCTACATAAGACGGCTTGTGTCGCCTAACGTTCCGTCCGCCCAGAAGTGAAGCTCTCGAAGGCGTCCTTGGCCGCAGGGTAAGGCATCTGGACGGGAGGGTGCTTGAAGCAGAACGCTGACACGCTGGTGAGCTGTCCACCGACGCCCCTGTCGAGGGCCGCCTTCGACCCCCTGACGGCGTCGATCATGACCCCGGCGCTGTCGTACGCGTCCACGACGTGAAGCTTCACATCCACCCTGACAGGCGTTCCCCCGAAGTACCGCCCTTTCAGCCATATGTAGCAGACCTTGTCGTTCTTGAGGAAGGGGACGTAGTCGCTTGGCCCGATCCGCGTTGGGACCTCGTAGGGTGACATCGCTCTTACCGCGCTTGTCTTGCTCTCTCGCTTGTCCTTGAGGCGGCTTTCTTCGAGCATGTTGAGGAAATCGGTGTCCCCGCCGATGTTCAGCTGGTACGTCTCTTCCACCTTCACGCCCCTGTCGACCGCGAGCTTCACGAGCGTCTTGTGAAGGACTGTCGCGCCCAGCTGGCTCATCACGTCGTCGCCGGCGACGGGGACTTTGGCCTTCGCGAATCTCTCCGCCCACTTCGGGTCCGACGCTATGAAGACCGGGATCGCGTTTACGAGTGCGACGTGCGCTCTGAGGGCGGCCTCAGCGTAGGCGTGGGAGGCCGCGGTGCTCCCGACGGGCAGATAGTTCAGGAGGATCTCCGCGCCAGATCTCTCCAGTACCTCCACCACATCCGACTCCTTCTCCCCTGACACGGGGACAACGTCCCTCAGGTATCTCCCGATGCCGTCGATGAGGGGGCCCCTGTCCACCCTCACTCCCATCCTCGGCACGTCCACAATCTTCACAGTGTTGTTAGGGGGGGCGAAGATGGCTTCCGAGAGGTCCCTGCCGACCTTCTTCATGGACACGTCGAAAGCGGCGACGAACTCGATGTCTTCCGGGGAGTATCCCGCAACCTTCCAGTAGGTGAGCCCTTCGTCCGGGCCTCTCTTCGTATAGTAGCTGACTCCTTGGACTATGGCCGAGGCACAGTTCCCGACTCCGGCAATGGCGACCTTGATCCTCCCCAAACCGGCTTCGCCTCGCCGTCTCGGTTGGCCTTAAAACGTTTGGGCGGAGTGAGGCCCGGCGAACTCCGGCACGAGCCGACCCCGGCCCGCGGCGACTGGGAGGGGAGCGTGGCGTTTCGCGGGAGCCGTCCGCCGACTTCGTACGGGCTGACTCGCCCGGCGGGGGAGATGGGCGTCGGCGCCGATGGGTCCAGGTCGGAGGGTCGGTGATTACCGTAAATAGAGACCAGGCGCCTAACGCCGGCATGGAAGAGAGGTCCGCAGGCTCCGTAGTGTTCAGAGACGGCGGCGCCCGCGGGCGGCTCTTTCTACTCCTCTTCAACGCGGGGAGATGGGACTTCCCGAAGGGTAACCGGGAGGAGGGGGAGAGCGAGCTCCAGACAGCGGTGCGGGAGACAAGGGAAGAGACCGGCCTGGGTGAGCTCGTCATGTTGCCGGGCTTCAGGAAGGTGATCGAATACTTCTACAGGCGGGACGGCAGAAACGTGCACAAGCAGGTCGTGTATCACCTCGCCCGGGCGACCAGCGGCGACGTTCGGATATCGTCGGAGCACCAGGGGTTCGGCTGGTTCGCCTTCGACCAGGCCGTCGCCCATGCCTCCTACGAAAAGTCGAAGAAGCTCCTGGCCGACGCCGAGCGGTTCCTGTCAGAGGGCGCGCCAGGACCGGGGGCGCTCAGAACTGGACGAGAGGGTGAGTCTCGGCAAGCCTGACGACCTTGATGTAGTGGTACCCTGGCTCGTCGGTCCTCTTTACGAAGGCCGAGTCCGCTATCTTGTCGTACGAGTACCTGACGAAGCCGGTCGGCGCGTCCTTCATCCTCGTGTAGAAGAATATGGACGCCTCCTCGTAGTCGTCTATCCTCGCGAAGGTGCCCACCACCCAGGTCGAGCGATCCTGAAACGCGAAGAGAGGGAGAGGCGGCTCCTCGAACAGCGTCTTGTATGCCCCGACCTTTACTAGGCTCGGCATGTTCTCCACCTCGACGGACATGAACTTGTCGGGGAACTCCTTCTTGCCGGCCAGCGGCTCCGGCATCTTCTGGACTCTGATGACGGGGGCGTACAGGTACGACGCGTTGTTCGCAGTCGCGACCAGCTGGACCTCCTCCGCCTCGCCGGCAATCCTGTACGCGAGGAACTCGTCGACCGTCGCCGAGTCGCAGTAGTAGAAGACCGGGGTCCCCATGAAGAGGTCCGCCTGCGCGGCAATCCTGGTGGCGCGTCCCTCCCTGAAGGCGAAGAGCGGGAACGGGGCCCTCTCCAGAAAACAAGATAGCCTACCGAGCTCGAGGAGAGAGTCGAGGGCAACGTAGCAAGCACCGCCGATCCTCTGCTCCTCCTTCCTCGGCAACGCGAGCGTGCCCGCCGCGTGCCCGTTATAAGGTTGAACGGGTTTTCCGGGGCGCTATTCAAAATAGGCGAGCGCCTCGCGCGGGGCCGATGAGCGAGTGGCGCGCCGAGACGCGCGCGGACCTCGGCCGCGCCGAGGAGGCAATATCGGGGCTGACCTCCGAGATATCGGGGGACCCGACTGACCTTCAGGTCAGAGAGATATGGCGGGCCTACGTCTTCGTCGAGAAGAGCATCTTGTTCATCAGGGTCGAGATAGACGAGGAGAACCCCGGAAGGTTCATCCAGGCGAGAAAGTATCGCGTCCCGGACGAGAGGCAGGCGCTCCACTTCGCCCTCGGCAACCTCCGGAAGGGGATCGAGAGCTTCGAGCTGGGAGACTACCTGAGGTCCCTCTCTGAGCTGAGGGAGGCTCGAAACTATCTTAGGGTGCTGCTGAGGTCGAAGAGGAGGGACAGGGTCAGGAGGACGGAGCCGACCCGGTAGCTTCGCTCCCCTCCGCGCCCTTTCGGTCGTCGACTTCCTCCGTCTTCTTGGCGGGCTTCTTTGGTTTTTGCTTCTTCGGCGCCTTCTTCGCGGGTTTATCTTCCTTCGTCTCTTCTCCTCCCCCTTGCTTACCCGACTCTGACGCCCCCTCCTCTGACGGTTTCGCCTCGGGGGCCTCCTCTGCCGGTTTCTGCTGTTCCTCCTTCTGTGACTCCTTCTCTTCCTCTTCCTCTTCTTTCTCGCCCTGCTCGATCTCCTGGATCGTGAGCTCCTTTCCTGCCACGAAGACGCGATACTTCTTCCTGACGCCCTTCATATACATGAAACGCTTGATGTACGTTTTGACGTCTCTCGGCTTCACCCCTGCCCTAACTGCACCGTCTTCAACTTCTAGCGAGTCGCCTGTGACTTCGGGCTTCGCCCCCAGCCGAGGTTCTAAGAAGGCGGCGAGCTCCTCACGCTGGTCCTTGAGCGTCCCCACCACTATCTTCATTCTGAAGACCTGCTCGTCTCACGGGTTATAACGCTTGTTGCTACTTTCCGTAGCGCCTCGTCCTCCGCTGGTACGTCCTTATCGCCCTCATCAGGTCTATCTTGCGAAAGGCGGGCCAGAAGACGTCCATGAACACTAGTTCTGAGTAAGCTCCCTGCCAGAGGAGGAAGCCGCTCATCCTCTCTTCCCCCGACGTGCGGATGATCAACTCGGGCTCCTGGTTGGGCAGGTAGGAGGTGTACAGCCTCTTCCCAACGGTCTCTTCGGTGATCTCCTCCGGGGAGAGCCTCCCTTCCTTCACCTCCTGAGCGACGGCCTTCACCATGTCTGTAATCTCCGCCCTCCCGCCGTAGGCGACTGCGATGTTGAGGTAGTGATCCTGATACTGGGCCGTCTTGGCCTCGATGGCGGAGAGGAGGTCGCGGATGGACTGCGGGAGCAGGCTGAGCTGGCCTATCGCGCGCACTCTAACCTTATACTTCATTATCCGCTCGTCGGTCAGGAGGCTCGCGAGCCTGGCCTCGATCAGCGAGAAGAGGCCTTTCAGCTCCTCGATGGTCCGCTCGAGGTTCTCCGTGGAGAGCACGTACAGCGTGACCGTCCTTATCCCGAGCTCTTGGCACCAGTCGAGAAGCTCCTCGGCCCTGTTAGCGCCCTCTTCGTGCCCGATGCCGTCCGTAAGCCCCTGGCTCGCCGCCCACCGCCTGTTTCCGTCGAGGATGATCCCGATGTGTGACGGGACGGGGTCGGCCTCGACTTGCGCCTTGAGCCTCCCTTCGTAGAACCTGTAGACTCCGAGGGTCTTCAGGACTGTGTCGAGCATGCTACTCCCTTTCGGGGAAGCCCCTCGTCCTGACCCGAGGGTATATCGTCACCGTCAGGGCGAAAATCGCCGCCAGACCGATCAGCACGTACGAGATGAGGAGGAAGGTCGACTCGGCTGCGCCGCTTATCAGGAACTGCGAGAACGTCTCGACCGGGAGATAGATGAGCGCGAGGATGACTAGGACGAACCCGTCGCGCCTCCACCTGATGCTCTCGCGGGCAACGTGGGAGAGGAGGGCCCCCGTGGCGTAGATGGCGACGCCCGCCCAGACCAGGTTCAAGCTTCCGCTTATCCAGTACCCCGCGAGCTTCCCTCCGTAGACGAAGATCTGCGAAGAGTTGGCGTAGACCGCGGCGGCGGCGGGCCCGTCCTGCACGATCATCGTGCTGTAGCCTGCGAAGAACCCCGCGACCGCGACGAGCACGCTCGTCACCATAGAGAAGAGCCTGATGTACCCGGTCGGCCCGCGGTGAAGCATCCCCGCTACCGTCCTGTCCACGCCGAACCCTCTGATGAAGAACGCCCCCCCGAGTATGAGGAGCGTGGCGAGCTCCGCGTCGAGGAACTGGCCAAGAGCGATCAGGATGCCCGCGAGTATGAAGATCAGGCCCGGGACGCCGAGGCTCCACTTCGAGTAGTGCGGGTCGAACACGAGCATCCTCAGGTACCTACCGAGTATCTGATACGACTCCTCCACCGTCCGGCTGTGCTTGACAGCCACCCTCTCGATGGACACTATCGGCTCCATGCTCTGTATGATTGGCATGACCTGCTCGTCCTCGCCCCCGTCGGAGACGAATACCACACCCGTGTACGCGGCGCCTTTGAGGACGCTTTGGATTTCTGTGCCCACCCTCCTGTCCGCTTCGAACCCTCTTCCTGGGTCCCCGCAGACCACGGCGACTTCGCAAGGGACGCCCTTGGAAGAAAGCTCGTCGAACTTCCTCACCGCGGCGAAGATGGCGTTCGCATCTGCCTCTTCAGGGTCCGCCAAGGCCAGCCTCGTGGCCGCCGCCAGAGCGGCCTCGCGCCCGACCACCGGGCTCTGTATCTTGGTCTTCCATCCCAGGTCGTCGTCGCGGTCGACACTGAGTATCAGCAGTCGCTCCGCTCTCTCAGACATCGCCGTTTCGCTTCAACCACGCCCCACGATACTTAAGTCTAGAGCCGAAAGCGAAGGGCCATCGGCACCCAGATACCCTTAAGGGGCTAGTGTGCCTTCTTGCGGAGAGACACCCTCATGGACGAGGAGCGGCCTTGGAGCGGCGTTCAGAGAAAGGCGATGGTTTCTGACCCCCATCCGACCCCCCAACCATTGCACTCCTTGATTTCAGAGTCCGCTCGCAGGTTTCCACTGCAGCCATGCTGTCATTACAACGGAGCGGTCCTGTCCTATAGGGAGGTGGACGAACTGTCCTCGAGGTTCGCGCAGGCGCTGGCCGCGCTCGGCGTACGCAAGGGCGACAGAGTAGCGATATTTCTCCCGAACACGCCCCAGTTCGTGATTTCCTGTTTCGGCATCTTGAAGGCGGGGGGAGTGATGGTGGCGTGCAACCCCCTCTACAAGGAGCGCGAGCTCGAGCACCAGCTCGCCGACTCCGGAGCGGAAGTGATCGTGTGCGCCCGCGACGTAGTCGACGGTTCGGACCTCTACGAGAGCCTCGCCGCGTGCAGACCGCGGCTGAAGCTCAGGCGCGTCATCACCACGAGTGTGACGGACTACCTCCCGCGCGCGAAGAGGCTACTGGCGCCCCTCGCGGGCGTCAAGGTCGTCCCCAGGCCCGACACCGTCGACTTCGTGAGCGTCCTCGGGACCAGCAGGCCGTCGGCCGACCTCCCTCAGGTCGACCCCTCGTCGGACGTCGCGATTCTCCAGTACACCGGGGGCACGACAGGGGTCTCAAAGGGAGCGATGCTCACTCATTACAACGTCTATTCGGCGACGGTCAGGGCCACGGCGTTCATCCCTCTCACGCAGAACGATGTCTTCCTCGCCGTTCTCCCCCTCTTCCACGTCTACGGCCTCGTGGCCAACCTTATGCTCCCGGCGACGGTGGGAGCGGAGATCCTCCTTCTCCCACGGTTCCACGTCAAAGAAGTGATGAAGACTGTCGCGCGGCGGAGGGCAACTGTCTTCTGCGCCGTTCCTGCGATGTACGTGGCGATAAACTCGAGCAAGAGCGTGGCGAAGTTCGACCTCAGCTCCGTCAGGGTGTGCATCTCGGGGGGGTCCCCGCTCGCGGCCGCGACGAGAGAGAAGTTTATTGCGAGCACTCGTGGCACGCTCGTGGAGGGGTACGGGCTCTCTGAGACGAGCGCCCTGACTCACTGCAACCCGCTCTTCGAGGGGGGGTACAGGGCGGGATCAGTCGGCATCCCCTTTCCGGGGACTGATGTCGAGATATTGGACCCGGACGACCCGGGGGCTGTCCTTCCGCTCGGCTCTGTCGGCGAGATCGCCATAAAAGGACCACAGGTGATGAAGGGCTACTGGAACAGCCCGGAGGAGTCTGGGAAGGCCATCCGTGACGGCTGGCTTCTGACCGGGGACATCGGCAGGCTGGACGAGGACGGCTATCTCTACGTCGTCGACAGGAAGAAGGACATGATCAACGTTGGAGGCTTCAAGGTCTATCCGAGGGAGGTCGAAGAGGTCCTGTTCGAACACCCTGCCGTCAAGGAGGCCGGCGTCGTCGCGATGCCGGACAGTTTCAGCGGCGAGGCGGTGAAGGCCTTCGTGGTGCTGAAGGACGGGGCGAGCGCGACCTCCGAGGGGGAGATAGTCGAATACTGCGCCCGGGAGCTGGCGAGGTTCAAGGTGCCTAAGAGTGTGGTCTTCGTGCCTGAGCTGCCGAAGACGCTCATCGGGAAGGTACTGAGGCGCAAGCTCAGAGATGATGACGCCGTACGATCATCGTGACAGCGTTCCCTCCCCCCAGGCACAGCGTGGCGAGCCCCGTCTTCCTTCCCTCCCTCTTCATCGTGTAGAGCAGCGTTGTCAGGACCCTCGCCCCGCTGCAGCCTATGGGGTGGCCGAGGGCGACGGCTCCTCCGTTCACGTTGAACCTCTCCTCGGGGATGTCGAGGCCGCGCCTCACGGCGATCGACGCCGTCGCGTACGCCTCGTTGTGCTCGAAGAGATCGATCTCCGAAAGCGCCATCCGTGACTTCCTGAGCACCTCCTTCGTTGTCGGGATAGGCGCTTCCATCACGCGCCCTGGCTCGAGCCCCCCGGTGCCGTACGTCACGATCTCCGCGACTGGCCTGAGCCCCAGCTTCTCCACGGCCTTCTCAGAAGCGACGACGAGAGCTGACGCGCCGTCGCTGAGCTGCGACGAGTTCCCTGCCGTACAGACCCCCTTCTGCTGGAAGGCGGGCTGCAGCTTCGCCAGCTTCTCGAGGGTTGTGTCGGGCCGCACGCATTCGTCCTTCTCGAACTCGATCACCTCGCCGTCCTCTCTCTGGACGGTGACCTTCACCATCTCCTCCGCGAAGTGGCCCGCCGCCTGCGCTCTGGTAGCTTTCATCTGGCTCTGGTACGCGTACTCGTCGGCCTCGGCCCTCGTTATCCCGAACTTCTTCGCCACGTGGTCCCCCGTCACGCCCATGTGGTAGTTGTGATAGGCGTCCCACAGGCCGTCGACGATCATCGCGTCCTGAACTCGAGCGTCCCCCAGCCTGACGCCCCACCGTTCCCCTCTCACTATGTGCGGGGCGTTGCTCATGCTCTCCATGCCTCCCGCGACCACCACGTCGGAGTCCCCCGCCTTGATAGCCTGGGCGGCGAACATCACCGCCTTCAGGCCCGAGCCGCACACCTTGTTGACCGTGACCGCCCCCGCGGCGAAGGGGACCCCCGCTCCCACCGATGCCTGGCGCGCAGGGTTCTGCCCCAGGCCCGCGGAAATGACGTTCCCCATGATGACCTCTTCGACGTCGGTAGGCTGCACCTTGGCCCTCCTGATCGCCTCCTTCACCACTATCGCCCCCAACCTCGGCGCCGCGACCCCGACGAGGCTCTTTCCGAACTTTCCCGTGGCCGTCCTGCAGGCCGACACTATCAGAGCCTTCTCCATCGGCAGCACGGTCGCCGCCAATCGATAATAAACGAATGTTCCCATGACGCCTGCATCCCTAAATAGCGTCCGTATGCGGGACGGGGCGACTGAAGTGAAGCCGCTCAAGAAAATCTGGATGGACGGGAGGTTCGTCGACTGGAACGACGCGAAGATCCACGTGCTGACGCACGGGCTGCACTACGGATACTCGATCTTCGAGGGGATCCGCTGCTTTTCGACCCCCGACGGCGCGGCCATCTTCAGGCTCGACGAGCACATCGAAAGGTTCCTGAACAGCGCGAAGGTGTACATGATGAAGCTGGGCTACTCGCGGAAGGAGCTTCGCGAGGCCTGCATGGAGCTCGTGAGGAAGAACGGCGTCTCCGAGTCATACATCAGACCGATAGCCTACTCTGCTTACGGCGAGATGGGGCTCAACCCGCTTGGGAACAGCATTTCTGTCGCAATAGCCTCCTGGGAGTGGGGCGCGTACCTCGGGAAGGAGGGGGCCGACGGCGGCGTGAGGGCCATGGTCTCGAGTTGGGCGAGGATAGACTCTCGGGCGCTCCCTGTCCAGGCGAAGTGCTCCGCGAACTACGCGAACTCCGCCCTGGCGAAGATCGAGGCGGTGAGCGCGGGGTACGACGAGGCGATACTCCTCAACACCCACGGCGTCGTGGCCGAGGGCCCCGGGGAAAACATATTCAGGGTAAAGGACGAGATTCTCAGCACCCCGCCGGCGAGCTCCGGGATACTCAGGGGGATAACGAGGGATACGGTGATAGAGTTCTCACACGACCTCGGCCTGAAGTTCTATCGCAACGACTCGACGCGCGAAGAGTTGTACACCTCAGACGAGCTCTTCTTCAGCGGGACCGCCGCCGGGGTGGCGAAGATCAAGGAGGTCGACGGGAGAAAGATCGGGGCTGGGCAGTACCCCATCACCGACAAGATTGCGAAACTGTACGACGACACGGTCCACGGCCGGAACCGCCGCCACTCGCGCTGGCTCGCCGCCGTCGGCGCGTAGTTCACTTCTTCGCGAAGCCGTGCAGGTCTAGCAGCGAGCCTCTCCTCTTGGAGAGTGGCCTGAACCTGGGCGCGACCCTGGAGCCCACGCGAACCCCTGGGCCTACCGCGAAGTGCACCAGCCCGCCCGTGACCCCGTCGAACTCCACGAAGACATACCTCTTCGGCCTCGCGAGCCGCTCGCCTTGGAACCCGACCCACGCCTCTGCCATCGCCGCGACGATCCCGTCCTGACCGACGGCGTCGAACCTGTCTATGGCCCTAAAGCAGTCGGTGCAGTACGCTTTCGGGGGGAGGAACCGCTTCCCGCACCCCCCGCACTCCCCCGCGACAATCCTCCCGTCCATCAGCCCGCGGAGGAACCGCTCCCCTGCGACGCCCGCCGTGTACTCGTAGCGGAAGGGTATTTGGTCGGTCCACGATCTGAGGTCGCCGACGCTCGTGACGCGGTCTCTGAGAGGCACGTTCAGCCCCTCGGCCTGAAGTACCTGATGTCTGTGATCGCTCCCCTGCGCTTTCCTTTCGGCTTCCACGCAGCCTCCACCTTCATCCCCACTTCCACCCTCTTCGGCTCTACCTCCCCGAGCAAGTGCAGGATGCCCATCCCCGGGGACGCGCCGTCTATGTCGACCACCGACACTACTATAGGCTCCTTCCTGCGGCTCGCGTCGTTGTTGACATAGCTGATCGAGAACGTGTTGACCGTCCCAGTGTCGCGCACCCTGACCCACTCGTCCGTCGGGACGAAGTCCTCTTCGCAGTAGGCCCTCGGGGGGACGAGCACCCTTCCGCACTTTCCGCACTTCTTCCCCCAGATCTCGCCCGACTTCAGGCCGTCCAGGAACCTGCTGACCGCTACCCCCGACGTCCATGAGTATCGCAGGAGCGTCTCGTAGTCCGAGCTGAGGAATCGGCCCGATCGGAGATCGTCCAGCTCTACCTCGGTTCCCGGGTACTTCGCGATCTTAGAGCTCAACTGGGTCGTGTAGCCTCCGCACGACTAGATTTCAAACTTTCCCAGAGGCGCCGAGCCGCCGCGCGAGCTCGACGAAGTACTGCAGCGAAGCGGGGTCGGACAGGGACGCCGTGTTCGCCGCCTTCTCCCGGTCCGCGCCCATGAGTATCCTCTTGACGGGTATCTCTAGCTTCTTCCCGTTGTGGGTCTTTGGAACGGATGGTACCTCGACTACCTCGTCGGGGGTGTACCGAGGGCTGAGGTCGCCTCTGACCTTCGACTTTATCCTGGCAGTCAGGTCGAGGTCGAGGGAGTTCCGGCGATAGAGGACGACGAAGAGGAGCAGACGCGGCGGCCCCCCTGGCCTTTCCAGGTCGACAGCTAGGGAGTCGGCTACCTCGGGGAGCGACTCCACCGAGCGATAGATCTCGCTCGTCCCTATCCTCACGCCCGATCTCTTTATGGTGGCGTCGGATCGCCCATGAATCACGCAGGTCCCTCTGTCTGTGAACTCGATCCAGTCACCGTGACGCCAGACGCCCGGGAAGACGCCGAAGTAGCTCTCCCGGTACCTCTCTCCGGTCCGGTCGCCCCACAGGAATAGTGGCATGCTGGGCATGGGTTCCGTGATCACGAGCTCTCCAACGCCCCCCGCGACCGGTCTCCCCTCCTCGTCGAAGGCGTCGACTGCCGCTCCAAGGCACCTGCACTGGATCTCCCCGGCATAGACGGGGAGCGTCGGCGATCCCCCGACGAAGGCCGTGCAGACGTCCGTCCCTCCGCTGATCGAGTCCAGCCATAGGTCGTGCTTGACCGACGAGTAGACCCACCTAGCCACGTCTGGAGTGAGCGGGGACCCCGTTGAGCCCACCCCGCGCAGCCTTCTGAGTGTATGAGTGTCCCGTGGTTCCACCCCCTTCTTCATGCACGCCCCCAGATGGGCGGCGCTCGTCCCCAGAAAGTCGAGGTCCTCCCTCTCGGCGAGGGTCCACAGCGAGCTTGCGTCCGGGTGGAGCGCGCTTCCGTCATAGAGGACGACCGTCGAGCCCATGATGAGTCCGCTCACCAGGTAGTTCCACATCATCCACCCCGTCGTCGTGAACCAGAAGAAGCGGTCCCCCGCTCGGAGGTCGTTGTGAAGGGAGAGCACCTTCAGGTGCTCGAGGAGGACTCCGCCATGCCCGTGGACGATCGGCTTCGGGAGCCCGGTGGTCCCTGACGAGTAGAGGATCCATAGCGGGTGGTCGAAAGGCAGTCGAGCGAACTCGAGCCTCTCGCGGCGGCCCGCGAGGTCGTCCCACAGCATGGCAGGCACGGTCAGTCCCGACGGCGCTTCTCCGCCAGTCACGACCACCGCCTTCAGCGTGGGGAGGGACGCCGCAATCTCGCGCACGGTCTCAATCCTGTCGAACTCCTTTCCGGCGTAGCTGTAGCGGGCGCACGCGATCAGTACCTTCGGAGCTATCTGGCTGAATCTGTCACGGACGCCGGGGACGCCGAAGTCGGGCGAGCAGCTCGACCAGACAGCTCCGATGCTCGCCGATGCGAGCAACCCCACCACGCTCTCTGGCACATTCGGGACGTAAGCTGCGATCCTGTCCCCCTTCGCGACGCCCAGATCTCTTAGGGCCGCCGCCACGGACGCGACCTGGCCCCGGAGGTCGGCCCAACCGATCTCCCGCGACGCGCCGCCTTCATCTGCGTAGACGATGGCGGGCCCTGACGAGGTGTTCGGCCTCAGCGCGTGCTCTGCATAGTTCACTCTGGCCCCCTCGAACCATACCGCGCCGGGCATCTGCGCGCTCTTGAGCGGGGCGGAGTACACCGAGTCGGAGATGACGCCGCCGGCTCTCCACACGGCCTCCCAGAACGCGCCGAGGCTTCCAACCGACCATCGCCAGACGTCGGCATAGGCGGCGTCCCCAGACTGTCCGCCAGGGTAGTAAGCGCTGATGAATTTCGTCATGTTCGCACGCGCCCGCCACCCTTCGTCGGGCTCCCACAGAGCGGCGACTTCCCGACGGGTCGCGGGTTCCTACCTCCGCATCGTGATTACTGTCCCGACCTGCAGCAGGTCGCCCCAGGCCTGCGCCAGCCCGCGGTTGACCTCCTTCTTGACCTGCCTCTTCCCCGCCTCTCCGCGGAGTTGCCAGAAGAGCTCGCAGACCTTCATCGTCCCCGCGGCCGCTATCGGGTTGCCCACGCCGAGGAGTCCCCCTGAGGGATTGATCGGGAGGTCTCCGTCTCGCTGCGTGACCCCCTCTCGCGTGAGCTTCGGCGCTTCCCCCTTCCCGGCCAGCAGGACCCCTTCCATGTGGTGGAGTTCCTTGTAGTCGAATGGGTCGTACACTTCGGCGAAGTCAATCTGCTTCCGAGGGTTGTCAATCTTCGCCATCTTGTAGGCCATCCTGGCCGCTGCCTCGACGTACCTGGGGTAGTACAGGTCCCTGTTGGTCCAGTACTGCGTGTCTACGTTCCATCCGACTCCGTCAATCCAGACGGGGTCGTCAGTGTACTTCCTGACGACGTCCTCGGACACGAGCATCAGGGCCGCCGCGCCGTCAGACGTCGGCGACACGTCGAGCCTTTTCACGGGGAGGCAGATCGGCTCGCTCTTCATGACGTCATCGACCGTTATCCTGGCAGGGAGTTGCGCGCACGGGTGGTCGAGGGCGTTCCCCTTGTTCTTCACTGAGACCAGCGCGATGTCCTCCTCCTTCACCTTGTGGACGGCCATGTATCGTCTCATCTCTAGCGAGAAGATCCACAGAAGCGTGACGCCGAGTGGCCTCTCCAGAGTGTGGTCGAAGATGCTCCAGAACGCGTACTGAGGGTGCGGCCGAAGTGGAGACATCTTCTCCTCTCCCACCACTAGGCAGGTATCGAACATCCCTGACGCCACATGCCACCACCCAGCGACCGGGGCGAAGACGCCCGTGCCCCCGCCAACGTAGACCCGGCTGTACGGCCTGTTCGTCCCCCCCGCGCCGTCCATGAGGTACTCCCCCTTCATGTGAACCCCGTCGAATGCGTCCGGCGCCGTCCCGAGCACAACCGACTCGACATCCTTGATTTCCATGTTCGCGGAATCCAGGGCCATCCTGCTCGCCTGGAAGGACATCTCCCTCCCGGTTTCGAGCATCCTCCGCCTGAACTTCGTCATCCCGGCGCCGACGACGGCTACTCTCTTCACTCCTTCATCTCCCCACCGAGAGCGCGATGGCCGCCCCCGTGGCAGTAGGGTTTCCTCTCCACGACAAGGCGAGGGCGGTGCCAGGCTTCCCTCGCTGATTCCCTCCGGCTCTCCCTCTGAGCTGGAGAGCGCACTCGAGGACCCGGTGCGAGCCCGTCGCCTCGATCAGGTGACCTGTGCCTAACGAGCCTCCGCTAGGGTTGACCCTGCCTTCTTCGACCATCTTGATCGCCGAGGCCTTGGGCACTCCGACCGAGGAGAGATGCTGCAGAAGCTTGTAGGAATACGTGTCGTCTATCTCGAGGAGGTCGAATGAGTCTGCACCTCTCCTACCGGCCTGCTTCATTACCGACCTGAAGGCCTCCGACGCGTATTCAGGTCGCATTATGTCGCCCCCCTCAAACCACGGTGCGGAGGACCTCCAAGCGAGCCCGTCCACACTCACCCCGTCCTTCTTGTTCTTCTTCGCCCACCTCTCGGACGCAAAAACTACGACCGTCCCTGCTTCCGCGAACTCTGCCTTGTCATACTTCAGCAGGGGCGCCGCGATCGGCTCGGCGTCGCTAACCTCCTTGAGCTCTAGCGTCCCTCCGTAACTCGCGCGTCCGTTCGACAGTGCCCTTGCCTTCTCTGCCTTCACTATCCTGCTGACATCATCTCTCGTAACGCCCGACCTCCGCATGAATGCGCTCATTTCCAGCCCCGCAAGCACGTCCGAGCCGGCGCCCGTCTGCCTGTGATACACAGGGTCTAGGGCGAGGTTCTCAACGGCCCGCTTGTCAAGCACGTCGGCGACCTTGCTGTGTGCCTCGACCGAGACCACGTCGGCCACGCCAGAGCGGATGTGCATGACGGCGTGCCCCATCCCGATTATCCCGTCGGCGGGTACTGTGCACACCGGCCTCCTCGCTCCCCCCACCTGGTCTGGCACCATCTCGTCGGTGATGCTCCATCCTTCCCAGAAGTCCTCGGTGCAGCAGATGAAGGAGTCGATGTCTGTCCTCGGGTCGACCGAGGCATCCGCGTACGCCTTGGACGCCGCCAGGAACATCAGCTCTCTCGTGGAGACGTCGGTTATGGTAGGCCTGAACCCCTCGTACCCCACGCCGATGATGCAGACGCCTTCAGGCACGACTGGCCCCCCCTTCTAGGATAATTATTGGTTTTGCGCGAGTCTGAGGAGCTGAACCCTGGGCTGGACTGAGGGCCCCTGCGTACCTGAGCCTGCGGTCTGAGATTGCCCCTCGCAAGGCGTGCCCGTCGCTTCTTGCGCCATACAGAGCCGACGCGGCCTGGTTGCCACGGACCCATGACGCCTGCTTCGTCTCGGGGCGTCGAGCGACAGCCTGACTGAACTCGGGTCCAAGGCAGACGGAACCTCTCTCCGCGGGCGGCTCGTCGCTTGCGCCTTCCTTGACGCTGTGGTCCTGCAGCACGCTCGTCCTTCGTGTTAGTGGATTGGGAACAGGATGAAGACAGCGATGTCCCACACGAAGTGGCTGGCTACGTTGGAGGACATATCCCCGGTGAAGTAGAATACCGCGCCCCAGACGGAGTCCACGATGAACGTGGTGACGGCCCAGAGCAGGTTGAGGCTGACGAGATGGATGGCGGCGTCTGCGGCAGCGATTGCGAAGGGAGATGCGACTCCCAGTCTCCCGTCGCCAGCCCTCTGGAGCACCCCTCTGAAGAAGGACTCGTACCCCACCGCGTCGAACACTAGAACCAGAACCTGAAGGCCGATCGGATTTGATGGGGATGCGATCAAGGAGTAGATCGAGTCCTCAGACGAGGCACCGATTCCCAGCGGGTGGAGGGCGTCGATCCCCGCGGCGCCCGCCACGAAGAGGAGGTACAGCAGGACCGCGGAAATCAGTCCGATTACAAGTGTGCGGGCCTTCGGCCTGAAGAGCCTGGTGTAGCCTCCGAGGGACACACTCGCCGCGATCATGCAGGAAGTAGAGAGGAAGGTCAGGTCGATGAAGTCAGCCTTGCTGGCCGTGAGCAGCAACACCATGGACGCCACCACTATGACGAGGCCCGGCAGCATCCTGACTGAGGTCCGCAATCGCCCCAGGGTGCCCGACAAGGCATAAAGGGCTATGTTGTCGCGCGGCGAAGTGCCCCTCCAAGCTGGGCAAGCCTACGATTAAAAGGGGGCTACGGGAGCAGCCGACAGCCGTTGAGTCGAGCGGAGGGCGCAGGGCCATAGACGCGAAGACGGCGTTCCTTTCTACACGGCCCTGGTCGTTCAGCATGACGTTCTCCTCCGTAACCTTGGGGACGCTTCTGGCCGCCCTCAGCGGAAGGTTCAGTCCCGTCCTGTACCTCGTTGCCCTGGGTGGAATGATAGCGTTCCACGCCGCGGCAAACGTACTCAATGACTACTACGATGTGAGGCACGGGGTAGACAGGGCAGGCGCTCCGACGACGAAGTATAGGCCGCACCCCGCGGCGCTGGGGCAGTCGCCTCTCTCCGCCACGCTCGGCTTCTCCTTGGGGCTTTACGCCGTGACCCTGCTTGCCGGGGCGTACCTCGCATACGCCACCGAGCCGCTTCTGCTCGTCTTGGTACTCGCGGGCGTGGCCGGTAGTGTATTCTACACGGCCGACCCCCTTGTCCTGAAGAAGAGGGCGATGGGTGAGCTGACCGTATTCTTGATGTGGGGGGTGCTCGTCCCCCTAGGCGCCTTCATCGTCCAGACGAGCTCAATCTCTTGGCTCCCTGTAGCCGCCGCCGTCCCCATCGGCATCCTCGTCGGGCTCGTTCTCCTGGCCAACAATACTCGCGACATCGACTACGACGGGTCTGTGGGGATGCGGACACTTGCTGTGGTCCTTGGGGCCAAGCGGGCGTCGAGGCTGTACGAGGCGCTGCTCGCGGCGGTCTACGCGATTGTACTGGGGGGAGTCGTCGTGAGGGCCTTGCCGGTGTGGTGCCTGCTGGTCTTTCTCACGGCGCCGGAGGCACTGAGTCTGAGGAAGATGTTCCGCGGCGCCATACCCGACGATGCGGACCCGAGGACCGCGGCGCTCGCGCTGAAGTTCTCCTTGCTGTACATGTGCGGTCTAGTGCTGGCCATCGTGGCGCCGAGGATGTAGAGAGGCCGCATCAGCTCCCTGATGGAGCCAACTCTCTCATCGCGAAGGGGACATTGCCTATCGGCATGACTATCGGAAGCGTCACCCCCGCCCTCTCGTACTCCTTCAGTCTGTCAAAGGCATGGTCGGTGTCCCCGGCGACCGTAAGAGCCTCTATCGCCTCTCCTGGGATCAGCCGGCGCGCCTCCGCGACGTCTCCCCTCTTCCACGCGGACTTCATTGGGGCGAGCTGCTCCGCCTTCACTCCCCATGGCTCGAGCAAGGCCGGGTTGACGACCTCAGAGAGCTGGTACGCGAAGAAGTAGAATGTTCGGACGGCCTCCACGGCTTTCGCCGGGTCGGGGTCAACTGAGGTCATTATGTAGGAGGCTCTCTCGACCCTCCCACCTCTCCTCGACTCCCCTCTCACGACGTTCTCTACCATCTTCGCTGTGCCTTCGGCGGTGTTCAGGGCGGGGGAGAGAATCACCCCGTCTGCGACCGAGGCGGCGAAGGCCTGCGTCTTGGGCGAGAGCGAGGCAATGTACAAGGGGACCTTCCGCTCGACCTTGAACCCGAGTGTCAGGCCGTGGACCTGGAAGAACGACCCGTCGAAGTCGACCTTCCCTCCTTCCCAGACCATCCTGACTATCTCCACATATTCCCTGACCCTCTTCAGCGGCTGAGTCTTCTCGACGGGGAAGATCTGATGACCGATGAGCGGGATCGTGGGGAAGCTTCCGAGCCCGAGCCCCAGGGTCACCCTCCCGCCGGACATCTCCGCTAGACTGGCGAAGGTGGTCGCAGCGGTGACAGGGTGCCTCGTGAATGTGTTGATCGCCCCCGATCCGAGCCGGATTCTTGTTGTCGCTGACGCCATCGCGGAGATGTATGACACGACGTCTCTCTGGAAGAGGCTCTCATGCATCCACATCGAGTCGTACCCTCCGGACTCCGCCTGCGACGCCACCTTCACCGCGTCGCTCATACTCAGCACGGGGTTGAAGCCGAGGGCGAGCTTCATCGCGAGAAGCCAGCTGAGAATCGGATTAGAGGGTTGCGGTGGTCAGCGGGAGTCCTGTCCGGCCACTTTCAGCAGCGGGAGGAGTTCCGAGGCGCTCTTCAGGGAGTCGAGATCCCACAGAACCGAGAGGAGACGCTCGGCACGCCCACGCGGCACGTACGGCTTCACAAGGCGACTGAACTTCGACTCCACTTCCCCCTCTTCCATCGGGTTCAGGGGGTGCCCCCGGGGGACGATGACTTCCTCCGAGAATGTCTTCCCCGACTTCATCCTGACAGTCACCCTGTTCCCCATTCCCTTGCCGGGGTAGAGGGCGGTCAGCCTCTCGTCCTCCTTGACCGATATCCTCCCGAGGAAGTCCAAGACCTTCCTGCCCCGCATCTTCCTTTCGTCGTAAGAGCCGTTGTCGAGCCTTCCGTCTAGGAGAGCGGTTCCGACCAGATATGGCAGGCTGTGGTCAGCCGTCTCTCTGGTGGCGGGCCTCCACTTCTCGGGGTCCTTCCCTAGAATGTTGTAACCCGCCTCATGAGTGGCAATCTCGACCGAGTCTATCTCGTCGGTGTCTCGAACTCTCCTCCTCAGAGCGAGCGAGGCCCAGACCGCGGTCTGGGCGTGATATTCAGCCGGATAGTACTTGATGTAGGTCTCCCGCAGCTTGAAGCGCCTCCCCTCCCCGCCGAAGCGCGAGACATCCAGGTCGAACGGCCCAGACACCTGCTTGAAGAAGCCCATCTCCCCTTCAAAGATCGGCGAAGGCCCCGACATCCCCTCCCTGGCCAGCATGGCCGAGAAGACCGCGTTCCGCGCGGCGTTCGCGAAGGACGCGCCCTTCCACATGGAGAGTTCCCCCGCCCTCACCTGGCGCATCGCGATGTGCGAATTCAGGGCGATGTTGACCGCCTCGGCCAGCTTCTTTCTGCCCAGACCCATCAGCCTTCCTGCGGCCAGAGAACTGGAGACCAGGCCGTAGCAGACGTGGTCCCATCCCCTGTGCCTGATGTCCGCGGCGTCGCATAGCCGGCACTGTATCTCGTAGGCGAGTACGGTGGCGAGGATGAGGTCCTTCCCAGACTTCCCCTCGGCCTCTGCAACGCTCAGAGTCGCCGCGATGTTGTCGCTAGGGTGGGCGGGCTCCTTCGAGAGGTAGGTGTCATTGAAGTCGAAGTACCTGACCATCAGGCCGTTCACGAACGTGGCCATGTCGGGCGTCGTCTTGGTCTCCGTGCCGAAGAGCGTCGAGCGGCCGCGCGCGGAGTGCTCCGACGCGACCTTCCGCGCGATGCGCACCGGGGGCTCGCCGTACGCTCCTATGGCGCATCCAAGCGCGTCTGCAATCCTCTTCTTCGCCTCGCCGACCACTTCGCGGTCTAGATCGCTGTACCTTAGGCTGACCGCGTAGTCGGCGAGCCGCTCGGCCAGGTCCAAGGCGGCCCTCGTCCGGAAGCGAACCGATTTAGGGATGACGTGCGCGGGAATCGTTAAAAGCCGCGGGAGGGGGCGAGGCAAAGTCTCGCATTGCAACTCTTCAGCTCCGAGCACCAGTCCATGCTGAAGAGCTTCCGCCCCTCGGACTACCCCGAGCACATGGAGGTGCTCTCCTCCTTGGGGTCTTTCATGGAGAGTGAGCTGCTACCGAGGTCCTCCAGGTTCGACTCCGGGCAGGAGTCGATCGCCCCGTACAGACGAAGGCTGATGGAGCACGGCATCTGCGCGATTCCATTTCCCCGCGAGCACGGCGGCCTGGGACTCCCCTTTCTAATCTATGCGAGCGCGATCGAACTCCTGGGCGCGGCTGACGCCTCGACCGCTCTTAGCGTGGAGATCCACAACGCCGTCGCGGAAGGGATAATGAGGTTCGGCAGCGACGAACAGAGGTCCGGTCTCCTTCCCCTGCTTCTATCAGGCAAGAAGCTGGCATCGTTCGCGCTCACCGAGCCCGCCTCTGGCTCCGACGCCAGGACAGTCCGGACCTTGGCAGAGAGGTCGGGGAAGGGCTTCACACTGAACGGCTCGAAGACCTTCATCACGAACGCCGGCGAGGCCGACCTGTACATGGTGTTCGCGCGTACAGGCAGAGGTCCGTCGTGTTTCATCGTCGAGGCCTCTTCCCCAGGCGTCAGCGTGGGGACGCCGATGCTGAAGCTCGGGATGCGCGGCTCCCGGACGGCAGAGGTCTCGTTCCGCGACTGCGAAGTGCCCATGGAGAACCTCGTAGGCGCGGAGGGGGAGGGGATCGACTACGCGACCGCCATCCTGCACGGCGCGAGGATAGTGGTCGCGGCCCTCAACGTAGGCATCGCGAGGCTTGCCTACGACGGGGTCATGCGCTACAGCAAGACCAGGACTGCGTTCGAGAAGCCGATATCAGAGTTCCAGCTCGTGCGGGAGAAGATTGCGGACATGAAGACTGGCATCAACGCGGGGAGGCTGCTATACTACTACGCCTCCTGCCTCAAGGAGAACGGCCAGGACTACTCATCGGAGGCGGCTCAAGCAAAGGTGTTCGCGACGGAGATGTCGCTCAGGGTCTGCGACTCTGCGATCCAGCTGTACGGCGGGTATGGTTACACGACGGAGGACCTGCACCGGCCATGGAGGGACGCCCGCCTGCTGACGATTGGCGAAGGGACTTCGGAGATCTTGCGTCTTCTGATCGCTAGCAGGGAGCTGGCCCGGGCGTCGTGAACGTAGCGGTCTGCGTAAAGCACGCCGTCGACGAAGGCGAGCTCAGATTCGACCCGGCCGGGAGACCTCTGATCGAGGGAGCGGCTGGGAAAATGGGGGCGTTCGATAAGAACGCTGTTGAGGCTGCGCTGCGCGTCAGGTCGGAGGTCGGAGGTGAGGTCGTGGGGGTGACGGTCGGCGGAGCGGACGCGAGGAAGTCTCTGAAGGAAGCGCTTGCGATGGGGGCAGACAGGGGGGTGCACGTCCTAGACGAGCCCCATCTCCTGAATCCGTCGAGGACCTCGGCGCTCCTGGCAGCGTCGCTGCGCGAGGCGGGTCAGTTTGACCTGGTGCTCTGTGCGGAGGGCTCATCGGACACCTACTCCGGGCTCGTCCCGCCGATGGTGGCCGAGCGCCTGGGCTACGCGTACGTCGGATATGCCAGGAAGCTCGGGGTGACCGCCTCCGAGGTCAGGGCAGAGAGGTCGCTCGAGGAAAGCATAGAGTCCGTCGCGTCTCCCCTGCCTGCTGTCATCTCGGTCGTCAGCGAAGCCAACGAGCCGCGTTATCCCACCCTCATCCAGATAATGCAGGCTTCAAAGAAACCGGTCGCGGAGGTCAGGGCCCAGGACCTCCTCTCGGCCGGGGGGACGCACTCCGTGACCATCGGATCCATGTTCGCGCACTCGACAGACAGGAAGAGGATATTTCTCGAGGGGACGACCGACGAGGCTGCCGCGAAGCTCGTCGACGCTCTGCGCAAGGAGGGGGTCATCTCGGTTTGACGGGCGACGTTTGGTCGTTCTCCGAGAACGCGGCAGTTGCGTCAGAAGTCGCTCTCGCGGCCGAGGGCTTGGCGCCCGCAGTCCAAGGGGGTCCGGTCGTCGTGGAGGTCGGCAGGGCGAGGGATGGCGTCCGGGGGGGAGGCGAGAGACTGGTCCTTCAGGGGTGTCCGCAGGACGGCCCGGCAGAAGCACTTGCAGAGTGCATCTCGAGGGCGGCGAAGAGCCTGGGGCCCGCGATCATACTTGTGGGCGCGACGAGGGAGGGCCGCGAAGTGGCGGCGAGGCTCGCTGTGAAGCTAGATGTCGGCTGCCTCCCCGAGGCATCGCGGATCTCCTCAGATGGCAAGACGGTCTCGGCGGAGCGGAGCGTGTATGCCGGCAGGGTCTCCGCCACGCTGACGAGCCCGCTCCCCTGCGTCGTGACGGTCAGGCCCGGCTCCTTCGCGAAGTCGACCGGGGCGACAGGGACCGTGCGGAACTACGACGCGGGGACTCCAGAAGTCAGAGTCAGGAGGCTTGGCTCCTCTAGGCGAGAGACGGGCTCGGTGGACCTCAAGTCCGCGAAGGTCATAGTGTCCGCGGGACGGGGCGTAAAGAGGAAGGAGGACCTTCCGATGCTGGAGGGGCTGGCCAGCGAGATGAAGGGTGCCCTCGGCTGCTCTCGTCCGCTGTCGTCCGACCTCGGCTGGCTCTCGGAGGAGCACCACATCGGGCTGACGGGGGTAGTAGTCAAGCCGGACCTCTATCTGGCCGTCGGCATCTCGGGGCAGCTGCAGCACATCGCTGGGATGAAGGACTCCAAAGTGGTCGCGGCCGTCAACACGGACAGGGACGCACCGATATTCCAGGCTTCTGACTACGGCATTGTCGGCGACCTGTACCAGGTCGTTCCCGCGCTGCGTAAAGCCCTTTCAGCACGCCACTGATCCCCTAAATGGCGGACAAGCCTTAAGCGCGTCGGCATCCCCCCGCGCCCGATGGATGAGAGCGCGCTCGTCTACGTGGCGTTGTACCTTGCCTCCGTCGCCAGCGTCGCGCTAATCGCGGCCGTTTCCGTCAGCTACTCGAAGCAGTCTTCAATCCGCCTGACACCTGGGAGGCTCGCCGGGCTGACGAAGGACGAGTTCGCGAGGCTCAAGGGAGGGGAGCCCGTCTTCCTGATGCACCTCTCGATTGCGCTCGGCGTGGGCGTGTCGATCGTAGCCGCGCTCGTGGAGCCTGCGCTCGGATACGCCCCGCTGCTGAGAGATGCCATCCTGGCGGCGTCCGTCCCCCTGCTGGGGGGGCTGACGGCCGCCCTCGTCTGGCGCGTGCAGCGTCTGCGCCAGAGCAAGCGCATAGAGAGAGACCTCCTGAAGAGCGGCCGGGACTTCTCGGTAGCTTCCACATGGCTCCAGCTAACTCTCGTCGCCGCGATTGCCCTCACCATGACAGAGCTCGCGCTGACGTGGGCGCCGTCGCTCGCGGGGGCGGGGTTCCTAGTGGGCACGGCGCGAAACCTGCTGGTCGCCGTCTACTATGTCCGACCGGGCGTGAACCTGGCGGGCTCCTACGACAGGCCCCTCTCGTCCATGGCTTCCCCCTTCAAGCTCGGCGAGGTCCTCGAGGGGAAGTACGACATCTCCCAGGTCAAGGTGGGCGTAGGGAAGATGGGGGACTTCGACGCGCGGGAGCGGTCGTCCTATGACTCCTGCGTAGAGATTGGCGCTTGCGAGGCCTCGTGCCCCGCCACGGCTTCTGGGAGGCCGCTGTCGCCCCGCGTCTTGGTGCGCGAGCTCAGCCGACTGGGCAAGGGGGAGAGTGGCGCCGACAGCGACCCCCTGACGACGGTCGGGGATGATGAGCTGTGGGCCTGCACCTCGTGCGGGGCGTGCGTCAGCAGTTGCCCTGTCGGGGTGAAGCACCTGGACATAGTCTACGACCTCAGGCGAGAACTTGTGGGCCGGGGGAAGCTCGACAGAGAGAAGTCGGCGGTCCTCGAGAACCTGGCCAGGAGCCAGAACCCTTACGGCCTGAAGCCCAGCTCTCGCGCGGACTGGGCGTCTGCGGCCGGCGTCGACGTGCTAGCCGAGGGGAGGAGTGCTGAGTACCTGTACTGGGTGGGATGCGTTTCATCATACGACCAGCGCGCCCAGCGCATCTCCCGGTCGCTTGCGAAGATCTTGAAGGGAGCGGGGGTGTCATTCGCAATACTGGGCGAAGGGGAGCTATGTACGGGCGACCCTGCGCGCCGGCTGGGGGAGGAAGGGAGGTTCCAGGAGCTTGCCTACCAGAACATCCGGAAGCTCGCGTCGCTGGGTGTCAAGAAGATAGTCGCATCATGCCCCCACTGCTTCAACTCGCTGAAGAACGACTATCCGGCGTTCGGCGGGAGGTACGAGGTCGTCTACTACACTCAACTCCTCTCCGACCTCGTAAGGGAGGGGCGCATCAGGCTCCCGGGGACGAAGGTCACCGAGATTTCAGTGACCTTGCATGACGCGTGCTACGCCGCCAGGTACAACAACATCTTCGACGAGCCGAGGCTCGCACTCGAGGCCAGTGGGGTCGAGCTGAAAGAGATGAGGCGGCGGAGGGAGACGACGTTCTGCTGCGGCGCGGGCGGCTCCAACTACTGGTTCAAGGTCCCGCAGCAGCGTTCCATGGCCAGCATCCGCGCCGATGAGGCGAAGGGGACCGGCGCGAAGACGCTGTCCACGGAGTGCCCTTTCTGCCTCTCGATGCTCGACGACGCGACGAAGGTGTCGGGGGACGGACTCGAGGTCAAGGACATAGCGGAGATAGTCGCCGAGAACATGGTCTAGCCGGTCTTCGGCTGCACACCCCCGGTCCTGCGGGGCTCGAGCCTAAGGCCCCCCTCCGGCCTGACTTCGCGCCTTCGCCCCTATCCGAACCACTTTCCCGCCTCCCGCTGGCAACGCGCGGAGGACATCATCCACGCTCAACCCGGGCGCCCTCCCTCCCGCGGCGATGCCTTTGAGGACAGCTTTTGCCGTGTCGGAGCTCTTCTCCCGCTGAGGCCGGAGCACGAGATAGCTCGCCGCGGCACCGGCTATCGCCGCCTCAGGCCCAGATACCAGCCTCCCCTCCCCGTCCAGTCCGATGGCGACCTCCACGAGGTTCCTGCCCACCACGTTCTTCTTTCCCCGTATCGCGAAGCTCCCCTTGGGGAGGTACTCGCCGCTGGGGGCGGTCGAGCTGACCTGCTCCGGGGCGACCCAGTACGCATCGGCCGAGCCCAGGCCGGTCTTCCACGCGCTGCTGAAGGTCACCGTCGCCTGCGCTACCTCGCGCGTCTCCTCTTGCGTCTGCGCCTTCCCCCCCTTCAGCACGAAGAAAGGGGAGCCGAAGAGGTCCGCGTGGTATATCACGTCGTCGTCTTGCGCATGCCTCCGGACGAGGAGGGCGTTCGACTGCGTGTCTCTCCCCCCTATCGCGAGTTTCCCTGCGCTGGTGCGGAACCATCTGAACTTCTCGTACCACTCCGGGCTCCGCCGAGCGAGAGCCTTCATCCTGGTCCCCGTCGCGCGCCCCGTCTTCGACGCGCTCTTCGACAGCCGCGCGGCAGCTTCCTCCGCGGCCGACGCCCTGTCTTCGACCCGTTTCGCCGCGTCGTATATGAGCGAGGCGGCGGCTGCCGTGGACGACGGCAGGTTTCTCGGCTTCAGTCCAGCTTCTCCGACGAACTTCAGCGCTTCGCCAATCGTAGGGGCGGCAAGCGCGCCTGGCGCCAGCGACCTGAGCTCGGCGGCCCTCGACCGCAGCGAAAGGGACTCCGACCTGAGACTCGCGATGGTCGCATCGAGCTCTTCCCGCCGCCTCTGCTCAGAGTCCTTCGGCGGGACAGCGGTCGCCGCAACCCCCGGCAGGAGGAGCTCGTCGCACAGCGCCGAGACGGTCGGGGCCTCCATCTTCACCTTCGAACCCTGCGGGTGGAAGACAAAGATCTCCTCCCCAGACGCTGTCTCGGCCAGGCACGGCCGCGGACGTTCGGTCGACTCGAGCATCCCCCTGAGCACTCCTATGACCTCCGCCTCCCGCCCGAGAAGAGCCGACGCCTCTGCGCTCTCTTTCAGAGACAGCCTGTCCAGCGCCTCGGCTACGTACTTTCTGGGAAGCGCGACGTGCCTCCCTATCGCCTGACCCGCCGTCCTCTCTGACTGGGCGAATGCGGACACATCCTCCGCTCGGACCTGTGAGGGGCTCAGCCTCGCCTGAGAGGGCGCGGAGTAGGTCGACCCGCGGACGAGCCGGCGCGACCGCGTCTTTACCTCTCTCATCGCCAGGAGGATGCTCCCTGTCCCGTCGGTCAGAAACAGGTTCCCCGGGGGCATCATCTCGACAATCAGCCTCCTTGCGCTTTCTTTCTCGCCGAACTCAAGCACGAACACCCTGTCGAGGTCGGCTTGGCTCGCGCCTGCATATCGCGCCCTCTCCAGCCCCTGCCTGAGTCTCGTCGTCAGCTCCTCAGTCTCACCCCTCTCGCTGACCTTCTCCGAAACCCAGACGCCGTGCTTCGGCGATGCGACCAACCATGCCTCTTCCCCGCCAGGCTTCCGCAGTCGCAGCAGCTGGGCGCCGCCCAGCGTGTAAATATTATTAATATAGGAACCGGTCAGCGCCACGCCAATTTCTCTTATGAGCACAGCCACCTCCAAGCCAGACAGGTCGGGCACGAAGCCTGCGACGTCGCGGCCATTTGATAAGCTATATTGGATGAGAGCTGGCCTCGCCCTCCTGGGAGCGCTGGCCGCGTACAACGTCTTCGGCACGGACTATCTGGACGGGCTCCTCGTCGGGGTCATGTTCTATCTGGCCTCCTACTACCTGGCGCGGGCGCTATGGTTCAGGGAGCTGGACAGAGATGACGTAGGGAAGATCTACAGCACGGGGATCGGCGGATTTGTCCTTGTCTTCCTGTTCACGTGGATTCTGCTGTTCACGCTTGCTTCTGCGTGAGGCTGGCGTACTCGACGAGGGTCTCTGCGTACCCCTTGTCGAAGTCGTCAGACATCTGGCTAGCCGAAATCGCCCGAGCCGCTCTCCGCACCCTGTCGCTGTTCCACGACTGGATGGTGCTGTCCTTCCCTTTCACGATCCCGGCATAGATTCCGGCGGCGGCCATGATGCTCCCCCTCTCCTTCTCGTTCCGTGCAGACTGGCTGAGAGACTCCAGCTTCCTCTTCGCGCTCTCCAAGTCGGAGTCCCTGAGCGACGCCAGCACCGATGAAACTCCTTCCCCCACGGTCTTGCTCACGAGCACGCGCCGATGACCGTATTTAATCTTCCAAAGACACGAGATGCAATGTGCGTGACGATTAGGTCAATGACTCTCCATCGCCCGCTGACGGGGGCACGTCGGGGGCGTCCGCGGCGAGCACGCCGCCTGTCTCACTCGAAGCGCTTCACATGAGGGACGAGACGATCTCCGGGACCTCGTCGAGGTCCCTGATGATGTAGTCGGGGGTCGCCCGAGAAGCTTGGTCTCCAGGCCGCTCCTCGCCCGGGATGAAAACCGACCTGATTCCGACGCTGTTGGCGCCCTGCACGTCGAACTCAAGGGAGTCTCCCACAAAGACTGTCTGGGCCGGGGAGGCGCGCATACGTCGCAGGCACATGTGGAAGATCCTCGGATCGGGTTTCCGCACTCCCACATCGGCGGATGCGCAGATCGTCGGGAAGTACTCGGCGATTCGCAGTCTGTTCAGGTGGGCGTAGAGCGCAGGGGGGTAGTGATGGTTGGAGATTACAGCCATCCTCACTTCCATCTCCTTCAGCCTTCGGAGGGCCGGCTTCGTGCTCCTTCGCAGCCTGAAATTCCTCTTCACGGCGTCCCAGAATGCGTCCGTCGCCTGCCTCGCTAGAGCCGAGCGCCAGGCTTCGCCTTTCGCGGGGAAGACACCGCGCACTGTCTCTTGAAAGGCGACGAGATCGGAAACGTCCCGGTTCTCGGCCGCGCCGACCTCCCTGCACCTCTCAAACGCAAGCACATTGGCCTCCAGGCACTCGCGCATGCCTACGCCGGAGTCAGCTGCGCACACCACCCTGCACGCAGCGCGGACCGCGGAAGGCTTCAGCTCCGTCCACGGCTTCTTCTGAGTGACAAGAGTCCCGCCGTAGTCGAAGGCGACGAGCTTGACTGTCACGGGTGTCGGGCGACCTGCGACTCGGTATAAATGATACATGCCAAGTCGTTGGCTCGCGGCATGACTTACTCCACGCCGGCCGGGCCGATGGATGCGACGGCGAACTCTCCCGTCGAGAGCTTCATCGCACGGACGGATGTGCGCTCCCGACCCAGGAGGACCGACTCCGACACCATCTGTTCGACGGTCTTCCCCCCGATCGCCACATCCCGGCTCGTCCCGAACGTAACGCGGTTCGTGAGGATGTAGGACCTCAGGTTCAGGCACGCGTCCCTGGCCAGCACGCTGAGGTACCTGCCGATCGCGCCCTGCCGTTCCGGAAGGTTGGACTTTCCTGGGAAGCCGATCGTGAAGTTGCGCGTCAGGGTGTCGACCACGACCAGCGAAACGTAGGCCGTTGCCTCCCTCGCGCTCATTTCTGATGCGAGCTCGATCTGCTCAGCGTAGGAGTCTGTCCGGAGCGTCGTGACCTTCTCCAGGGCCCGACCGGCTTCCCACCCCCGGGAGCGGGCCATCCCTTCCATCCGCTCGGGCCTGAACGACCCTTCGGTGTCGATGTAGAGCACCTCCCTCCCCAAGCGGGCGACGCACAGGGCCGCCTGCATCGCCAACTGCGTCTTCCCGCTGTTGCTCCGGCCGAGGAACTCGACGAGACTTCCCTGCCGGTACCCTCCTCCCAGTAGCATGTCAAGAGCGGAGGACCCCGAGGGAAACGTCAGGAGGGACGCCGTCTTGCGCTCGAGTTCTGCGGCAGTCAGCATGCGCGGACTCACCTCGCTTGAGGCCACCCAGGTCGGGTCTCCCACCGATTCCTTTTTAACTCTCACACGTCGCCCGGACGAAAACCTGAATGAACTCTCCGCCCCCGACGCAGGCTAAGCGCCCGCTCAACGTCCTCCAGAAAGCTGCAAACAGGCTCGTCTCGGTCCGCCTGAAGAACGAGATTGAATACAAGGGGAAGATGTCTAACGTCGACCCCTACATGAACGTCATTCTGACGGATGCCGAAGAGTTCGAGAACGGCTCGAAGAGAGCGAACTACGGGAAGGTCGTGATACGCGGGAACAACGTCCTCTACGTCAAGATCGAGGACCGCCTGTAAGCCTCGTTCTCAACCTGACTGGCCGTGGAGCGCTACGCTGCGTTCGCACCTCTCCCAGTGTAGGGTCGGGCCGGCGGGACCTACAGTAGCAGGGAGTCCCCCGCCTCTCCGGACGCGTATGCGACTGCAGCACCGGCGTCCAGTTCGACTCCGTAGGCCCTCCTGAAGAAGTTCACCACGGTCTTGACGTCATGCGCAAGAAGGTCCATGCAGTTCGGGTGGTCCGTCCCAACCGCCTGCGGCCAGTCTATGAGCCAGACCGAGTCTCCGGTCGTCAAGATGTTGTATTCGCTGAGGTCCGCGTTGACGAGGTGCGCCTTCAGGAAAGCGATGCGTACGGACTCCAGCACTGCCAGCTCCAGTTCTCGAGGCGATACGAGTGGCGGGCGCTGGGACAGCCTGACCCCCCCTAACTCCTCCAACAGGACGGTGCTCCGACTGTGTGCGATCGCCCTCGGAAAGGCAGGCGACAACCCCTCCAGCTTCTTCAGTGCGGTGTACTCTCTTCGTGCGGCCTCGTAGTTCGCAGTCATCCAACTTCGCATCTCCGCCCCTTCCAGGAATCTCTTCTTCCTCACACGGGTGAAACTTGTCCTTCCGAGCTTGTAGAATTTCAGAGCGAGTGGAGTTCCTTCCTCCGTCAGTACCTCGTACACGTCCGACTCCTTCCCCTTGGCTATCGCCGCCCCGAGGGCGAAGATCAGGTCGCGCCTTACGTAGTCCCGTATCGCCATCGCCTCGACCGCTTCTTTCGTCAGAGCGTACCCGGAGCCCCTCCGTGCGACCATGTCGCGGCGCTCAAGCTGGGACAGCGCGAACGCGACCCTTTCTCTCGGGAGCCTGCTCATTCTTGAGAGGCGTCCAAGGTCCGAGGTCCCGTGTCCGCTCGACGCTTCTTCGAGTCCCGAGAGCGTCTTCCACTCTTCGTCGTGCAGCGACTTCAGTGCCCTGGCTGCCCTCTCGGACGTTGACAATCGACCCCCCGCATGTCCGGACAGGAATGATAAACGAGACGCCCCGGGCGTCGGGGGCACGCCGCTTGCCCGGGCCTTCCCCCAGGCGGTTACTCTAGCCCACGCTCGACCCCCTTCATGTAGGCTGCCCAGTAAGGGTCACGCTTCTCGCGGTATCGCTTGAGCCTCCCGCCTGGCCACGCCAGCCACAGCCC
>JASHOZ010000064.1 GCA_030038395.1 Nitrososphaerales archaeon
GTTTCCTGTCCCGCAGTAGCTCAGCCTGGTAGAACCGCGAGGTGCCAAAAGCTTCCGGCTGTAGCGGTCGGCCAGCGGCTGACCCGTCCAGCCTACTCAGGCCACAGTCACCGGAGTGTCGTCGGCTCAAATCCGACCTGCGGGACGTTCGCCACTTTCGAGGACGCCCTCCCGCCCTCTTGTCACGGCTGGGCTGCAGACCGCAATGCTTCCTAGAGGCGTCCGAACGCGCAGCGAGACCGTCGGCCGGAACTCCTTAAAGACGGAGTGGAGCCGCATAGGCCTCTTGAACCTGCCGAGCGCCGAGACAGGATCGACCGGAACATGAAGGCATGGGTCCCTCTGTTGATCGGACTCGGCATAGTGGGCGGGCTCGCCTTTTACCTTCTGTCCTCGACGGCGACGGGTAACTCATTCGAACTGGTGAACATCGTGGGGCTGCTCTGCGTCGTAGTAGGAGTGGTGGCCGCAGGCGTCATTTTGCGGCGGACGGGCCCACCGCGATAGGGGCGCTCTTGTGCTGACACTGGCGGGCACCAAGGGGCGCCCTCTCTCTTCGTGGTGAGAAGCTACGCGGGTGACACCGAAGGAACCGCTCTCGGAGCGATGGACGGACAGGCCCGCGAGGAGACTCACAGCCTAGAAATCCTTAAGAACAATTTGCCCGCGGAATTTGTTGATTCTTGGACTCTGAGTTCGTCGTGCTGTCCTTCATCTTCATGCTGCTCGGCGCGGCCGGGATCATCCTCTTCAACGGAACCGTCCCACCTTCCGGGGCGCCATGCAACTGCATAATCCCGACGCCGGAGCCATCCGCCGCGCAGGGAACCTCGAGCATCTTTCTTGTCCTGGGCATAATATTCTTTCCGATGGGGCTCATGAAAGGTGGGCTCCCGTCCCTTCGTCGACCCCCTGCTGCCGCGCCAGCCATGAAGCAACCGGGGGGCGTGGTCGTGCCCCCGGTCAAGATAGCGAGCGGGGCCTTGGTCGCAGTCGGGATTGTCCTCCTGATGATAGGCATCGACGTGCTGTTCGTCCCTGCCCTGGTCCTCCTCAAGAACCCATGGTACCAGCTGTCCGGAGTGCTCCTGATGGCCTCTGGCGCGCTTAGCGTAGCGTGGGGGTTCCGGAAACCGAAAGAGCTCTGAGGGCAGCGGTCCCGAACGAACGCAGCGAGTGTCCGGTCTGGAGTCAGCGACCTCGACTCGTCGGCGTACGCTTTGGCGCTCCTCCCTGCGGGGTGCCCTCCGACCTCGCGGCCATGAAGAGATACTGCTGCGCGTAGCCGGCGAAAGGCCCAAAGTAGCTCCGCAGTCTCGCCGAGAGGCGCTCGTAGTCGCGCGCGCTCAGCTTCGAGTGCGGGGAGGCGAAGGTCTTCGCCACTGCCGCACGCGCCAAGTCGGGATACAACTTGGAGACCGCCCTGGCCACCCATACGTCGATGGGGAAGGCCTCATCCATGTCAAACGAGTACAGGAGAGCGCAGTCCGCGACCTTGAGACCGACACCGGGGAGGACCTTCCCGGCGGGGAGCTTGCGCAGAAGGGCTGCCCGGGCGTCCTCGTAGCCCATCATCGAGAGCTCCGAGAAGTCCACCCTCCCCTCGTCGACAGACCTGGCCACTTGCCTGAGGAACTCCGCCCTGTATCCAAGGCCGCACTCCCTCAGCTCGGGGATCGGCGCCATGGACAGAGCCTCTGGCCCCGGGAACTCGTGATACTCGATACCCTCGAACTGCAGCGGCTTGCCGTATCTCGCGCAGAGCGCCTGGATCATCCCTCTTATCCTGGGGATGTTCGCGTTCGTCGCGAGGACGAACGAGGCGAGGCACTCCCACTTCTCTTGCCTGAGCAGCCGGAGGCCATAGAAGGTCTGGACAGCTTTCGTGACGTTCTCGTCGCGCATGATCGAGGCCATCACGTCTTCGAGTCTCACATCCAACTTGAAGTAGTCCCTGACGAACGACGCATCGACGTCGTCCGACCCCGAAGCGCAGCGGAGCAGGTCGCCCTCTTGGCGCATCTTCAGCACGCGGCCGGCCACCACGCCTACCCACCAGCTCCCGGTGTTCTGCCAGCGGAACGCCTGGCCGCTCTCAAGGCTGTACTCGAGGCTGAATGGATAGTCGACCGAAATCGTGAACTCCATCGCCGAGATGCCGGTGGCTCCCGCTTGCTAATTGACCCTTCGCCTGCAGCAGGTTTGAAATAGTGAGTCAGGGAGCGACCGGAACGATGGCGTCGAGCTACGAGACGCTCACAAGACGCTCTAGGGACCTGTTCAGGCGGGCGAGAGGTGTCTTCGCAGGCGGCGTGAACCACAACGCGCGCTGGTACGAGCCGTATCCCATCTTCGTCGAGAGAGCGGAGGGCAATCACATCTGGGATGCCGACGGCAACAGGCTCACCGACTATTGGATGGGGCACATGGCGCTCATCTTGGGACACTCGCCCCGGATCGTCGCCGAGAGTCTGCGTATGCAGATCGGGAAAGGTACTCTGTTTGGCGTGGGGAGCAGGCGCTCCGTCGAGCTGGGCGAGGAAGTCCAGCGGTCAGTCCCATGCGCCGAGAGGCTAAGGTTCTGCAACACAGGAGCGGAAGCCACGATGTATCTGGTGAGGCTCGCGAGGGGGTTCACATCGAAGAGGGTCGTCATCAAGATGTCTGGGGGGTGGCACGGGTATAACACCGAGCTCAACGCGGGCGTGCATCCGCCGTTCTACGGGCCGGAAGGCGCAGGGATACTTGGGGAGGAGCAGGCTCACGTCAGGGCGGTCAGGTTCAACGACCTGGATGCGGCCAGGAGGGCCGTCAGAGCATCGAAGGGGGACGTGGCCTGCATCTTTCTCGAGCCTGTGCTCGGTGCCGGGGGGTGCATTCCCGCCGACGGAGACTACCTTAGGGGCCTCCGCGAGCTCGCTGACGAGAGCGGGGCCCTCCTCGCATTCGACGAAGTGATCACAGGGTTCAGGCTATCCCTCGGCGGCGCGCAGTCATGGTACAAGGTCACGCCCGACCTGGCAGCGCTCGGCAAGATTGTGGGAGGGGGGCTTCCCGTCGGGCTCGTGTGCGGGAGAAAGGAGATACTCTCTCGCGCGGATCCTAGCAGGCGGGAGGGCTTCATCTCCATCGGCGGGGGGACCTTCTCCGAGAACCCCCTCACGATGGCCGCGGGGCTCGCCACCCTGCAGCACCTAAGGAGGAACGCCGCGACAATCTACCCGAAGCTCGACGCTCTGGGGAGGGAGCTAAGGTCGGGCGTGGACAGTGCGTTCGCCGAGTCCTCGGTCGAAGCCCACACGACCGGGGCGGGGTCGCTCTTCTTGACGCATTTCGGCGTCCTTCCGGTGAACGCGGAGGAGGCGGCGTCTGGGATGAGGGGCAGTGCCACGCGATACGCGCTCGCGATGATGACCAGAGGGGTCTTTCTACTTCCGGGACATGCTGGCGGACTCTCGACGTGCCATACGCGCGGCGACGTCACCGAGTTCGTGGAGAAGAGCGGAGAGGTCGCCGGTCTGCTCAGCGCGCGTTCTTCAAAATGAGGAAGCGAAGGTCACCGCGCGACCTTCGCGAGTCTCGAGTCGGCATCCGACCAGTTCACGACGTTCCACCACGCTTCGATGTACTTCGGCCTGTCGGTGAGGTAGTCGTGCACCCAGGCGTGCTCCCAGAGGTCGATCCCGAGGATGACCGGCATCTGCGCGAGGTGCATGTTGTTCTGCTTTTCGACCTGGGTGAGGACAAGCTGGTCCGTCTCGCCGTCGTAGAGCATGAGCGCCCAGCCGGCCCCCTCGACTGTCTTTGCGGCGTCGGTGAACTGAGCCTTCAGCTTGTCGAAGCCGCCGAAGTCCCTGTCCATCCTGTCAGCCAGCTTCCCTCCCGGCTTACCTCCGCCCCTCCCGGATGGGGCCATGTTCGGCCAGAAGAAGGAGTGCAGGATGTGTCCGTCGACGTTGAAGCTGTAGTCGCGTAGGACTGCCCTGGTGTCGATCTGAAGCTCCCCCCTTCGGGACTTCTCGAGCTTTTCGAGGGCGGCGTTGGCACCGTTGACGTAGGCTTGGTGGTTCTTGGTGTGATGAAGCGTCATTGTTTTTTCAGAGATGTGTGGCTGGAGGTCGGAGTACTTGTATGGAAGTTGTGGTAGCACGTATGTTTTAGCCATCGTGCCCGCCGTCCCCCCCCTCCGTAAAAGAATTGCTCCGCGCTAGCGTAGAATCTGAGGCTTTGCCTTCTTCGCCTTCTCCCAGTCGTCCAAAAAGCGCTTCAGGCCCGAGTCTGTCAGCGGGTGCTCCATCATCTTCATCATCACTTCGGGCGGCATCGTGCTGATGTCGGCCCCGATTCGCGCCGCGTCGAGGACGTGCTGAGGGTGCCGTATGCTTCCGACTAGGACCTCTGCCTTCAGGCCGTAGTTGTCCCTGATGCGCACGAGGTCCTCCACGACCTCCATCCCCCGGTGTCCGATGTCGTCGAGCCTTCCTATAAACGGGCTGACGAAAGAAGCTCCCGCCTTCGCCGCGAGCAGCCCCTGATTGGCGGAGAAGATGAGGGTGACGTTCACCCGGATGCCCTTCGAGCTGACGGTTCTCGTGGCACGGAGGCCTTCGGGGGTGATTGGCATCTTGACGACGACGTTGGGCGCCAGCGACGCTAAGCGCTTCGCCTCCGCGACCATGTCATCGTGGGTCGTGGCGACGACTTCGGCGCTGACGTCGCCCGCCACTTCTCTGCATATCTCGGAGACTATGTCTTCGAACTCGCCTGGTTCCTTGGCCACCAATGTCGGATTCGTAGTGACTCCGTCGACCACGCCCATTCGGTTCAGCCTCCTGATCCACTCTATGTTGGCCGTGTCGAGGAAGAGCTTCAAGTCGGCTCGAAAGAGCGAGATTCGTTATTAAAGGCTAACGCCGCGCGCTCGTGAGAGAGACCGCTGCCCCCTCGATGTCGGAGGAGGTCAGGCCGTACTTCTTCATCAACTCCCCTGCTTCCCCGCTCTCGCCAAACGTGTCCATCACCCCCACCCGCCGCATAGGCGTCGGCCTAGATTCCCCCAGCACTTCTGCGACCGCGGAGCCCATCCCGCCAATCACATTGTGCTCCTCCGCCGTCACGACTCCGCCGCATTTTTGCGCGAATTTGACTATCGTCTGGGAGTCGACGGGCTTCACCGTGTGGAGGTCGACCACGGCCGCTGACATACCCCTCCTCTCGAGCGAGGCTGCGGCCCTGACCGCCTCCGGCACCATGATGCCACAAGCGATCAGGACGACGTCAGACCCATCCCTGATGACCTCGGCCTTTCCGTGCCTGTACTCGAACCCTGACTCGTACACCAAAGGGGTGGAGGGCCTCGCCAGACGGACGTAGAACGGGCCTGGTATGTCGGCGATTCCCTTCACCGTCGCCTTGGTGGAGACGGCGTCCGCGGGGACGACCACGTTCATCCTCGGGATCGACCGCATTATCGCGATGTCCTCGACCTGCTGGTGGGACGCGCCGTCGGGCCCCACTGATATGCCGCCGTGCGAGCACACGATCTTCACGCTGAGGTTCGGATAGGCGATGTTGTTTCGGATTTGATCTACGCACTTCCCTGGCACGAAGATCGCGTATGTCCCGGCGAAGGGAATCTTCCCAGCCAGCGCGAACCCTGCTGCCGTCCCGATCAGGTTCTGCTCGGCTATCCCGACGTTGAAGAAGCGCCCCGGGAATTTGTTGGCGAAGACGCCCGACTTCAGTGAGCCGGTGGTGTCGGCGCCGAGTACGACGACCTGGGGGTTGGACGCCCCTAGCTCTAGGAGGGCGTCCCCGTACGCGTCCCTCATCGCCGCCTGCCTACCCGAGCTCATGCCTCCCTCGCTGCGGCCTCAGCGCGTGCCCGGAGTGACGCGATGGCTCCGACGGGATCCTCCTTGGAATAGACGCCCGCACCTGCTACGAGGACGCTCCCCCCTCTCTTAACCACTTCGCGGACGTTCTCCGGCTCGACCCCCCCGTCAATCTCGAGGTCCACCCCTCCCCCCATGTCGCCGATGAGCGCGTTGACTCTCTCCAGTTTCGGCATGGTAGACATGTCCATCTGTTGACCGCTGAAGCCGGGGTTCACGGTCATCACGACCAGCGTGCTGAGCTTGTCGAGCCGGTCCCTCGCCCACTCGGGGAGCTCTGTCGACGGTTTCAGAGCGAGCCCTACCTCCTTCCCCCTTCGGGCGACCGCCCGGTGCAGCGCGTCGAACCGCTCTCCGTTCAGGACCTCCGCATGGAAGGAGAGGACGTCGGACCCGGCGTCAAGGAACTTCTCCGCGAAGAGCTCGGGCGTCTCCACCATCAGGTGAGTGTCGAACTTCAGGTCGCACCTCCTCCTCAGCGCCTTCACGGTCCCAGGCCCGAAGGTGATGTTGGGCGCGAAGTGGCCGTCGATGACGTCGAGGTGCACTTGGTCTGCCCCCCCTCGCACCGAGATGTCGATCGCCTCGCCGAGGTTCCCCAGATCCCAGGCGAGGACGGAGGGGGCTATCCGTATTCGCCTCACCGGGATCACTTCAGTTCGCTGAGCACGTCAGATAGCTTGTCCTTCGCCGGGGCCGTCCCGTGATAGTGGGGGGACCACTCCATGAATGAGATGCCTTTCCCCTTTACCGTGTGAGCTATTATGACGGTGGGGCGGTTGCGGGTGCTCGCCGCCAGGTCGAAGCCGTCGATTAGCTGCAGGAAGTCGTATCCGTCGACCTCGATGACGTTCCAGTTGAATGCCCTCCACTTCGAGGCGAGTGGCTCGAGAGGCATGATCTGCTCGGTCAGCCCGTCCTGCTGAATACCGTTCCGGTCGATTATCGCCGTCAGGTTGTCCAGCCTGTACTTCGACGCGGCCATCGCCGCCTCCCAGACCTCACCCTCCTGCTGCTCGCCATCTCCCATCAGGACGTACGTGCGGCTCGTCCGCCTGTCGAGTCTGGCAGCGAGCGACGCGCCTACCCCGAGCGACAGCCCTATCCCCTCCGAGCCCGCCGGTGCCTCGACTCCAGGTATGCCGAGCGACGGGTGCCCCTGGAGCCTTGCACCCATCTTCCTCAGGGTCATGAGCTCCTCCACCGGGAAGAACCCCGCCTGGGCCAGGATGGCGTAGAGGAGAGGGGCGGCATGCCCCTTGCTCAGGAAGAATCTGTCCCTGTCGGGCCATGCCGGGTTCTTTGCATCGTACTTCATCGTGTGGAAGAAGAGTGTGACGAGCAGCTCCACCGCCGAAAGGGACCCTCCTGGGTGCCCGGACCCCGCCTCTGCGAGGCTCTCGAGGATGAGTTTCCGTGTGTTCCTAGCGGTCCCCTTGAGACGCCCGACCTCTTGCGCCGCCTCCATCAGCGCCTCACCGGCGCCTGAACGATCCTATGCACGAAGTCGGAAGCGACGCTCGCCTTCGTCTGCAGGTCATGAAGCGAGAGTGAGATGTTCCTCTGGAGCTCGCTCCTGACCTCCCCCGCGACGTTGCTCAGCACTGCAGCCTGATAGGCGCTCCCCCCGGCCGCGACCGCCATCGCGAAGACCCCCGTCATGGCGTCCCTTACGCCCACCTTGCTGAAGAGGTTCTTCTTCCCCGTTATTGGCGGAAAGAGCGTCACGTTGTCGGCGTCGAAGAGCATGACCCCCTGCTCCCCTCTCGTGATTAGGATGGCCTTGCACTCTAGCCGGCTGAGGAGGTTGACACCCATGTTCCGCAGACTTGTCTCGTTGACTATCGACATCCCAGTGGCGTGTGACGCTTCCTCCATATTGGATTTCACGTAGGTGACGCCTGAGAAGTCGAGATAATGGTGCATCTTGGGCTGGGCCACGACTATCTTCCCCCGTGACTTCGCGGCGGCCACCACCCCGCCGATCAGGTGGCTCGTGACCGCCCCTCTGTCGTAGTCCGACAGGACGACGCAGTCTATGTCTCTTATCAGCGGCTCCGCCTCGGCGAGCAGTTTCTTCGACATCGCAGGGGGCGCGTCATGTCTGTCCTCCCTGTCTATCCTAAGAGAGTGGAACTTGTTCACCATTATCCAGGTCCGCAGCGACGTCGGGCGCGCCGCGTCGGTCACCACGTGCGCGTCCGAGACGCCGCTCTTGGAGAATTCGTTGTTCAACCAGGTGCCGTACTCGTCCGAGCCGCTCAGCCCGACCAGACTCACGGAAGCGCCGAGTGATACGAGTTCTCGCGAAAGGTTCGCAGCCCCGCCCGGGAGGAACGTCTCGCCGACGTAGTCTCCGGCTGGGACAGGCGCCTCCCGCGCGAGCTTTCGGGCGGCCACCTCTACGAACCTGATGACTATCAGGTCGCCCACGACAAGGATCCTCTTCCCTTGGAAGAGCCTGAGGAGTGTCGCGAGGTTTTCGGGGTCGACTCCTTCCTGCGACATCCTTTTTCAATCGCGCGGCGAACTTCGCACTACTTAAGTGTGGGCGGAGTCTCGCGCGTTTCAGCGGGCGGAGTTCTTCCACTTTGCCTCGAGGAGCTCGCCGATGACGCCGACGGACTTCCTGACCTCCCTGTCCATGGCTAGAGGGTCGTACCCTTTCGGGGGCGGGTAGTCCAAAAACCTCTGGTTCGGGTCGGACCCGAGGAAGTCGCGGCTCGACTCGTACAGCGCCATGAGGGCGCGCCCGTCGAGGGCGCCAAGCTCGGACCTCCAGACGTGGTGGACTCCCTTGTCAGACACGACCGTCAGCTTGATGTCCCCCTCTGCCTCCCTCCTGACGTCGGCCCAGAACTGGCGGTCGAACTCATCGGCGGCGACCTCCCCCGAAGCGAGTTTCCCTGAGTACGCTCTGACGAGGCCGCGCACCTCGGCAGGGGTCCTCCCGAAGTGGCGTGCGATCTCATCGGTGGCTACGCCCATCTGCGATAGGTAGTAGCATCCTTCCTCCAGCACGTCGTCGCTGATTTCGTCTGAGCCGTCGGCCATCCGGGTCAGCGCCGCCGGACCCAGACGAAGCCGCCCTCCGATTTCGCATCGTACAGCGGCTCCTTGTCAAGCGGCTCGTCGAACGTTGCTTCGCCCGTTCTGATGTCCCACACCGACCCGTGGCCCGCGCAAGTCACGACCGCTCCGTCAAGCGTCCCTTCGGAGAGGTCCCACTGCTCGTGAGTGCAGACCGCGCCCATCGCCAAATACTCCCCATCGACATTCGCGACCAGCACCTGCTCCCCTTCGACCTCCACGGAGAGCATCGTCCCCGGAGGGACGCTCTGCGCACTCGCCGCCTTGACGAACTCTGCCATGCGCGGCCAACGCCTGTGGTCGGGTTAAAGGCTTCACCTCTCTAGCTGCATCGCGCCTTCGACCTCTTTGAGGTCCTTGAGGGAGTCCACGAACCACCACCCTCCGTAGTGCGGGTAGGAGAGCAGCTCGCCGCGGTCGACGAGCTTGGGGAACGTCTCCCTCTCGATGTCCCCCTTGTCCGGCAGGTACTTCATCGCCTTCCGAGGGTTGAGGACGTACACGCCGCCGTTTATCCAGACATCCGGGAAGGCTGGCTTCTCCTCGAAACCCCTTACCATCCTCAGCGTGTCGATCTTCACCACGCCGAAGCGCGAGCGGTAAGGGACGACCAGCATCGAAGCCGTGAGCTCGCCAGCCTGTCTGTGCGCATCCACCATCTTGCCGAGCGCCAGGTCCGTCATTATGTCGCCGTTCGCTACGACGAAGAGGTCGTCTGACGCCCGCTCCGTTAGCGCTCGCTTGACCGCCCCTCCCGTCCCGAGCGGCGCCTCCTCCGGCGAGTATTCGATCCTCGTCCCGTTGTAGCTCGAACCGAAGTGCTCCTGGAGCTTCTGCCACTTGTACCCGCAAGCGAATGTGACGGAATCGACGCCCCCCTCCCTCACGAGCCAGTCTATCTGATACTCAGAGATTGGTCTCCCCCTCACTTCAATCAACGCTTTCGGCTTGTCCTCTGTCAGTGGCCTAAGCCTGAGCGCCTGCCCGCCGCTAAGAATGACCGCCTTCACCCTTGCCGACCTCGCTGAGCGTACCCTCCGGCCAGTCCTAGATAATGTTGAAAGCGACGCCCGTAGTCGACTCGTCCGGACTAAGCAGTAGGAGCTTAGAAAACAAAGAGGAGAAAGCTGGCCTGTTTAGGACAGCTTTCTGATCAGTACCGCTAGCACTAGGACTAGGATGATTGCAGCGAGCACGGCAACAACGAGGACGTAAGTCTGCTCGGTGTTGACCGCGTTCATGATGTTGGTCGCTTGTGTTGAGACGCCTGAGAGGCCACCGACCGTAGTCTGTATGCCGCCCACTGTGCCCATCACGCTCGACACGTCTGTCTGGATTGTAGTGACGTTCGACATTATCGTCGAGACGTCCGACTGGATGTTGCTGACGTCAGACATTATCGTCGAGACGTCAGACTGGATTGTGCTGACTGAGTTCGAAAGCGACGAGATATCGCTCTCGACTGTGGACAGGTCTGAGCTCACCATGCTTGAGAGCGAGCTGATCTGGCCGTTGGTGTTGGAGTTGATGTTGCTGACAGCCGAGTTGATCCAGCTCTGGACGTTACTCGACAGAGTGTTGATGCTGCCTGTGAAGCCTGAGATGCTGTTGTTGATGCTGTTCAGCCACACGTACTCCCAGCTTCCCTGGGGAGTAACGGTGAAGAGCGCGTAGATGTATGGCGAGTAGTTGCCCTGAGAGGCTGCTTCTTCGTCGCTCGTGAGCGACACCACGTGGACGCCGGGGTTGAATCCTGCGCCCACGAAGGTCAGATTCAGGACGCCGTTGGCTCCTGACTCCGCCGCGCCCTCAGTCCAAGTGAGAGTGTACTTCGCTTCAGTGGTGCACGTTTCGCCGAAGAAGTAGAAGTGATGCGGTGTGCAGACGACGACCCCTGCGCTGGAGGAGTTCTGGCCCACTAGCGCAAAGTCGGCCATCAGGTTGTCGATGTTGACCGAGTAGTATGTGTTAGGAAGCAGGCCCTCCGCGTAGACCTGGACTAGGCCCGTGGTGGAGTTACCTGGCTCCGCGTAAGTGCTGTTGAAGCTGCTCGGGCTCACCACTAGGGTCGGCGTGATGCCGAACTCTGCGGTGCCATACGCCGTGCAGCTTGCCTTGCCACTGAAGGTGACCCCTTCGAAAGCCTCGCATGCGGAGACCTCGTGGAGACCGCCGTATGCCTGAGGAACTGCGAACGAGTCTGGGATGGAGGTGTTCGTCTCTCCGCTCGCCGTGGTGGTCATGTTGAGTTCGTAGTACCAAGTCGCGGTGCTGATTGATGTCGCGTTCCAGTATATCCATGTGTGCGTCGAGGCTGGGAAACCATACAGGTAGACCGTCACCGTCGACGATGGGTTGCTGGCGGGGCCTTCGTTCGTGTAGGTCAAGCTGTCGTTCAGGACGACCGTCGGGTTGACGTCGACCGTGAACGTGTAGTTGACGTTGTCATTGTGGACGACGAGGTTGTACGTGCCCATGTGGATCACCGGTATCTCGACCGTAGCGTTGAAACTGCCGTCTGCGGTAGTGGTCCCCGAACCAGCTATGACGCTGAGTTCGTTCGTTCCAATCCAGAAGGTCACCGGCGATGAGACTGAGAAGTCTTCACCAGCGATGATCACCGGGCTGAACACATAGGTCACGACATCGGCGAGGTCGCACCCGACGTCATCGGGCGCAGCGCCGGTGTCATTGCCGTAGTATGGGCATGAGGCCGACGTGACCTGGTTGGGTGCAATGGCCGAGAAGTAGGACTGCGTGAAGCTCTCCACGTGAATGAAGGCTCTGTTGAACTCCGTGAATGATGCGGAGTTAGGCCCTGAGATCGGGCTCAAAGCGGGCTTCGTTCCCGCTATCGATGCATTGACCGCGAAGAGAGTTATCGAGGTCGTGGGATTGTTGGTCAAGCTGCCGACTGGGTTTATCGCCTGAGCGGTATCCACCATCGGCGTCGAAGAGGTTGTGAACCAGCCTGGGCCCGTGCTTATGCCCGAGAGAAGTGTGCCCGCGTGGCCGACTTCTGTGTCGTTGTTGAAGAACCAGTAGTCGTAGGTGTAGTTGATGTTGACTGTACCGCTGGAGGCGAAGCCACCGCCCTTTATGATGACCGGCGTCAGAGCTGGCCCTGATGCCGATGGGATGGACGGCGTTGTCGCGTTGATCACCTCGATGCCTGGAGTGATGACGACCTGTTGGGTTGACACCGCCTCGGTTGCGGTCGGGGTCAAGTCAGTGTCGTTCATCTTGATGAAGGTGTATGCGGAGGAGACGAGGATCGGGACCGGCCCTATGAGTAGCGGAGTGACGCCTGTGTTGAACGGATTGTCATAGCAGTGCGCCGCGCTCCCAATCCATCCGATATAGAAGGTTCCATTCGGAGTGGGTATCGCGGTGAACACGCCCTCGTTGTTGGCACAGAAGTCACTCACCAGGATGTTGGGCGTATACAGCATGTCACCAGCCTGTGGGGAGCCTGACCCTCCCTTGCTCAAGCTCAGCTGGAACGCCGCCCCCTGCCAGTTAACGTCGCTGAAGTCTATTGCCAGGTAGTTACTCGAAGTGGTGTCGCATTGATTGACGACTGTGCACGAGGTCCCGTTGACGTCGGTGACCAAGGCGTGCCCAGCCGGGACGGTCACGTTGACCGATGCAGGAGTGAAGGTCGTTGGGTCTGTCTCAGAGTTGACCGTGCCGAGAATGGTGTGCCCCGTAGATCCTATCACGGGCGCAACCGGGATAATCGCCACGATCGCCGAAAGCGACAGAATTGCAAGTAGTGTACTAGTGCTAAGTTTTCTTACATACGATCTTGTCGTATGCGTATTCATTTTCGGGGCGAGTTGGCCGACCGCATATATAAGAAAAATGAACAAAACGTCTAGTTTCTAGCTCCACGTTCAGAACGAGAGAGACTTTCAAGCCCCTTCTGCCGTCGCGGAGTGGATTTGGGACTATTCTCGTAAGAGTGACAAAATGACAGCCGCATTGGCGGTTCCTGAGCCTTCTCGACCCTCGTAGCGCCGCGGCTGTCCGCCGCTGGCGCCAGGCTACCGTTTCAGATATATCTTGGTCGATGCCTTCCTCATGTAGTATATGTTGCCCAGGCCGAACGCTAGGCTGGCGACGCCGAAGATGGCCAGGACGCCTAAGGACGAGACTAGGAGTAGCCCGAAGATGAGGTATGCGGCGCCGATGGCAGTTCCAGCCGTGCGCCCCCAAGACTTCGCGTTCGAGTACCCGTAGCGCGGCACGAGAGTTGCTACTCCCAGGACCACGAGGAGCCAGCCGAAGTCGGCAACGGCGCCCGTGCCTATCACGACCAAGAAGCCGCCAAGGGCCATCAGCGCCGCTGCTGCGACGAGACAGAGCGTCACCAACAGCCTGATCCCTTCCGGTCGCTCGTTCGCGCGAAGGGCCTGGGTTTGAACAGGTTGGGCCGGTGCGGTCGGGGCTGCAGCGGGGACCTCCCCGACAGGTGCCCCACAGTTCCCGCAGAACTTCGCCCCAAGCGGGACCTCCCTCCCGCAATTCAGACAGTAGGGCAACTCGTTGAAGTCACGCCCCAGAATTAGTTAAGCGTTCCCCGACGTACGATCGGCTGGCGAGTCCGTCAGGGTTGCGAGCCCAGGACGAAAGCGGTCGTGATGTTCACGGTCGTTAGCCACTCTAGCGGAGCAACTACGCCTCCGCCGCACCCTTGGTCAGAGCCTTCGAACCATACGACATACGTTCCCGGTGACAGCGGAACGGAGAACCCGGTCGAGTTGGTCTGCCCAGTCGAGTACACCCAGGCGGACGGATGGCCCTCGCTCGTCAGGGCTGCTTCCTGTGCAGTCGCGACGTACATGGTCACGCCGGCCGTGGAGTTGAAGGCGCCCGAGAGGCTCCGCGCGTAGTCCACGGTGAAGTTTGCGGAGTAGTGCCCTGCCAGACAGTCTAGACTCGACGTGATAACGAAGGAGCTGTTTCCCGCCAGGATGACCTGCTCATTGGGCAACCCCCCGGCACTGCCGCCTGGGAGTGCGGGCGTCGTGCTCGTGGCTCCGGACGAGCCCTCGACCGCCGAGAGCACTGCCAGCCCGGACGATGTCGCGACGACGAGCAGCAAGAAGACGACCCCGATGCGGACTGCGCCCACCCGACGTCGCATGAGGGTACCTTTGGACCGAGGGGCATTAAGTCTAGTCTTGCGAACACGCGAGTCAGGCTTCAGAACGGCCTTCGGTTCTGTCCCTCACTGCTCCTGGGGCGGCCTCGCCGACGCGTCACGCTCATGCGCCTGCTTCTCGGCGGGGCACGCGAGGGGACTTCCGCTCCTGCTGACGACGCAAGCACTTACCCCGTCTAATCTTAAAAGGAGGACATCTGGCGTGAGTCCCGTTGTCCAAACAGGTAGCCCAGCAGGCGGTGGCACCTCGCCTGCTTCCCAAGCAACCGGAAGTCAACATAGGCACAAGCGGCCACGTCGACCATGGGAAGTGCTTGAGGTTCGACCAGTATGCGTTGGTGAATGGAGTCCCCATGACCGGCCAGGAAATCATGGATATCGTCTCCGCCAAGGGAAGACTCGTCTCCAGACTAGATGGAGAGCAGGTATACGAGTTTGAAGGGAGCGACGTTGTAAGCGTGAGTCCCTCACTCAAAGCTACATCGGCAAGGTCACTATTCTTCGTACAAGAGTACGAAGGAACGATTCAAACGGTAAGGACGAGTACAGGCAGGTCGATCTCAGTTACTCCACGGCACCCTCTCTTGGTAAACAGGAAGGGAAGGCTTCTCTGGGTCAGAACCGAGGAGCTAGTGGCTGGAGACCATGTTGCCTTCCTTTCCCAAATCCCCCTTCCCCGAGTCGTCGAGTTCAACGACCCTTTCCCGGGCCTGCGGGCAGAGTACAAGCTTGTTGACTGGCTAGACTACCAGAGACTATTCGTCCTCACAGATGGATTCCAAGTCTTCGGTTCCCTGAACCCAGAGGATCTCGACCAGCTTCGAATCCTGGCAGGATTCGCAGAGTCCACCTTCAGCAGGATGATAGGAGCAGACTGGGAGAGATGGAAGAAAGTCGTCAGTAAAGGAACCAGGCTGACCGAGGAGATTCGAAAGAGGGTCGGCGATGTCCTGACTGGCGCGACCTTCACAGAGTTAGAACCTGGCGAATTTCTCGCCGTCCAAAGGAGTCGGTATGCTCGTCACATTAGGAAGCTGAAGGACTTCGACTTCGACGACGACCTCGCGAAGTGGTTCGCGTTCGTGTGGTCGGAAGGAAACAGTCTGCCAGGCAAGATAGTGGTCACCCAGACAGAAGAGAAGCGCATGCTCAAAGAGTTCCTGCGCATAACCAAGACAAAACTAGGACAAGACGTCGCGCAGTATGAGGGGGGTCAATACGCTATACACCGAAAGGTGTTCGTCGACTATCTTCGATTGAAGTTCGGATTCACACCAGGAGACAGGTTCGAGTCTCCCATCGCTTCCTGGGTCTGCAGGTTGCCCTTGGAGTGGAAGGCCACCTTTCTGAGGTGGTTCCTCTCTCTGGACGGTGGATTCTATAGAGGCAGCGGTCAGATCTCGATAGCTCAGGCGAACCCAAGAAATGTCGTCATGATGTCGTACATGCTGGCGTCGTTTGGCATAGTAAGCAGATTCGACGCAATCACACGGAGAGTCAAGGCAGGCCCGAGACAATACGCCAGACTCAACATCTCTGGCAGGAGAAACCTTCAGCTCTTCGCGCAGAACATAGGATTCGAGTCTGCCCGCAAGCAACGGGCGCTCCTTAGATATCTTGGCGAAATCAAACAAGACAGCAAGGAGAGCGACCTGAGCATCCCGGTCGACTCCGAGTCGCTCAGACAGGGAATGAAGAGAATCGGCCTTCTAAGGGAAGGGTTCGAACCCAGCGAGGCGATTCAGAGCGCCAAGAGGATGAGCTGGTACGAAGCTTACGAAGGACTGAGGCTGACCGGGAGAGTCTCCAGGCGCAAACTGACAGACATGGTCGAGTCGATGCAGAACCACCTCGATGCCGTAAGAGAGTCGATGCTCAGAGTCTCGAAGAGGAAGGAACCCATCAGGAGACACATTGAGCTGATCGGGGTTTCACTCGGTGCGGTAGCCGACCATCTTGGCATGAGCAGAAAGAAGCTCGTTCGCATACTCGAGAGGGGCGGTGAAGAGGAGACTAGAGCAGTAGCCGACCATGTGCTGGGTCTGACCCAAGAGCTGTTGAGGGAAGGTGCCGCTTTCATAGGCCAACTCCGGACCCTCGCTTCAACCCCGCTCGAGTTTGACTGCATCAAGGCAATCACGAGCGAACGCTATTCCGGCAGGGTCTTCGACCTCTCGGTGCCGGAGCATGCGAACTTCGTGGGAGGCGTAGGGGGTATAGTCTCGCACAACACCTCCCTGACCCAAGCTGTGACCGGAGTCTGGGCGAGCGCCCATAGCGAGGAGCTGAAGAGAGGCATCACGATCAAGGTCGGGTACGCCGATACGGCATTCTACAGGTGCCCCAAGACGCCAGAACCGGCGGCGTACTCGACGAGCGCGAAGTGCCCTGTCTGCGGCGAACAGGGGAGGCTCCTCAGGGCCGTGAGCTTCGTCGACTGCCCCGGGCACGAGAGCCTGATGACGAACATGCTGGCTGGAGCCTTCCTGATGGACGGTGCGCTTCTCGTGATTGCAGCCAACGAGCCCGTCCCCAAGCCGCAGACAAGGGAACACCTGCAGGCGCTCCAGATGCTCGGGATGAAGAGGATAGTCATCGCGCAGAACAAGGTCGACCTCGTGACGGATCAGGAGGCGAAGAAGAACTATCAGGGAATCAGGAAATTTGTGGAGAAGACGGTCGCTGCGGACGCCCCGATAGTCCCCATCTCTGCGCAGCAGAGGACGAACATCGACGCCCTCATCGAAGCCATCGAGGAGGTCATCCCGACGCCTGCCAGGGACGCGGGGGCAGACCCGCTGATGTACGTGGTCCGAAGTTTCGACGTCAACAGGCCGGGGGCCACAATCCCGACCCTTTCGGGGGGCGTGCTGGGCGGCAGCCTCACGAGAGGCGAATTGAAGGTGGGGGAAGAGATAGAACTCCGCCCTGGGATGGTGGACGAAAGGAGCGGGAAGTACGTGCCGATCGTCACGAAGGTCGCGAGCCTCCAGACAGGGGCAGGAGAGACAGAGAAGGTGGGGCCCGGGGGACTGGTCGCTCTGGGCACGGAGCTCGACCCGACATTCATCAAGGGCGACCAGATGGTGGGGAGCGTCATCGGGAAGCCTGGAACGCTTCCGCCCAACCTCGAACACATGACGATGGAGGTCAGTCTGCTTGAAACTGCAGTGGGTTCAGCAGAGCTCGTGACGGTCGAGAAGGCGAAGCCGGGAGAAACGCTGAGGCTGAACATCGGGACTGCATCCACTCAGGCGGTCGTCACGTCGGCGAGGGGGGGGACAATCGAGGTGGACCTCAAGAGGCCGGTGACGGTCGAGGCAGGGATGAGGGCGGCTCTCAGTCGCAGAATAGCCGAGAGGTGGCGCCTCATAGGGTCTGGCGTCCTCAGGTAGAGTTGACGAAGGTCATCTTCGACAGCAGCTTTCTGATGGCGATTGCCGAGCGACCGACTACGTGGTCTGACGACATCTCGAGGGAGGTCGGGAGGGTCGAGCCAGTCGCACTGGACTGCGTCGTGACAGAACTCGAGCGGATCGCGTCAGGGCATGGACGGAGGAGAAGGACGGCGCGGGTGGCAATGGAAATCGCCGCCGGCTTCGAAAGGGCGCGGTGCGGCTGGGCGGGGACGGACGAAGAGATCATGTCGGCCGCCTCTACGATGAACGCCGCCGTTGCCACTCTGGACGGGGAGCTCGCGGAGTCGCTCCTGGCGAGGCACGTGAAGGTAATCAGCATGCGCTCAGGGAGAGCCGCGAGCCGCTAGGTGACAGGAGTAGTCAGCCGGTTGGTGCCTGGTTCGGCCGCGGCCAGAGGGGTGAGGGGCTGACTGTGAATCCGGAGGGCGAGACCAAGAGGATAGTGGCGTTCGTCAGTCGCGCCGTCAGGAAGACGAGAAGCCGAGGCGTCGTCGTCGGGTTGAGCGGAGGGGTGGACAGTGCGGTCGTCGGCGCGCTCTGCGTCGAAGCCCTCGGACCGCAAAGGGTCCTCGCCGTCCTTCTCCCCTCCAGACACACTCCGAGGGCCGACCTGGAGGATGCGGTTGCCTTGGCGAAGGGGTGGGGCGTCGCGACGGTACAGGTGGAGATAACGCCCATCGTCGGGGCGCTGCTAGCTGCGGTCGGCCGCGACGGCGGCCGACTGGCCGAAGCGAACCTGCAGGCGAGGGTCAGGATGACCATCCTCTACTTCCTGGCGAACTCGAGGAGCCTGCTCGTCGCGGGGACGGGAGACAGGTCGGAGATACTGGTGGGGTTCTTCACGAAGTTCGGAGATGGGGCGGCCGACATCCTGCCTATCGCCCACCTATACAAGACGCAGGTGAGGGCGTTGGCGACGCAGCTCGGGGTCCCTCCAAGAATCGCCCAGAAGCCCGCGTCTCCGCGTCTGTGGAGGGGCCACATGGCAGAGCAGGAACTCCCCGTTGGCTATGAGAGACTGGACATCATACTCCGCGAGGTAATTGATGAAGGCGCCTCGCCGCCTTCAGCTTCAGTCACGGCGGGGGTCAGCGATGAAGTCGTCAGACGCGTGATGGAAATGGTCAGGGCCTCTGCCCACAAGCGGTCGCTCCCCCCTTGCCTCCGCCCGAGGAGGTAGGCGGCGCTTCACCTGCGTCCCCGCCGGCGAGGGACGGAGAGTGGCCCTGTCTCACGCGCCCGCGGCCAAAGATTAATATCGGATACCTGAAGCGAGGGTCGAGCCCCCTGAGCATGCATGTTCGAGCTAGTTAACCTAGAGGACGTCGTCCGCGTCCCTCCTGACAAGTTCGGGTCCCCACTGGAGAAGGTCGCCCTTGAGCTGCTGAAGCTGAAGTACGAAAGCACAATCAACCCTGAACACGGGTATCTGATCCTTGTCACGAAGGTCGAGGTGGACAAGGTTGGGAAGATCATCGCGGGCGATGGAGCGACATACCACAGGGTCAACTTCGAGGTTCTCTCCTTCTTCCCGCTGAAGCAGGAACTCGTGGAGGGCGAGGTGGTCGAGGTCACGGACTTCGGCGCGTTCGTGAGGATAGGCCCGGCAGACGCCCTCCTGCATCTCAGCCAGATTATGGACGACTACCTCACCAGCGACGTGAAGTCCGGCATCATCACGGCATCCCAGAGCAAGAGGTCGTTGAAGGTCGGGAGCAAGGTGAGAGTCCGGATAACAGCGGTCAGCCTAGGGCACGGGATCTCGATGGGCAAGATCGGAGTGACATGCAGGCAGCCGTTTCTCGGCGCCCTCGAGTGGATCGACGACGAGGTTGCGAAGGCGCAAAAGCAGCGCAAGGTCGAAGAGCGGGCGGAGAAGTAGGTCGGGTCTTGAAGGAACTCGCCTGCAGGAAGTGCAAGATGCTTACGACCGAGAAGGTGTGCCCGAACGATGGCTCGACCGAGCTGAGCAACGAATGGTCCGGGCTCATAATAATACTCAACGCCGAGAGGTCGCAGGTCGCGAAGACCCTCGGAATCGAGAAGCCTGGGAGATACGCGCTCAAGGTAAGCTAGGAAATGGCGAAGGTCTACCGGCTCCCGGAGGCGCTCAGGGAGAAGCTCGCCAGACCGATAGGCAGGCTGTACACCGCTCCGGAGATCGCGGGTGGAGGCTTTGTGCGGGCGCTGGCCTCTGCGGGTCTTCTGGCCACGGTGGGCGACAGGGTGACGGACACGCTGGGTGCGAAGGGGAAGATCCCTGACATCCAGGTCGTGGATTCGCGCGAGAACAGAAGGGAGCGGAGCCCCCCCAACGTGGCGTATTCGAGGCTGATAGAGGTCGATAACCCGCCTGGGACGATCACCGCGGATGCCATAGAGGGGATCCGAGAGGCCTTCGAAGGCCCGAAGCCCGCCAGGGTGGCGGTCAGGGGGGAGGAGGACCTCCTGGCAATACCCGTGATAGCGCTCGCACCCGTGTCCGCACTCGTCCTCTACGGCCAGCCTGGGGAGGGGATCGTCGCAGTGAGGGCTGATGCCGACGCGAAGTCGAGGACGAGAGTCATCCTCGCCGAGCTGGGCATCACCGAAATTGCATGAAACGCCGGAGTGATTTATAACACCCCGGCCACGGGGTGGCTAAGGTTGCAGATGGAGAAGTCGCAGTCAAAGGTCCTGGATAGGACGACTGTGGTAGTGACATTGGAGGGGAAGGCGGGGAAGGTCACGCGGAAGGAAGCCATCGCGGCCGTCGCACAGGAGCTCGGAGTTCCCCCGGAGACCGTGGGCGTGACCGCGCTGAGTGGCCGGGCAGGCACGACGGATGTGATAGGGAGATTCGAGGTATACTCGTCCGAGGCGGCAAAGAAGAAGCTGCATCCGCGCCACCTTTCGGAGAGAGTCCTCACCAAGGAGGAGAGGGAGAAGCTCAAGCAAGAGAGGAAGAAGCCCGCAGCGTCGGCACCCGCCCCCGAGGCGAAGAAGTAGGCATGTCGAAGCAGGCACCAGCTTCACAGCCTCCCCCGGCAGCACCAGCCGAGGTCATACCGGAGGAGAAGAAGCCGGAGAAGAAGGCGAAGCCCAAGGCACCTAAGAGAAGGATACAGGTCTACAAACTGTACAAGGTCGAAGGGGAGACGCTCACAAGGCTGAGGAAGGAGTGCCAGCGGTGCGGCAGGGGGTACTTCATGGCACAGCACAAAGGGCGCCTGACCTGCGGGCACTGTGGGTACACGACGTTCGCGAGCAAGCCCTAGCAGAACTCGCCCATCGCGTCCTGGAGCATGTGCGCCATCCCAGGCGTCACGAAGGGCTGGAATGGGCGGTAGTATTTGGCCGTCCTCGCCCTCGATATCGTCCCCTTGTCGCCGCCGGCTGATGAGTACGCCGCCAGGAACGACGCCGCGACGCGCTTCATCGCCTCCTCGTGCGTCGAGAGCTTCGCCGTGTAGTACAAGAACTCCGCCAGGTCCCACGGCTGGTCGCCCCCCTCCACGGACTGCTCGAGGTCGGTGAGATAGAGTCCGCGCTGAGAGACGACGACGTTGCTCGCCTTCGCATCGCCGAGCGCGACCCCCGCGCCGTGGACCCTTGCCATCAGAGACGCGTACGCCGAGACCTCCCCGATGCCGTCTGTGGTCCCCTTCAGCACGCTGTCGATCATCGAGGCGAGCGTTGGGCCGTTGATGAACTCCTTCACCAGTATCCTCTCGGCGGGTGCCGCCGCCAGTATCGAAGGCACGAGGACGCCTACCCGCTTCAGAGTGCCGGTCATCGAGTACTCCCTGTCAAGCCTCGCCATGGGGGCCATGCTGAACTTGTTCGCGGCGGCCGCCCAGATGCTGAGGAGAGCCCACTTGAGCGAGCGGACGTCAGAGTAGCTCTTGACGACGACTGACGCCTCCCGTGGGCCATCGGAAAACGTCAGGACGCGCGCGGTCGAGTACGGATCGCCAATCTCGTGCTCGCGCGTCGAGTAGCGGGTGAAGCCGAGTACATGCCCTAGCTCCTTCTCGAGGAGAGAGGCGTCGGGGATCATGACCCCCTCTTCGAGCTTGAGGAGGGAGCGCGGCCGTTCGATCTCCGGGAGCCTCCGCGGCGCATCTCTCACGCGTTTGAGCTTGGACTCCGCCTCCTTGCGGAAGACTGAGAAGCCCACTCTCCCCGCATAACCGTGGACCACGTATTGGGTCAGGCCCCTCGCCGTCAGGGAGAACATGGACTCGACCTTCGTAAAGGCGTCTCCCCTCATCCTCTCCGGGACCATCCTGACCCCCGAGGGCGCAGCGGCCAGGACGCCTCTCCTCGCCAGTCCTTCCGCGGCCGACGCGAACCCCGCCGTCGAGATCTGCCTGTTCTCCGCGCCGAGAGGGCACGAGTACGTCTGAACGTAGCTGTACAGTGCGGGAGGGTACATCGACGCCCGTTTCGAGAGCTTCTCGAAGAGGAAGTAGTCGTACGGGACTTCGATGTGTCTGCAGAACTCGCCATAGTCTGCCGACAGTTCGAGGAGCGCCTCGATGAGCACCCGTCTCTTGAACTCGAGTTCGACCTCGGTGAACAGAGCCGAGTTGGAGATGGCGTCGTACACGTTGAGCAGCCTCCCTATCACAAACTCTCCGAGATACGACGACTGGGCGTCCTGCAGCAGGAGACCTTCGTCCACGATCAGAGCCGAGGCTGCCACGGGCTCGTCGACGTACCTGTACCTGATCCCCTCGCGGAACCGCTTGCAGGCTACTATCATGTCATAGTCCGACTCCGGCCGTGAGTAGCCGGCGACCTTGGAGCCATAGGCGACGAGGCCGGAGACAGAGTCGCGGGGGACGAGGGATGCGGCCACACTCTCCAGAGTGGCGCGCTCCTCCGGCGCCAGCCTCAAGCCTTCATCTTCTCTTCGATCTCCGACGCCTTCGCGAGCACCGCCGGGTCGAACCGAGTCCGGGCGACCGCATCCATCTCCAGCCCGATGCGGTTAGACTCCGGACCCACCCACCTGATGGGGAGGCCCTTCTCTATCCATGCCTCGTTCACCTTCTTCGCCAGAGCGGGGTCGGTCAGCTCCGGCTTGAACTTCCTCGTCAAGAGCGAGACGAGGGCGCGGTCCGAGTACAGCAGCTTCGCGGGAACGGTCCTTTCGGCATCCGCGAACGATGCCTCGTAGAGGGAGGTCGCAACTTCGTCGCTCGTGATGTTTGTGCGAGAGAGCCTCCGCACGAGCTCGACGTAGTGGGTGAACTCGTGGGCCGCGACCGCCTGCACCGTCGCCTTCGTACCGTGGACTACGAGCGCCGCGGTGAACTGGACGAGGATCGTCAGCGTCCCGGCTGCTGTGGTCGGGACGACCCTTGCGAACATGACCCCCACCTGACCGTACTCCCCCCCGCCCTTGGAGACAGGGAGGGTCGGCTCAACGTAATACTGCGGATATCTCAGCCCGCTCGCCATCTCCGTCCGCTCGACCGCTTCTTGTACCGCGTTCATGCGCACCCTCACCCTTCTTGCAAGAGCTCTCGGGACCTTCTCCTGTGCCACCGCTTGGTCGAGGAGGACGAGAGGGTCCACGATTGCGATGCCTTCGCCTCGCCCTTAAGAATCTTAGTCGGTCAGCTGGCCAGTCTGTAACGGACTGGCGGCCTGTGCCGCGAGACCTCCATGAAGATCTCGGCGTCGACCACCCCTGGGATCTTTCCGATCACATCCTGCACGGCCTTGTGCAGGTCGTCGAGGGACTGCCCTCGCAGCGTCGCGAATATGTCGAAGCGCCCGGTCACCTCTCGGATCAGCCTCACCCCGTCCACCCTCTCGATCTCCCGGAGGACGTTCTCCCGCTGCTTCGGGTCTATCTTCAGACCCGCCAACGCACCTGCCTTCATCCCCAGGCTCTTCTCGTTCACCTGGATGGTGAACTTCTCTATTATCCCCCTCTTCTGGAGCCTCTTGATCCTACTGTACGCTACCGAGAGGTTGATGTCGAGTCTTCGGCTCAGCTCTGGCACAGACACCGACGCGTCCGTCCGGAGCGCTGATAGTATCTTCATGTCGACTTCGTCGAGCTTGGACACTCAGGACGCCTTTTACCCACGAAATTGATGGAGATATTTCAACTTTCTGCCCATAGGTTCAATATTGAATGCAGGAAAGGATGAATTGCCACAATACTCGCGTTAGGCGCCAGTCGTCTCCTGCTTCGGCTTCGCCGCGTCGTCCGTTCCGTCCGCCTTCGCGGCGTTCACTTGGTATATCTCCTCGGTCACGGTGTTCCCCCTGACGAGCTTCCTCCGCTTCCCGCCCCGCGGCTCGGTCTTCAGGCCCACACCGTCGGTCAGAAGCACGTACTTCTTCCCGCTCCCCTGCACGTCGCCCCTCATGGGGAACCCGGCCCTGTCGCTCCCGCCTGTCACCACGAACCACCCGCTGAGCCCCACCTTTGCTCCGTCGACCTTCTCCCCAATCTTGACGCCGACGAGGGGCTGCGCCCCGGCGTCCTTCAGCTCGTGCACCTCGGACTTTCTCGTATTGGGGTCTGACAGGACGAGCTTGAACTGGGCCATTTGGGCTGCTCCCGCCTGGGCGTGGATATAAAGTGTCAGAACCCGAAGAGCGGATCCGACGGGCTCTTTATGGCGATGATCTCTTCAAGAGCCTCGGCTTCGCCAGGTGTGAGCGACGAGATGTACTTCGTCCTCAGCACTCTCGCGTCGTGGCTCGTCGGCATGCTGTAGATGGTGTCTTCCTCTTTCACCTGCCTCCCCAGCGTCGGTCCGTCGACCGAGATTGCGACCTTGTCCCCCTGCCTCGCTTCCGTCACCGGCTTGCCGTTGTCCTGAATCTGCTCGACTGTCCCGAGCTCTCGGCCGTCCTTTCCCATCACCCTGACCTTCGGTTTCAGCAGTCCCGCCTCGACTTCCACCCCGAAGACGGCCGGCCCGCTCCGGCGGAAGAAGGCATGCGGGAGAACGTGCAGGCGGCAAGGCCGTGTCAGGCTCGAAAGGGCGCCCTTCTGGTCGGACTCGCGCTTCGCCTCAGCCCAGGTAGCATAGTTGTCTATGACCTCGTAGATGACGCCGGAGATGAAGATTGGTGTGGACCCGACGAACTCCTTCGCCTCTGGGAGGATCTTGGAGTCGAAGCCCAGGATAGCTGCGAGGTATGGATCGTGGTCCCCCACGACGCCTGCGTCGACGATATCGTTCTTCGTGATGTCGCCGAGGTCAGCCTTCCTCACGGGGATTCCCCTTTCCTCCAGCATCCGCAGGAGGGCCTCCAGGCCCCCTACGCTGGCGGCCTTCACGATCACTCCCATGTTCTCCGTCTTCACTAGGACGTCGGTCAGTTCGCGCTCCATGTCGCGCTTGAGCGAATCGAAGTCGGCGTCCCCCCCGAAAGAGGCGACGGAGGTCCCCGCTACCACTCCCGCGAGGTCTGCCGACACGAGCTTCACCCCCGCGGCCGCGTATACCTCGTCGACCGGGGTGAACTTGTCCCGGGGGTCCCGCATCTCGTCGAGGGGTTTCGGCATGAAGAGCGCCTTCACCTTCGACTTGAAGGCGCCGTCCTTCCGGACGAGGGCGATCGAGTCGCCCACCCCGAGATGCCCCTCGGTGAGTATGATGTTCGCCGTACTTCCGATGCCAGTCTCCTCCTGCATCTCCAGAATGATCCCCTTCCCCCACCTTGCGCCTTCGCTCGCGCTCAGTCTGCCGCCGAGGAACTGCTGCGAGAGCCCGATGAGTACGGCGAGGAGCTCGGGGATGCCCACGTGGGTGCGGGCTGAGACGGGCACGATGGTCACCTGCTCGCGGAATTCCTTGACCCTGTAGTAGGCGTCCGACTTGAAACCGAGCCTCGACAGTCCGCCCACTACGTTGTAGAGCCGCTCCTCGAGCTCGTCTCCCCACTCAGGAGATTGCTCCTTCATGACAGAGTGCAGTTGTCCCTTGCTCCCCTTCTTCCATCCCCTTATCATGTCGATCTTGTTCAGGGCGACCAGAAAGGGAACTTTCCGCTGGCGCAGTATGTCTATGCTCTCGAGCGTCTGGTTCTCCAAGCCCTTCAGCACGTCGACCACAACCACCGCGATGTCCGCGGCCGATCCCCCCCTCAACCTCAGGTTCGAGAAGACCGCGTGCCCGGGAGTGTCGATCATCAGCAGACCGGGTATCCGCACGCCCCCGCCGGCCCTGTCGAGGAGTGGACCGCAGATCCGCTCGAGAGTCTCGAGAGGGAAGAAGCTCGCCCCTATCTCTTGTGTTATCCCCCCGACCTCCCGTGCCTGGACGGCCGTCCCCCTTAGCGCATCTAGAAGCGAAGTCTTACCGCTGTCGACGTGCCCGAGCACGACGACGACGGGCTGTCTCAACCGCGCGTTCGAGTCCGGCATTCTCGCCAGATCCCCCAGTTATTGCCTCTTCACCCTGCCGCGTTTCGGAAAAATGTCGACGACTCTTTCCTGAAGCTGTCAGGGGAGTCGGAAGCGTGGATGACGTTGTCTGTGAGCCCGAGCCCGAAGTCCCCTCTTATGGTTCCGGCCTCGGCTTCCCAGCTCTTCGTGGCGCCCACCATCCTCCGAACGCATGCCACGGCGTCCCCTCCAGAGAGCACAGCGCCCACCACTGGCCCCGAACTGATGAACGCCACCAGGTCGCCGAAGAAAGGCTTGCCCCTGTGCACCTCGTAGAACTCCTCGGCCTGCGCCTTCGTCATCGTAGTCATCCGTAGCCTCACGATCGAGAACCCTTTTGCTTCGAATCGCTTCAGTATGTCTCCGACCAGTCCCCGCCTGACCGCATCGGGCTTCACGACGACTAGCGTCTCTTCCGAAGTGCTCATCTCTCCTTCCCCTGGCGCGCCCACTTGAGCTTGCGGGGGTCGCGGCCGAGCTTCAGCTCGTTGACCTTGCACTTCATGGAGCAGTATGACTTCGTCGAGCCGTCGTTCTTTGCGACCATCACGCCTGAGCCGAGGTGTACTTCTCTGCCGCAGAACGCGCATCGTTTTGGAACATACATCTCAAACTACCACTCCCGGATGCTTTCGCAGGCCTCAGTCACTCGCGATATAAAGAAGACTGCCGGTGTGATGAGGTGTGCGACGACGTCGCCACTTAGGGCAGGCTCCGGACGGAGCTGAGTTACTTGAGCTTCCGCGCTTCTCGCTCTGTCTCTCGGAGGACGAGGACGTCGGCGAGCTTGATTGGCCCCTTTACGTTCCGTGTCAGAATCCTCCCTTTCTCCTTCCCTTCGAGGATTTTGACCCTGACCTGAGTGATTTCCCCCGCGACGCCCGTCCTCCCCACGACTTGAACGACCTCGGCAGGCGTCAGGGTCTCGACTTCGCGCTTGCTCATGCGGGCTTCTTCAGCCTCGCCAGCTCTTGAGTGACTTGCTCGAGTATCTGGCCGCCTTCGCCAGCGTCAAGGACTGCCGCGGAGGCCGTGGGTACTTCGATTCCGATCGCGGGACCGATCTGGTCCTTCGAGGGGACGAAGACGTAAGGAATCTTCCGTTCCTCGCAGAGTATCGGAAGGTGGGCAACGACCTCAGGCGGTGTCACATCCTCCGCGATGACGACGAGCTTGGCCGTCCCCCGCTCAATCGCCTTCGTTGACTCGTTGGTCCCCCTGCGGACCTTCCCGCTTCGGGACGCTTGCCTGAGAACCTCGTACGCAGCCTCCGACACCTCCTTCGGAGTTTCTACCTTCACGTAGTACGCCTTCGGGGTCATCTGCCCGTATCTCCCAGTCGCGCCTTTCGCAACCCGGTTATAAATGGTTAGATTCGAGTGAGACGCTGCCGCAGGAGACTGGCGCAGATGAGGGAGGCGCATCGGCCTTCCAGCGCGCTCGTTCGACTCGGGCTTTCAGCGGGAGGTCAGGACACAGGTGCGCTCCTGGTCGACCCTGCAGAAGCCGAAGCGGGGGAACTGAACGGACTCCCCCACCTCCAGCGTCCGGAAGGCCTCCTCTGCCAGACCTTCGGCACGGCTGAGGCTCTGCGTGTTGAACTTCCCGTCGTCGTTAAAGAGAAGGCCGGGCTCGAGGACTGTCACGCCCACGCCAGGTGGGACCACCCACTGCACCTTCCTGATGTCTCGAACGAGTTCGTCACCCGCGTACGCGGCCACCGGGTTGGGCCCTGGGGACCTTATCTCGACATTGTACAGGTCCATCAGCCTCAGCGAGCCTCCCTTCCCGACGGCCTCCACGTCTGCTTTGGGGACGAGAAAGCTGGAGCCCGTCGCCACCTCCCGCCTACCGAGGTCCAGCTCAGGGTGGAAGGGGAGGGACACCCTCCTCGAAGGCGCCCCCTCGACGCGAATCTCGACAGGGTCAGGAACGAAGAACACGCGCCTGCACCTCGGGTCGAGCAGCTTCCGGTTTATCGACAGGAGCATGCTCCAGTCGTACTCGTGTTCCGCCTTCGTATAGCCGACGTGAATCGTGAAGGCGCGTATGGCTTCTGGGAGCACTCCCCTCCTCCGGAGGCCGTCGACAGTGGGCATCCTCGGGTCGTCCCATCCTGTCACGAGCCCCTCTTCCACGAGAGGTCGGAGGAGCCTCTTGCCGACCGGAGTCCCCCTGAAGTTGAACCTCGAGAACTGGATCACTTCGGGCTGACGGAAGCCCAGGGCGTCTCTGATCCTGCTTTGGACCTCGACGTTGAATTCCGAACTCCGCAGGATGTGCGTAATCCCGCAGAGCTCGTCCTCTACAGTGTTCGCCAGGTGGTAGGTGGGCCAGACTGTGTACTTCTCGCCGGTCAGCGGGTGCGCCTTTCGAATCGTCCTGAACAGATTCGGGTCGCGAAGGGAGTAGTTGACGCTCCCCATGTCCCCCTTGAACCTTATCACAACCTCGCCCTCCGCGACCCTGTTGGCCAGCATCTCGCCCCAGGCGGCCAGCCCCGACTCCGCGGTGGACCCCCTGTGCTCGCAGGCCCTCCCCTCTTGCCTTAGGGCCTTGACCACATCCGGAGTGCACGTGCAAGCGTACGCCTTCCCTTCGTCGATTAGCCTCCTCCCGTAGTCGTAGATCAGGTCCATGTCGTCGGAGACGTTCTTCTCGTGGTCCCACCTTATTCCCAGCCACTGGATCCCGCGCCTGAAGCTCTCGTAGTAACGCTTGGCGACCTTTTTCGGATTGGTGTCTTCGAACCGCAGCCAGAGCTCGCCCTGATATTCCTCCGCGTACACCGAGTTGATCGTGCACGCCATGGCGTTTCCCACTGTCATGTACCCGGAGGGCTCGGGCGGAAACCTGAAGGCCGTCTTTCCCTTGACGGCGTTTCGAAGAGGCGGGAGCCCCTCCCTCTCCTCCTTCACGGACGCCACGACCCCCCCGGGCATCCTCTCCTTCACAAGGCCCTCCTGCGCCTCGCGGGTCATCGCGTTAACGCGCTCCACGGCCGATCTGGCAGCCTTGGCGACAGAAGACGGGTAGCGCCTCAGGTCAGGGCGCTCGGCGAGAACTCTGCTCACGACCGCTCCCGCATCCGCCCTGCCGCCGTGTCGGACGGCGTTCAGGAGCGCTGCGAGGTCGACCGACGCTAGCGCTTCCGGAGAGAGCGGAGCCTGTTCCTCTACCATTCTCGCTCTACTGTGAACCTTGCGAAGAGCTTCAGGAGCGCGGCGGACCCAGGGTCACCGCCCCACTCGATTTCGTCGAGCGCGCCGACGGCCTCCTTCATCATGCCCACTGCCACCCTCCTAGCGTATCCCACCGCGTCGCTTCTTTCGATCAGCGATAGGACGTAGGCGACGTCCTGCCGCGTCTTCAAACCCCTGTCCTTCCCCATTATCGACAGAACGCGCTCCCGCTCCCGCCGCGAGACGGACCCAAGGAGGTGGAGCATGATGAGGGTCCTCTTCCCCTCCAGGATGTCGTCCGAGGTCGCCTTGCCGTACTTCTTCTGGTCGCCGACGAGGTTGAGCGCGTCGTCCTGAATCTGGAAAGCCACGCCGAGACGGAGGCCGAACTTCATCAGCTTCTCGAGGACCTCGCCGTCTGCCCCGGCTGCGATTGCCCCAAGCCTACACGGGCCCGCGACGGTGTACCAAGACGTCTTCTCCCGGCACATGTCAAAGTAGTCTGACTCTTCGAGGTCCCACCTGCGGTTCGCTATCCATCCGAGCTCCATGTGCTGCCCCGCCGTCGTGTGGTCAACCATCCGGGAGAACTCTTCCATGATGTCGAGCGCCCTGTCGGCGCCCATCCTGGATCGGTTCCGGGACAGCGCCCCCCACATCCGAGCGTGCAACGCGTCCCCTGCGTTGAGCGCGAGAGGCACGCCGTACTTCACGTGGAGGGCCGCTTCCCCGCGGCGCAACTCGGAGCCGTCCTCGATGTCGTCATGTATGAGTATCCAGTGCTGGAACATCTCGATGCAGGCCGCCGTCAGGAGGGCGTCCCGCCTCTTCCCGCCCGCCGCCACGCAGGAGGTCACGCACAGGAAAGGGCGCATCCCCTTCGCCGGCCTCGAAGGGTAGTCGCGCATCATCCTGTAGAGGAGGTCCACTTCGGAGGCGGAGGCCGACTTCGGGAGGATGTCGTTCAGTATCAGCCTGTCTACGGCCGTCTTCACCGCCTTCATCTCGGCCTGGAGGGTCTGCATGGCTTCCAGCTTCTCCCCCCGCCTACGCCCTCACTAGCGTGCCGTAGAATTCCTGTCCCTTCAGAGCCTTCGCGAACTCGTTGCGCCTGTACCCGGAGACGAAACAGACCTTCGGGCCTAACGAAGCGATCTTTGCGGCGACCTCGAGTTTCAGTTTCATCCCCCCGGTGGCGTCCGGCCCCGAGGGGAGGCGCATTTTTCGCGCGCGAGACGGTGAGAGCTCCGGGATTATGACCCGCGTCCCTGTCTGATACACACCGTCGACGTCGACCGCGAACACGCACCTCTCCGGCGCGAGAATCCTCGCAAGCTCTAGCATGATGACATCCCCCGAGAGTATTCTCGGACCAGGCTGGGCGAGCGTCACGTCCCCGAACGTGACTGGCGTGAGGCCGTTCTTCACGAGACCGCGGAGCCAGGATGCGACCGCTCCACGCTCCGCCCTTGCGACCGCATCGAACGGCGAGAACGGATAGGGGAACAGCCTGTTGTCCATCATCGTCTTGCACAGCATGGAGTTGAGCTCGTACATTGCCGCCCGCGTGCGCGAGACGGCGCCGGCCTCGCTGACAGCCGGCTCGGAGGACAGGCCGTGCTGCTTGGCCAGCGTGTGGCCAAAGGAGCCGCCGCCATGGACGAGGACGGCCCTCTGGTCGGAGGATGCGATCTCTTCCGAGAGCGCCGAGACCACGTCAGACCTGTAGGAGAATGGCTGAGACTTGTCGGTGATCACCGACCCTCCCAGCTTCACGATCACCTCTCTAGCCAACTTCTTGCTCCCTTTACGGGGACTTCGGCAACGAACGCCTCGTACCCGCGCCCCCTGAGCCCCGAGACGATGCTTTTCTCCTTTCCCCTGGCGGCCACGGCGATTATGCTCCCTCCGCCCCCGCCCCCCGTCAGCTTCGCGCCGTAGGCGCCGAGGGACAGCGCTGCGGCTATGAGCCCTTCGAGCGACCGCGTCGAGACCCCGATGCGCGACAACGCGAGCTGGCTGGCACTCAGGAGTCTCCCTAGGCCCCTTAGGTCGCCCTTTGACAGCGTGTCGGCGGCCTCGAGGCTCCGTTCGCTCGCCTCTGCGACGAGGAGGTCGAAGGCGCCCATAGACTTCTTCCTCACCTTCGCGACGTTCTCGACCTGCACCCTCGTGCTCCGCCTGCTCCCCGAGAACGCGACCATCAGCGACCTCGTTCCGTCCAGCGGGACCTCCCGAGGGGGACTCCCTGGGCGGAACAGCAGCACCCCGCCCCTGGCGCATATCTCGGCGTCCACGCCTGACGGCCTCCCGTGGACCTCCCTCTCCCCGACCATCGCGAAGCGCGATACTTCTTGAGGGGTGAGCTTGAACCCTCTGAGCCTCGAGACGGCGGAGACGACAGCGACTAGAGTCGCCGCCGACGACCCTAGCCCCGCCCCCTCCGGAACCTCGGAACTCACCTTCACGCGGACTCCGGGGTCGAAGGAGAGCTCGTGCGCCATCGCTTCCACTGTCTTGAGTATGGGGAGGATGCCGCGCGAGCCTCCCGCCACCCTGTCCGAGACCACGCTCGGCGTTGGCGCGGACTCGGCTTCGACCCTCACCAGCATCGGGAGTGCGGCGGCGAGCGCCCACGCCCCATGAACCACGAAGTGTTCCCCCGTCACGATTGCCTTCGAAGGCGCCTCCGCGATCGCTCTCAACTGTTACACGAATCTGAGAGCCGCATACCCGACCACTTGGTTATTATCCCCTGTGGTGTCCCCACTCGACGCGTACCGAAGGAGTTCGCCACGATGGAACCCCAGCCTCCTGCACGCCTCCATCACGGCGGCGATGGCCCCGTAGCCACACGCGGTGACGTCAAGCCTTGCGATAGTCGAATAGAGCCTGCCGGTGGCGAGCCCTTTCACATCCTCGATGACGGCCGCGTCCTTCCTCGACGCGACGGCCGCGGGCTCGTAGTGTGTCATGTCCGAGGACGCCACGATCACCGCCCTGCGTCCCCTCACCAGCTTCGCGATCGACGAACCGACGCGTGTGGCGGTCTCCTCGTCCTGGAAGAGCAGCGAGATGGGGAGGAGCGGGACAGAGTCGCCGTATAGCGCTTGAAGGAAGGGGAGCTGGACCTCGAGCGAGTGCTCTAGCCTTTGCGCATCCGGGTCGAACGCGGCGACCCCGGAGTCGGCTACCAGCTCTGACGAAGCGGCCGAGTCGACCTTCATCCGGCCCAGCGGCGTCTCCCACTCGCCCTCCTGGAAGGTCGAGACACCGCTCCCTATCCCGTAGTGGTTCGGCGCGACCACGACTATGAGATCCGGGTCGCGCAAGGAGGAGACGTGCAGATAGCTGTGGGCCGCCACCGGGCCGGAGTACTCGTACCCCGCGTGCGGAGCTACCACGGCGACAACCCTAGCGTCTGTCGAAGGGGCCGGGGGGACTCGACCGGGCCCGAGAGGGCGCGTGTAGCACGAGGCAATCGCAGCCGAGAGTTCGCCTCGGGTTCCAGGATAGAACGAACCCGCCACGGCGGGCGTCCGAAGTCGCATTGGCGGGGGCTGGGGCGTAGCGCGATTTAGGCTATTCCAGCTCTTCAGGCTTCAGCTCTTCCTCGAGCTTCGTCTCGAAGTCCTCGATGGAATACTTCATCGGCTGATCCGCTTCCAAGGCTCCGGCGTGCGTCAGAGTCGACCGGGCTAGGAGCCAGAAGATCGCCGCTATCGCCTTCCGTCCTCTGTTGTTCCCTGGGATGACCAGGTCGATGTCGTCCGTGACGTTGTCCGTGTCGCACACCGCTATGACCGGGACGCCGAGGCTCCCGGCCTCGACCATCGCCTGGGTGTCGGAGAGCGGGTCCGCCACCACGACGAGCTCGGCGTCGAGATGCCCCGGGTACAGGGGGTTCGTGAAGGTCCCTGGCATGAACCTCCCGACTAGTGGAACGGCACCCGTGAGCTCGCAGAACTTCTCGACGGCCACGGTTCCGTGCTCTCTGCTGGTGTAGACGACCGTGTTCTGCGCACCCGTCTTCGCTATGAAGCTCCCCGCGACGTCTATCCTCTGGAGCGTCTTAGAGTAGTCGACCATGTGGAGGCCGTCGGGCCTCGGCCGGGTCGTGAACTGCTCCATCGTCTTCGTCCTTACGGACGTGCCAATCCTGATGCCGGTGGCGAGAAGGGCCTTCTCGCTGAGCTGGTGAACCACCATCTTGTCTTCGGAACCGGCGTCGTCGTCCTCTGGAAGGGACATGCAAAGGAACCTCGCGGCTACTGGAAGTCGGCCTTCTTGCTGTAGAATGGGAGGACCTGGTCGATGACGTCCACCGAGGAGATCAGCATGCTCCTGCAGCAGTATCGCTTCAGCCCGAGGTCGTCAAGCACCTTGGCAGGGTCCTCGCCGTCCCTTACCTTCGCCTGGAAGGTGTTGAACTTGTCCCCGATCAAGTTTCCGCAGGTAAAGCACCGAATGGGTATCATCATGGGACTCTACCTGTAAGACTTCTGCCTCTTCCGTCGAGCCCCGGGGCCTCCAAACTTCTTCGGTTCCGCCTGTCTCGGGTCACCCGAAAGCAGGTATTTATTGTATGCATTCATCCTTTCCCTGACTTCGTTCCCTCGGACCTGGTCGACGAATGCCCTTGCGATTGCCATCGCCGCGGCGTCAGCTTGCCCCATGAAGCCCCCCCCAGAAACGCTCACGTCGACGTCGAATCTCTCCCTAACATCCTTCGCCACGAGCGCCGGTCCGAGCATGTGCAGCCTTGCTGGCTCCGGCTCCCAGAGCTCTACCGGAATTCCGTTGACGCGGATGCGCCCCGCGCCGGGCTGTATGGCGGCTGTCGCCCTGGCTGTCTTCCGCGCTCCGGAATAGAGCTTCGGTGGCTTCCTTGCGGCCACCTTTGGTGACTGTGCTGCCAACTACCGATTCCACCCTAGCGTCTTGGCCAGCTCTTCCATGGTGACGTATACCGGGACGGGTCGTGTCGCCGCGGCGTCCTTGAACTGGGTTAGCTTCGCCGCGTCCAACCCCCCCGGAGTCCCCACGTAGACCCTGAGTCTCTTCATCGCAGACGCGCCCTTGGCCTTCTTCCGAGGCACCATCCCCCTGACCATCCGCTTCAGAATGTTGTCCGGCCTGCGCGGGTGGATTGGTCCGTAGATGGGGTTAACGTGACTGGCTATCTCCAGCTTGGCCTGCCACTCCCGGACGACGGAGGCGCGAGAACCGGAGAGCAGCGCTTTCTCTGCGTTGACGACCACCACCTTCCTGCCAGAGAGCAGCAGCTTCGCCACCTTCGAGGACAGCCTCCCCGCAATCTGGTTGGTGGCGTCCACATACACCGCGCTCTCACTGGACAATCCTGACACCACTCCCCTTTGGATACCTTGCGAGGAACTGCTCCACCGAGAGCGGCGACCCTCCCGCCGCCTTCAGCTTCGACCTGGCGCTCTCAGAGAATGAGAACGCTCCGACCACCAGCTTCCTGTCGACAGAGCCCCCACCGAGGACCTTTCCGGGCACGAAGACCGCTTCCGCGTCCCCAGCCGCGTGCCTCACTCGGCTGAGGTTGACCTGGACAGCCGAGCTCCTCGGCCTAGATAGCATCTCTGCCGCCGCGCTCCAGATAGGCGCGTGGTGCTCCTTCCCCGCCCTCTCAAGCATCACGGTCGCCTGCCGATGCAGGGGGTTGTCCGCCGTCAGCTCGCAGAGGCCCCCAGTGACACCTGAATCTCCTTGAGTTTCTTTTCGAGAAGCTCAATCGCCTTCGTGACTATCGCTCTAGCCGGGAGCGCGCCCCCAGACTCCACCATGAGGGTGTATACCCCTTCACCCTTCCCTTCAGTGAGCACCGCGACCGTGCACGGCTGCCACTTCGCGTGCTCCTTCCCCTTCCCCAGTCGCGCGTAAGCCTCCAACTTGACTGACTGCCCCTGGGCGAGCTTGACTATGGGAATCGACTCGCTCACCGGGCGGACGTCCCTGTCCTCGGAGACCAGGTCGCCGGAGTATACGGTCGACACCCTCTCCTTCCCCTTCGAATCGAGGACGAACAGCACTCTGCACTTGTGGCACCCGAGCGGGTTCCCGCAGTCACACTCCTCAGGGAGGTTGTACCGGTTCAAGTCCGTTCGTATCGGGACCATTCCGAGCCTGTGGGCGAGGATTTCGTCATACAGAACGGAGGAGTTCTCGAGGATGACGACGTCGTCTATTGCCATCGACGGGACCTCAGCGATGCAGAAGCGCCTGACGGCGTTCGCATATGACCTGTCGATCCCTTCCAGCTGGAGCGTGACAGAGTTCGGAGACTCCTCTACGACCTTGACCTTAACCAACGAACACGCCCGCTAGGTTGGAATACATGCTCATGAAACGCCGCGTTTCGGACGCCGGAGACGAGTTCTGGTTAAAAACCTTTAGCGGCATGTCGCTGATTCTCCAGCCGTCCGGGAACCGACTCTCTCAACTGATCATCCACCCTTCAAGACTTATAACCTAAGTGCGTCCGGGACGCTAAGATTTGTCGGCCGCCGTTGAGTTCAGGCACCTGGTCAGGGTGGCGGGGAGAGACCTCGACGGGAGCAAGAAACTCATTGTGGCGCTATCTGACCTGCGGGGCGTCGGCTATAACTTCTCAAGTGTGGTCACGTCAAGGCTCGGGCTCGACCCGAGGGCCAGGCTCGGCAGCCTCAGCGAGGATCAGGTGCACCAGGTGGAGGCGGCCTTAGCGACCGCGGCGAAGTCCGACCTGCCGAAGTGGTACTACAACAGGAGAAACGACCCTTACACCGGTGAGTCGAAGCAGCTGCTGGGTTCCGACCTCGACTTCGTAATGAAGGGGGACATTGACGGCGAGAAGAACGTGCAGAGCTGGAAAGGGGTCAGGCACAGCCTTGGCCTGAAGGTCCGTGGCCAGAGGACGAGGACAACGGGGAGGAAAGGGAGGACGGTAGGGGTGCGGAAGGCCGCCCTGATCGCGGCTGCCAAGGAAGCCGGGGAAAAGAAGGAAGAGAAGTAAGTCTTGGGAGATCCGAGGAAAGCGAGGAAGCAATACAGCCGCCCGCGCAGCCCCTGGAGGGCGGACCAGCTGGCCCAAGAGCTCTACCTCCTCGGAACGTTCGGTCTCCGGAACAAGCGGGAACTATGGAAGACACAGACGCACCTGAGCTCTGTCAGGAAGCAGGCTAGGACTCTCCTGGCCGCGACGGAGCAGGTCAGGCTGAGGGAGGAGAAGAAGCTCCTCGACAGCCTCAGAAGAGGGGGTCTAGTGCGAGAGGAAGCGACGCTTGACGACATACTAAGCCTCACTGTGGAGGACGTCCTTGGAAGACGACTGCAGACCATGGTCTACAAGAAGGGGATGGCCGTCTCGCCTCTCCACGCGAGGCAGCTAATCATCCACGGCCACGTCAGGGTGGGGGGGCGCATAATCACGGTTCCGGGATACGCGGTGGGTCATGCCGAGGAGGGGGCGGTGGCGCTGGTCGGTGCGCCGGCTCAGGAGCCCCGGCCTGAGGGACAAGCACCGGAGAGCCCCGCGCAGACCGAGGCAGGCGTACAGGAGGTCGGCGCGCCGCCGGCCCAGGCAGAGTGAGATGGTTGGCCTCCGAGGAAGAGATCGCGAAGGACAGGTGGGGGGTCGTCCACATCTACTCGAGCTACAACAACACGATAGTCCACATCACCGACCTGACGGGCGCGGAGACGATATCGTTCTCCTCCGGAGGGAGACACGTGAAGGCTGACAGGTTCGAGTCGTCCCCGTACGCCGCGATGCGCAGCGCCTCCGCGGCATCCGACGTCGCAAAGGCGAAGGGGATCAACGCGGTGCACATCAAGGTGAGGGCGGTAGGTGGGACCGGGCCCCGCACGCCGGGCCCCGGAGCGCAGGCCGCCATCAGGGCCATAGCAAGAGCTGGCTTCAGGATAGGAAGAATCGAGGACGTCACGCCGATTCCGCACGACACGACGAGGAAGAAGGGCGGCCGCAGGGGAAGAAGGGCCTAGAGATCAGGCGCGACTGAGGACCTCGACCGAGTCGACTTTTCCGTCCCCGTCCCTGTCGACGCCGCGGAGCACCGACGCGTAGGCCCCGCCCCGGTAGTCCCCGAAGAGCTGGTCGGCCTGGTTGCAGAGCCCGACAATCGCGGCCTTCGTCCCCGCCCCGGCGAGCCCTGCTGCCACTATACAGGTGCTCCCCTTCAGCCATGGATTCTCGACCTTTGCCAGCAAGCAGTCGAACTCAGAGTTGTACGACCTGCCATGTCCGTCGACGATTGAACTCCAGAACCCTCCTTCCTTGAACCTGACTGGGAGACGCGGGTTCAGCTCCTCCGCAACGACGTTGTTCCTCGGCCCTCCGACGACTATTAGGTTGGCCCCCCTGAGGCTCTCTGCCTTCACGTCGACGTCGAGCTTGACGGGGAACTTCCGAGGTACCCGGACGAACTGGCCGAGAGCGAACCCGAGCTGAACGGCGTAGTGTCCGTCCCGTGCCTGCGTCCCCGACGTCCCGTGCTGGACCGGCGAGCCCACGACGATCCATCCGTCGAAGTCCCCTTCCCTGATGAACTCTCCGAAGAACTTGGCAAGCCCCTTCGGCCCGGGGACCTGTTGAGATGCAGGGAGCCGCTCTCCTTTCACGGCGAACTCGACGGCGTAGCCGTCGGTCGAGAGCTCGAAGAGGTTGGCCTCCCCGCCCCTGACTGACTTCCTCCCCACCTGGGCCACCAGGCCCGCCTTCTCCAACCTCCCCATGTGATAGTAGACGGTCTGATGGTGCACCTTGAGCGCCCTCGCGATTTCGGCCGGGTAGAGCGGCCCCGTCGAGAGGAGAGCCAAGATCTTCTGCCCGACCTTTCCCGATGCGGCCCTGAAGGGGTCGGGGCTTTCAGCAACCATCACGCGCTTCGCGGTCTGGTCGGCGGAGTCCGCGCCTAGGAGTAGCCCTTCGCGCATGGGAGCCGCGTCCTCCGACCATTAGAAAACGATTTTGCATGGTCGGGGCCGTCTTCGCCTCGCCAGGCTTCGACCATGCACGACTGTGTCTGGGTGGTACATAAATTCTCTTGGCGGATTTTATTACACCACACGTGCGTGGAGCTGACATGTGCGGGATAGTGGGCTGCGTCTCCGACGAGCCCGTGGCGGGCACGCTAGTCGACGGTCTGAGGCGGGTCGAATACCGCGGCTATGACTCCGCGGGCGTAGCGACCGTCAGCGGGGGGCGCATTCACGTCCGGAAGGGCGTGGGCCGGATAAGCGACATCGAGGCCAAGAAGAAGCTGACCGAGCTCAAGGGGACGACGGGCATCGCGCACACGAGGTGGGCTACGCACGGGGGGGTCTCGGAGCGCAACGCTCACCCGCAGACGTCGTGCGGCGACTCCGTGGCGGTCGTCCACAACGGGATAATCGAGAACTACGTCTCCCTCAAGAGGGGGCTCGTCGCGCGGGGGCACGAGTTCAGGAGCGAGACGGACACCGAAGTGATCGCGCACCTCATCGAGGAGGAGTACCTGAGGTCGAAGGAACCTCTGAGGGCGACCCTAGCAGCGACCAAGAAGCTTTCGGGGCAGTTCGCAATCGGTGTGGTCTTCAGCGACCGACCGGACGTAATCGTCGGGGCACGCAGAGACGCTCCGCTGATCGTCGGCGTGGGCGACGGAAAGACGTTCTTGGCTAGCGACGTGCTCGCGTTCATCGAGCACACGGACAGGTCGGTGTTCCTGGACAACCAGGAGGCGGTCGAGATCACGAAGGACTCCGTGAAGATGGTGACGGCGAACGGGAGGGAAGTCGTCAGGCGCCCCACACAGGTGGCATGGGAGCTCGCCGATATCTCGAAGTCGGACTACGCGCACTACACGCTGAAGGAGATCAACGAGCAGGCGCGGACGGTGGCAGGGGCCGCGGTCCAAGAGCCTGGAAGGGTGGCGGCATTCGCGAAGGCGCTCGTCGGCGCGAGCTCAATCTTCATCACGGGGTCGGGGACAAGCTACCACGCCGGCCTCTTGATGAAGTCGAGGCTGAACCAGGAGGCGGGGATCCGCTGCGACGCTATCGTCTCCGGGGAGCTCAGGGAGCATGACGGCCTCCTAGGGGACAAGTCCGTGGTGGTGGCGCTCTCGCAGAGCGGGGAGACCGCCGACGTCCTGGAGGCCGTCAGAGGCGCGAAACGTCGCGGCGCCAAGGTCCTCTCCGTGGTCAATGCAGCCGGTTCGACACTGGCGCGTGAAAGCGAGCTCGCCCTCCTCCTGAACTGTGGTCCCGAGGTGGGGGTGGCGGCGACCAAGAGTTTCACCGCCCAGGTGGTCGTAGCCAACATGGTCGTGGACGCCGTGCTCGGGAAGAGGCGCGCCGACGGCGTCGCGCAGCTCTCGAAGGCCGTTGCCGAGGTGCTCAAAACCGACCCGCTCGTGAAGAAGCTGGTGCAGAAGTACAGGGACAGGTCGGACTTCTACTTCGTCGCCCGAGGCTATCAGAGCCCGGTCGCCCTTGAGGGGGCGCTGAAGCTCAAGGAGCTCTCGTACCTGCACGCCGAGGGGATGCCCGCGAGCGAGCTCAAACACGGCACACTCGCACTGATTGAGAAAGGGACGCCGGTCGTGATGATCAACCCAACGGGGCCCAACCACGCCGACTCCTTGTCGAGTGCAGAAGAGCTGAGGGCGAGGGGAGCCGACCTCATCGGAGTCTCCGACGAGGAGGACGGCGTGTACAGGCACCTAATCCGAGTTCCGAAGGTCGAAGACAGGTTCATGCCGGTCGTGGAAGTGATCCCCTTGCAGCTCCTCGCGTACCACTTCGCAGTCGCGAGGAACAGGGACCCGGACTATCCGAGGAACCTGGCGAAGTCCGTGACAGTCAAGTAGCGGCGAATCCCTGGGGCCAGTCGCGTAAGGGAGACAGCCGCCCGTCGCGCAAAGCAATTAAGCAGTTGGTGCGACGCGACGCCGTGGTATCAAAGAAGGAAGTACTTTCGAAGCCTGTCGAGACCATCGAAGTCGGAAAGAAGAGCGTTTCGCGCCTTCTGGACGAGATGGCCCAGACCGGCTTTCAGGGGAAGAAGCTAGGACAGGTGGCCGAGATATGGGCCGACATGGCGGTTCAGAGGGACTTGACCGTCTTCCTCGGTCTGACAGGCTCCCTGAGCACGACAGGACAGTGGAAGATTGTCAAGTGGCTGGTCGAGAACAGGTACGTAGACGTCCTCGTCAGCACCGGAGCCAACATCTCCGAAGACATACTGGAGGCGCTGGGATACCACTACTACCAGGGGACGTGGCTAGCCGACGACGAGGAGCTTCTGCGGCTGAAGGTCGACAGGTTCTATGACGTCTACGCCGACGAAATGCAGTACAGGAAGCTCGAGAACACGATCTACAGGTACGCGAGCACACTCGACGACACGAAGGCCTACTCGACGAGGGAGTTCCTCCATGGCTTCGGAGCGTTCCTCTCGAAGAAGGGGATTGACAGCATCGTAGCCGCCGCTTACAGGGCGGGGGTCCCAGTCTACTCCCCCGGATTGATAGACAGCGGGTATGGGGTCGCGCTGAGCCTCCTCAAGCGACAGAAGGGAAGGCTCGTCAGGCTGGACCAGACCAAGGACATGGAGGAGCTGGCGCAGATCGCGGAGAGGACAAAGAGGACGGGGGTCGTCTACCTAGGCGGCGGGGTCCCGAAGGACACCATCCAGCTCTCAACCATAATCAAGTCCCTGGCGAAGGGAGGGGAGGAGGAGACCCCTCACGAATACGCCATCCAGATAACGGCCGACAGCCCTCAGTGGGGGGGCCTTTCGGGGTGCACCCTGGAGGAGGCGGTGAGCTGGGGGAAGATCGCTCCCTCCGCCAAGAAAGCCACGCTGTACGCCGACATCACGCTGGCGCTCCCTATCGTGGCCCACGCCCTCAACGAGAAGGTCACGAAGCGCAGTCATCCCGCGGATCTCGGGTGGGTGTTCAGGCTCTAGAGCCGAGCAGCCGGCGTACGACCTTCGGGCACTCGCGCGCCATCAGCGGAGCGGCGCCGAGGTACCCCCCGGCGGCCTTCACGGTCGGCGAGAACTCCCCCTTCTCGAAGAGCGACTTCACCTTCTCGTAGCCGCGGCCGTCCCCCTTTAGCCGCATGGCGATCTGCTCCGCTTCCGCATACACCTCAGGGTGTTTCGAGAGGTCGGACGACATGGCGTCGCGCTCGACCTGCATTGCGCGCATTGAGCCTGCCAAGCGAGAGGACGCCACGAGCGAGTGGCCCAGGGCCGGCCCCAGCATCCGCCTGATCACCGAGTCCGACAGGTCACGTTGCATGCGCGTCACCTGAAGCCTGTATGCCATCAGCTGAAGGATTGAGTTCGAAATCTCGGCTTGGCCCTCGGCGTTCTCCACGTCGACAGGGTTGACCTTCTGAGGCATCGTCGATGAGCTGACCTTTCCTGGGCGCGCGAAGTGGACGTAGTCCAGCGTCTGGTAGAGCCAGAGGTCCCTCGAAAGTGAGACCATGAGCTGGTTGATGTTCATCATGTAGTGGAGAGTGTCCGAGAGCCTCTCCCCCGGGACGATCTGGGTCGAGTAGGGCGCAGCGTCGACGCCCATCGACTCGACGAACTCCCTCAGTGTCCTACGCCAGTCGCGGCGGGCCATCAGCGTGAACGAGGCGTACGTCCCGACCGCACCGGAGAACTTGGCCATCGGCCTCAGGGACTGGAGGAGCGAGATGCGTTCGGCCATCCGCACGGCGAAGACGGCTATCTCCTTCCCGAAAGTGGTAGGTATCGCTGGGCGGCCGTGGGTTCGCGCGAGCATGACCGTGTCGGCCTCGCGGCTGGCTATCCTCGCCAGCATCGTCGCCAGCGCCGAGTAGGACGGGACCATGACCTTCTCCAGGGCGGACCGGAGCAGCACGGCCGAAGCGAGGCTGTTCGTGTCCTCGCTCGTCAGCCCAAGATGGACGTAGGGCCCAAGCACCTCGGCCCCCGCGGAATTCAACGACTCCCGCAGGTAGACTTCGACCGCCTTCACGTCGTGGCCGAGCTCCGCTTCGAGCGACTTCACCCTCTCCATCGAGAGCGGGACGTCGGGTACCTTCGCCTTCGGCGCTATGCCGAGCCTGACGAGGAGTTCGAGGTATGCGAGCTCGACCCTCACGCGCTCCTCGGCGAGCGCCTTTTCGGTCGTGTAGCGGGCGAGCGGCTCGGCTTCCTCCCTGTATCTTCCGTCTATCGGCGAGATGGAGTCATAGTTCAACTGTCTTGGACCTCTCCTCCCCGTACGAGAGAATTCTTACCCGCACCCCGAGTGCGCTCTCGAGGTAGTCGACGAGCTTCTTCGCCTGTGGCGGGACACCGCCGCCGTACTCCGCCCCCAGCAACGAGACCGGCGACTCGTACACGGGCTCCACTTCGTTCAGGTTGCTGAGCGCGCCGAAGAAGTCTTGCGTCTCTGAGCCGAGATGCCTGTAAGCCACGCAGACGCGAAACTCTCTCATGGCGGACAGGACGTCGAGCTTTGAGACGGCAATGCTCCTCACTCCGTTGAGCCGGACGGCGTATCTGAGGGCCACGAGGTCAAGCCATCCGATCCTCCTCGCCCTTCCGGTCGTTGCGCCGTACTCGTGCCCGATTGCTCTGATCTGGTCCGAGACGGCGCCGTTGACCTCGGTGGGGAACGGCCCTCCCCCCACCCTTGTCGTGTAGCACTTCGTCACGCCGAGCGGTTCTCCCGCGTCGGCTGGGGGTATGCCGATGCCGGCAGGTATGTAGCTGACGACCGTGTGCGCGCTGGTCGCGTACGGGTAAGTGCCATGTAGCAGGTCGAGGAGCGTCCCCTGTGACGCCTCGAAGAGGACGGATCCGCCCGCGGCCATGACGTCCCTGATGCGAGAGGCGACGTCCCCGACCAGCCCGGTGAGGGCCTCCCGGGACGTCTTGACCCATGCCGCAAGCCCTGAAGGGTCGACTCCGAGCCTCGAATAGACCTCCGCCAACGACGACGAGTCAGGGCTCCCCATCACGTCGGCTGCCCGGAGCGCCAGCCGGAGCGCCCTCATCGCGTACGCAGGGCCGATCCCCCTCCTGGTCGTCCCGATGGCCGCCGCCCCCCGCATCTCTTCGAGCGCCGAGTCGAGCTTCTTGTCGAAAGGCGACACGAGCGAGCACCTCCCGTCTACCATCAGTCGCCCCCGTACTGCCCCGGGGAGGCTCGCCAGCTCCTCGGCCAGCATGTCAGGGTCGAGCGCCACACCGGCGCCGATGAGCAGCTCCTTCCTCTTCAGTGCCCCCGAAGGCAGCAGGTGGAACGTGTGCTTGCTCCCCCCTGCCACCACGGTATGCCCTGCGTTGCTCCCGCCGTTGAACCTCGCGACGGCGTCGTAGTCATCGGCCAGGTAGTCGACGAGCTTCCCCTTCCCCTCGTCGCCCCACTGCATCCCGACCACGGACAGGTTCCCCAAGTCAGACGACCTTCTTTATGTCGTGGGGGAGGCTCTCCTTGTATCCGGCGGGGGTGATCCTGAGGAACTCCGCGTTCTCCCGCAGCTCCACGACCGTGTGGGACCCCGAGTAGCTCATCCCTGAGCGGAGGCCCCCGACGAGCTCCTTGACGACCTCCTCTACCCGCCCCTTGTACGGTATCAGCCCCTCCACCCCCTCGGGGACGCTCTCCTGGATGACCTCCTCGATCAGCTCAGACTCCTTGGTCGCCTTCGAGCCGTCCTCTCTAATCTTCCTGTCCACCGATGCGGCGAGAGACGCCATCCCGCGAGTCAGCTTGTAGCGGACCCCGTCGCGGAGTATTGTCGGGCCTGGGCTCTCCTCCGTCCCCGCGAGCAGGCTCCCCACCATGACGGTCGACGCCCCGGCGGCCAGGGCCTTCGTAACGTCCCCGGGGGTCCTGATCCCCCCGTCCCCTATTATCGGCACGCCGTAGTCGTCCGCGGCATCGGCCGCGTCCATTATGGCGGTGAGCTGCGGTACGCCTGACCCCGTCACTACCCTTGTCACGCAGATGCTACCGGCGCCTACCCCCACCTTGACGGCGTCGGCCCCCGCCTTGATGAGGTCGACCGCCCCCTTCCCGGTTGCGACGTTCCCTGCGACCACCTCGACGGAGCCCAGCTCCCTCTTTATCCGCTTGACCGTGTCGACCGCGTAGCTGGAGTGCCCGTGGGCGATGTCGACGACGAGGCAGTCGGCCCCGGCTTCGTGCAGCTTCACGCCGCGCTCCATGTAGTCCCCTTTGACCCCCACGGCGGCCGCGACCATGAGCCTTCCCTTGCGGTCCTTCGTCGCCGACGGGAACTGTCTCCTCTTCATGATGTCCTTCGACGTAATCAGGCCCGCGAGCCTCCCCTTCGCGTCTACGAGCGGCAGCTTCTCGATCTTGTGGGCGTGCAGGACCCTCTCTGCCTCCTCGAGGGAGATCCCCTTCTTCGCAGTCACCAGCTTCTTGAGCGGGGTCATCAGGTCGCGGAGGCTGCGGCCGAGGTCGTCCTCCAGCGCGATGTCCCTACGCGTTACGATCCCCAAGACTTTCCTGTCGGCGTCGACGATGACGATCCCGCCGATCAGGTGCTCCTCGATTGCGCGCCACGCGTCGCTCGTCTTGCTGTCTGGGCCTAGAGTGATCGGGTCTTCGATGACGACGCTTTCAGAGCGCTTCACCTTCGCCACCTCTGAGACTTGCGCCTCGAGCGAAAGGAACCTGTGTATCACCCCGATTCCGCCCAGTCTCGCCATCGCGATAGCCATCGCGGACTCCGTCACTGTGTCCATGTTCGCGCTGACAACGGGGATGTTCAGAGGTATCCCGCGGGTGAGCTTGGACTTCGTGCTGACGTCCCTTCGCGACTTGATGTCTGAGAACTTCGGGACGAGGAGAACGTCGTCGAAAGTGAGGCCGACCCTCATGCCGGGCACGGGGACTTTCACTTGACGCGGCGCCTGTCCGACGGCTTATAGCGTTTTTGCATCCCTGCCAGGGGCGGCTGCACGGTCGCGCAGCGGACCGCAGGCCCTCTCAGGCGGCGCGAGAGATCGCCCCAAAGGCGGCACTACCTCTCGCCACTATCCAAGGGGACCCGTCAGGGGCCGTCGTCCTCGACTCGACCGTGAAGCCGTATGTCCCGAGGACGTCGACGGTCTCGATATCCGTCGACCTCCCGTCCGTCATCGTGTGAGTCTCCACTATGACCTCTCTGATCAGGCCCTTCCTGAACAGTCCCTCGGCCCCCTTCAGGGCGTCCACCTCGGACCCTTCGCAGTCGAGCACGATGACCGGGGGGGTCGGCGAACACGACTTCGTCCAGCCTTGCTGTGGCCACCCTGGTCTCGCCCACGTACTCCCCTCCTGCTATCCTGTGCTTAGACCCGAAGGTTGTGTTCCCGGGATCCGGCAGGTGGAAGACGATGCTCTCGTTCCCGGCTCCGGCGCCCAGGTTGTGCAGTGAGACGTTCCTCCGCCCGCTGAGGTTCTCTTTCAGGCGGGTGAAGACCTGTGGGTTGGGTTCGAATGCGTATACGTGCCGGGCAAGGTCCGACAGGAGAGCCGTGGCGCCGCCAATGTTCGCTCCCACTTCGATCACGACGTCCTTGCGGCTGATGTGGCGCGGAAAGAGTATGTGCGCGACTTCCTCCGCCTTCAGTCTGTCCATCGCCAGTCATCCATCCACCATGCGTAAGCGGTAGCCACGAGAGGGCGGACGGGCGCGGGTCCTGCTGTGCGCACCTTCTCCCAGCCAGCCTCTCCGTTCCTCGGTCAGCCGCTCCTTCAGCGTCTTACTGTGTTCCAGGGGTTGTGATGATAATCACATGTAATCAAGCGTGAGCATTCTGCCCAGACGGCTTCGGCGCGAGCCCCGACTTGAGCGGGAAGCGGCCCGAGCCGCGGGTTCTCGCGCCCGAGTCCAACAGTGCAGTCGCTGACATGAACAGTTGCAGATTACATCGACGAATGCTTTGATTGGCGGTCGTAGTCGCGCGATGCGACCACCGATGCCAACTGAGCGGCAACTGAGTGCAGCGCCGGGGGTGGGATTTGAACCCACAACCCGCTTTCGCGAGACAGGCTCGCCGGCCGAGTGGTTCCAGGCTTACGCGAGTTTACGGTCTGCGCCCTACCAGGTTAGGCGACCCCGGCGAGAGGGCGCGTACACCTCCCCGCTTAAGTGTTAGCGAGCCACCTGCCAGCTTGGCCCTGTCTGGCGGGGCGACCCTACTCCGGCGGCTATCTTGGCAACAGAAACCAGGTTCACGTAGAGAAGAGCCATGGCGACTACGGGGAGGAGGAAATATGTCCCGTAGTAGAGCCAGAGGTTGGAAAAGACCACGCTCGCCGTCGGAGAGAGGAGGCTCAATACCCCTGCGACCGACAGGCAGCAGGACGCACCGAAGACCACTCCGGCGGCAGGTAGGAGTACAAACGCCCGCGCCCTTCCACCCGCAGTAGAGAGCCGGCCGAGTTCCTTCACCTTCCCAACGTTAGCAACCACGAGCACGCCTATTAGGAGTGCAGCCGACATGCTGTAGAAACTCAGGGCGGCGGAGAAAAGCGGAGGGATGGTCATCACGATCGAAGGGTTGAACGCCACGTCGAACAGGACGTTCGCCAAAGAGACGGGCAGAAACAGGTTCGTGCTCACGAAGAAACCCGCGGGGACGGCGAACACGTTGGTCCCGTATATGCCGGCGAGGATCCCTTCGAGCAGGAATCCGTACAGCAGGAGATGTACCGTAATGTAGGCGACGAAGATCGCCCCCCCTGCTGGGGTGGTGACGTAGCGGATGAATGTGCGAACGGCGGCGCGGAGGGGAAAGGCAAGCGCCAGAAACGTGACCGCCGCCCAAAAGAGCCCGGCCCCCACCAGCTCGTCAGGGTTGAGGGCGGAGATGCCGACAGAGTAGCCAGCATATGCGAACGCCACGCCTGTGCAGGCCAGCGAGACCACGGCGGCGGCAAGCAATCCTTCTTCTGGGTTCCAGCCACGACGCGAGCGGAGCACTCTTTGGCGATGCTCGCCACCCGCCATAAGGGTTTTAGGGCTCGACGCACCTGATCGCCAGTCAGGTCAGCCCGCGCGGTCCGACGAGTGGCTCTTCCAGAGCTTGGGGTACGTCCCCTGCTTCATTATCACCCGCTCAGTCGAGGAGGCAAGGCCCTTCTTCGCGGAGGTCATTTCTTCGGTCGACATCATCGCCTTCCCCGTGGCGACCAGCTCGCCCTTCGCGGACGTGATCACCAACAGATCACCCTTCGCGATCGAAGCGGAGGCCGAGAGTAGCCCGGGCACCCCCAGCCGGGCCCCGTGGCAGATCGCATCGACGGCGGAGTCCCTGATGACGACCCGCTTCGTCGAGCCGATGGAAGACTCGATGGGCTTGACGAGTGCGCGCACGGCGGCTTCGTCGCCCCCCCGGAGCCTGTAGACCGCGTCGCTCAGTTGGTGCATGGTGACCAGCCCGTCACCCTCTCGCAGCGGGCCCACCATCGTTCGGCGCAGCTCGACCATAGTGGCTCCGACCCCGAGGACTTCGCCCATGTCGTAGACCAGCTTCCTGACATACGTCCCGGACTCGCAGACGCACCGGAACAGCAGCAGGTTCCCTTTCGCCTCTTCCATGGCCAACTCGTAGACGGTCCTACTCCTCACCTGTCGGGCGACGGAGGACCTCTGCGGCGGGCGCTGGAAGATCTCACCTGTGAACTCCTTCACTACGGCTTCCAGCACTCTAGGAGGGACGGCGGAATGGAGCCTCATCACGCCCCTGTACTCCTTGGGGAAGAGCAGCAGAAGGCCGAGCGCCTTCGTCCCCTGCCCCGTCCCTATGGGGAGGAGGCCCGAGACTGGAGGGTCCAGGGTGCCGCTGTGCCCCGCCCGCTCGACGCCGAGCATCTTCCGCGTCCAAGCCACGACCTCGTGGCTCGTGGGACCACGGGGCTTGTCTAGCGCTATGAGCCCGTAGTCCAGCAGCACCTCCAAGGGGCGCGCGCTGGGGGTCCACCCGTGTTCAGGGTCGGAAGGCTCCTCGTCGACTACGACGAGTCTCTGCGGCTCCAATTCAATCCGCCCTGTTCGTGATGTACTCGAGGACGATCTCTGCCACCCTCGACTCTCCGATCGAGTCGGTGTCCACGACCAAGTCGAACGGCTTCATGTCCTTGCCAAACTCAATCCCGTAGATCCTCTTGTAGAGGAGGTGGTTCTCCCTGTCCCTCACGACCAAGACTTGGAGGCACTCCGAAGCTGGCACGCCGTCGCGCTTCGCCATCCTCGCCGCTCGGCTCTCGGTGCTCCCGGAGAGCCAGACGCGGAACCCCGAGGCCGTGAGCCATGGCAGAGGGTAGCTCGTTATCACGACACCCCCGCGCCTAGCCTTTGCGAGGAGACGGGCGTCCACCTGCTTGTCGAAAGCAGAAGACTTCTTCCTCTCGGCGAGGAACCTCATTCCGTCTGCGCTGTCCCACCAGTCTCCCCCGCCCGGCGCGTAGCCCTCCTCGACCGCCATCTCCTTTAGCACGTCTCCGCCGCCCACTAGAGGGACGCGGAGGGAATCGGCGACAATCTTCGACACGGTGGTCTTCCCCACGGCGGGCATCCCGGATATTATGACGGACCGCATCACTCGCACCCGCCTAGGTCGTAGTGTGCAGGAGCCTTGTCAGCAGCGCGGAGGAGGTGAAGGAGCTAAGCATGTACCACCAGAACAGGGCCATGGTCCCACCCGTCCCCACAAGGTACGGGATCGGTATGGGGGAGTGCGCCACGACGACGCTGAACCCGCCGAGGAAGGAGGCCATCAGGTAGTAGACGGCGAGCAGCGGCACGAACGTGATTGCGGTCACCTTGAGCCGCGCGGTCGAGACCTTCGCCTGCTCCTGTCTCATGGGAAGCTCGCGTTTCTTCAGCTTATCCAGCTTGGCCTTGTCCTTCGCGATCGTGGCTTCCCTCTTTTCCTTGTTGAAGGCAGAGACCTCGGCCTTCATCCTCCTCTCTGCGTCCAGGTTCACCACGCGCCGAGTGACCAGCTGTGTGACCAGGCTCAGGCATAGCGACGTGCTCGTGACAAGAAGGGTCGAGTCAGGTATCGACAGGACCGGAATGGTGAATGACGCCGTGACAACCGGGCTTGTCCCGTCAGAAACGGAGACTGTGTAGGTCCCGTGCGGAAGGTTGGGGACCGAGAAAGAGCATCCGCTGAGCTTCCCTGCGGAGTTCGTAGTACATGTCCCGGTAAGAGAGAGTGTCAGATTCCCGAAGGTCGCGCTGACGGTCCGGTTTGCGGCGAGTCCTGAACCGGTGATCCCGATGGTGACGCCTGGACCGTCGGACGGGTTGGACAGCGAGATTTTGGGCGCGGCCGCCGCGCTCGTTGCGGTCTGCGTGGTGCTCGACGAGGTCGCATTTGAGGCGGCATTCGCGCTCCAGACCAGAGGAGCGAAGAGGGACGCCGCCAGGAGGAGCACCATGGCGAGGAGGAGCCACGGGCCTGCGCGTGCGACAGTCGAACCCCGTTCGGTGTTCTCGCACCTCAATGGGAGGTCTCCTCGATGATGTTTGCGAGCGAGCCTGCTGTCTCATCGGCTTTCCCGTGCGCGTTCCTTACGATCAGCATGGGAGCGCCCGTAAGCGTGGACGATGCCGAGAGGAAAGCCCTTCCGAGCTGGATCTCCATCTCAAGCTCCTCCCTGGACACCGCGTCCCTCACCCTCGCCGGGTCTGCGGCCCTCCGCGCGGTCACTTCGTCTGCGGCGGCCTCGACCAGTACTAGGTGGGTCGGCCGCAACGCGCGGACGACGTCGTAAGGGAGTCCGGGCCAGAACCCCTCCTTCGTCCGGATGAAGAGGTGTGTGTCGACCACCACCGTCCGGTCCGACATCCGCGCGATCCTGGCGGCCGCCAGCGCCTGAAGCTTCCGCTGTCTCTCCACTGAGAGTCCCCGCATCTCGTCTCTCGTCCTGACCCATCCGCGCTTTGTCGCCTCCTCGAGCATCACGGTCCCGAACGTGACGAACCTTGCCCCTCTCAGCTTCGAGCTCAGCTTCCCGACCACTGTGGTCTTCCCGACGCCTGGGATCCCTACTACGACGACCCGCAGCTTCAAGGCGTCAGCTGGCTCCTATCAGGCCAGCGAGGGCCGGGGAGATCTCCTCCACCTGCTCCTTGAGCAGCATCTGGTAGTACTGCAGGATGATGTCACACATCAGCAGTATCCCTATCCCCGTCCCGAAGACGCCGAAGAGGTCGGCTACGCCTGCTATCAGACCGATTAAGATCCCTCCTATTATCGTCAGGGTGGGGATATAGCGGTTCAGGACCTGCTCTATTGAGAGTCCCGTGCGCCTGAAGCCAGGCACTTGGACGTTGGCGTCCATCAGGTTCTTCGCCACCTGCTTGGGGTTGAGCCCGCCTATCTCGACCCATAGCTTCGCGAACACGACCGCCATGCCGATGAGATACAAGAGGTAGATGATTGAGTGGACGGGGTCCGCTATCGTCTCCTGCACGCTCTGCGGCGAGGTCATGTAGTAGACCAGCCCTCCGGTAGGGTACGACGAGTTCGCGGTTGCCCACTGCCCCAGATACGGGAGCCACGGATTGTTTGTCCCCGAGTAGTTGTATAGGATTCTGGTGAAGAAGGTCACGTTGGCCCCCAGCGCCGAGACGAGGATGACCGGGATGTTGGACACGTAGAGGAGCTTGATGGGATAGACCCCCTGGAACCCGCGGTACTTTATCGATGTGATCGGGAGTTCGATCCTGATCCCTTCGATGTACACGATCACGAGTATCATGACGAGGGTAAGCGTAGCCGTGAGGAGGCTCGGATACTGGTAGTCCCGGACTACGATGCTAGGCAGCGTGTTGGTGAAGAAGGAGCTCACGAGAGCCGGGACGAACCCGAAGTAGGCCGTGGTCCCCGTACTGGGCGCGAATGTCTCCGGCGAGAAGCTGTACCACATGACGGTCTGGCACACTCCAGCAAGGATGAAGAGGCTCACACCACTCCCTAAGCCCCACCCCTTCTGTATCATCTCGTCGAGGAGCAGGACGAGGACGCCGGCGGCGAAGAGCTGTCCGAAGATGACGATGTCCCTCGTAGGGGTGAGGCAGTTCGTCGTGACCGACGCGGTGCACGCCCCACCGAGCGCACCTCCGAGAATGTACGCGGCCGCCTCCCCTACTATCACTATGAACGTGAGCAGCTTGGTCGAAGTCCCGAAGATCGCCCTGTCGCCAGGGTCGCTCATCTTCAGCTTGATGATGTCGCTGCCGACCAACAGCTGCAGTATCAGCCCGGAGGTCACTATCGGGCCGATTCCGAGCTCCATCAGCGTCCCCTGAGCGGAGGCGAAGACGACCCTGAGGAACGCAAGTTGGTCCGACTGCTCCCCCGGGCCTCCGAACCCGAACAGTGGGGTCGTAGCCATGACGAGGTAAGCGATGAGTGCGAACCCGGTCCAGATGAAACGCTCGTTCAGGCTCGGCTTCTTCTCGGGCTTCGGTATCTCCGGGAGTACCGTCCCTACGTTCTTTATGAAATCGCGCATAGAAGCCAATGCAGGGGCCTACTCCTCGACTGCTATTTTGCCGCCCGCAGCTTCTATTTTAGCCTGAGCCCTCTTCGTAAATGAGCCCACTGTCACGTTGTACGCCTTGGTGACTGACCCCGACCCCAGCAGTTTCCCGATCCCCATTGATGTGAGGTCTACGGACTTCTCCTTCGAGAGCGACTCGAGGTCGCCGACGTTCACCCAGCGCTTCGGCTTCGAATAATAACGCGGCGGTCGGAACGGGTCCCTGCCGAAGTGGTCGGGTTCGTACTTCACCATCCAGCTCCACTTGTGCTTGTGCAGGCCTGCGTTCCCGTGCCCTCCTCTAGAGCCCGAGTGCCGGTGCTGGCCGATCTGGCCGTAGCCGTGCGTCCTGCTCCCGCGGTACCGCCTGCCCTTCCTCGCTCTTGTGGGCAGGTCACATCATCCTCTTCACGAGTTCGCCCAGCCTAGGGTTCATCCCTAGGATCCCGCCTTCGGACGACGCCCTCCTCATCGAAAGCCTGAACCCTCCCTTCGGCGGGGCGAGGCGGAAGAACGGACGCAGGCCCTCCACCTCCGATAACCGTAGCTCTTCCTTGACCATCCTTGCTGCGAGCTCCTGATACCCTCCGTAGCCGATGCCCTTCAGGAACGGCTTGTCGAGAGCCTTCGTCGAGCTCACCATCCCTCTTTTCTCGAGGAGGGCTGCCAGGAGTTCCGCATCGAGCGGCGCCCAGACCAGGCGGTCCTTGCACAGTCGGAGGGCCCCGAGCGTCGCGGGATCGTCGGGGACGACGGAAGCCGAGAACCTTCTCCCGACCTTGAGCTCCTCAAGCGCCTTCCTCACGGGCGCGGGGGAGTTTATCATGCCGTGCACGTTCACGACGAGGAGGAGTCCCAACGTTCTCCACCTATACGCTCAGTCCGTGCGACATCCTGAACGCGTCGTATACCGCGTTTGCAAGAGAGGACATGGTGTTGGTAGACCCGAACGTTCTGATCCATGCGTCCTGCACGCCGGCGAGCTGGAGTAGGTTCTTCAGGGCGGGGCCGGCGACGAGACCGAGGGCCCTCGGCCCAGGGATGACTTCGATCGTAACGCTCCCCGCCTTCCCCCTGATCTTGTACGGGACGGAATGAGTACGCCCGCACCTGCACTCCCAGCTCCCGCAGCCTAGCTTCACGGGGATTATGTTCAGCAGGGCCGCGCTCGTCGCCTTCTCGATCGCCTCTCTCGTCTGCATCGCCTTCCCTTTCCCTACTCCGAACCACCCTGCTCCGTTCCCGACGGCTACGACGGCGGAGAACCTCGTCAGTTCGCCCGCGTCTGTCTGTTTCTGTACGACGCTGACGCCCACCACCTCGTTGCGGAGGTCGGGGAGCAGCTTCTTGACTATCTCGGCCTCTCTGATCCGCTGCCCGGTCCTGAAGATCTCCTCCAGCGAGGTCATCTTTCCTTCGTTCACGAGGCTCCCGAGCTTCGTCCTCGGTACCCAGACCTCTTCCTCTTCCTCGCGCCTTTGCTGTCGTCCGTACGCCATCATTTCCTTTCTCCTGCCAGTGCGGCCTTCACCCTCTGGAACTCCTCTGGATACTGCTCGGGCTTGAACCCCGCGACCCGAAGCCTGGAGAACTCGCGGGCTGAACCCCCTGAAGCCCCCTTTGAAGCGTAGCCCGCTATCGTCGCACCGGCGATTCTCTCTTCCGGAGGGAACGCTCCGTCACCCACGGGGACCCTTACGCCCATGTCCACGACCCCCTTGACGAGCGCACCGACGCGACCCCCCCTTACGAAGGGGGACAGGCCGTTGTAGAGCACAGCTTCCTCCACACCACCGGCGAGCGCCTTCTTTCCGGCGAGCATGCCGAGGAGGTAGCAGGCAGGCGTCGACTTCAGGGAACCCTTCCAGCCCAGCTTGAGAAGCTCACGTGAGTGTGCTGAAGCGACTACTGCGTCTCCCTTCACCTTGGGGACGACGAACTGCGACGTGACGTTGCGGTTGGAGATGCGGACAACGAGCAGCGGCTTGTGAGAGGTGATCGCCCTCCTCCTTGACTTGTAGTCCGTCACGCCCTCCCTTCTGCGACGGAGGAGGGGCACATGTCCTTGAGTCACTTCTTGGCCTCCTTCATCAGGTCGAGAAGGTGCTTCACCCCGCGCACCTGGCCCCCCTTGACCTGCTGGTAGAGCGCCTTGTACGCGTCGGCGCTAATCTCTTCCCTCTCGCGGGCGACCCTCAGCCTCCACCGCAGCGCCCTGACCTTCGTCATCCACGCCTGCTTTCGGGGCATTCGAGCCTTCGACGGCCCTTCGGTGGACCCCGCCCCCCGCCCGCGCTTCAGCCGCGCCGACCTGTCGCGGAATCTCCCCCTGGAGGACCCCTTCTCAGGCGCAGCCCGTATCGCACCGAAACCGACCAGCCCTCTTATGGTGCTGCGGGTTATGGCATCCTGGATGAGGTCTGAGTACTCTTCGTCAAATATGACCCTGTCCTCTCCCACCCCGAGGACTGAAGCGGCGAGCCTGCGTCTACTCCTTAGGTTCAACTACCCTCAGCCCTGTCGGGTTCACAATTCTTAGGCCAAGCTCAGTCGCCCGAGCGATGATAAGCTCCCTCTTCTTCGCGCCGACCGACCCGCCGATCCGCGCGACGTCGTGCCCGGGCACGAGTGCCACCAGGTCATCCGGCCTGTGGACAAGGACCTCGAAGTGGCCGCTCGGGTGCAGACCCCTCGACTCCGCGGGGCCCCTGTAGCCGACCCTCACGAGGGCGGGCCACCCTTTGTCTTGGCGGCGCACCTTGTTGTCGACGCCCTTGGGCTTGCGCCACTCTGGGTGAATCCTCACGTACCTCCAGCTCTCCTGGCGGACGAACGCAGGCCTGTGCGCCGCGAGCTCCTCACGCTTGGCGACTAGAGCCTTCAGCCTGTTCTCCTCGGAGGCCTTCCCCTTCGGCAAAGTTAGAAGCCCTCCCCCTTCTGGTAGATATACACGCCGTCCAGAAATATCCTCTGGTCCTTCCGCTTTATCTTGGTCGCGAGCTCCACGTTGGCGGCCGTCTGACCAACGTCCTCGACAGACACCCCCTTCACTATGATGTCGTCCCCGTCGACCGAGACCTTGCATGCGCCGACTATCTTCGCCACTCGTGGGGATCTCTCGCCGACGAAGTTCTCCACCAGGATCTCGTCCCCCTTCGTCTTCACCGAGATCGGGAAGTGCGCATACACCACCTTGAGTCTGTAGGTGTAGCCGTGAGAGACTCCTGTGATCATGTTGCTAACCAGACTCGTCACGGTGCTCACGATCACGTTGTCTCTCTTTCTGTGAGAGAACGGGGTCACGCTCACCCTGTTCGCGTCGACCGATAGGTTCACGTTGACCTTGTCGAAGTTCTTCCTGGCCTCTCCGAGCTTCCCCTTCACCGAGAGGACACGTCCGTCGAGTCTGGCAGTGGTCCCTTCGGGGAGCTCCACCACCTGCTGCTGGATCTCCTTAGTAGACATACCCGATCAGCCTCCCTCCTATCTTCCTCTCCTGCGCCTCGGCGTGCGCCATCACCCCCTCCGACGTGGAGACGATCAGGCTCCCCACCCCCACCGCGGGGAGGTACCTGTGCTCCCAGTCGACAAGCTTCGACGACCTGACCGGGAACCTCGGCGATATGACGCCGCACTTGTTGATGCGCCCTAGGAGCTGAACCCGCAGCTTCCCCCCCACGCCGTCGTCGATGAGCTCGAACTCACCGACATACCTCTTCTTCTGGAGCACCTTCAGGACTTCGCTAGCCAGCCTTGAGGCTGGGATGACTGTGCACTCCCTCCTGTTCCGCATCTCCGCGTTCTGCAGGCTCGCGAAAAGGTTCGAAAGGACGTTGGTGGCCGCCAATTGACTCACCTAGTCGTACTTCCTGAAGCCGAGCTTCTCCGCCACCTCGCGGAAGCACTGTCTGCAGAGAACCAGGTCGTACGACCTGATCACCGCGCCGTACTGGCCGCAGCGTCTGCAGTAGTGCGTCGACTTCCCGTACCCCCGTTTCTTCGTGTGTCTCTCCTTCACAGTATGGTCACCCCGAACCTGTCCTTGAAGAAATTCATAGACTCTTCCCGCGAGACCGAGTGAGCCTTCCCCACCCTTCCGGCGCGCCTCGCCCTACGGGCGACGCTATAGCCCGGCCTCTCAAGGAGCACGGAGACGTTCATGCCCAGGATCCCGATGGCCGGATCGTACTTTATCCCGGGAATCTCGATGTGCTCCTTGATGCCGAACGAGACTGACCCCTTGGGGTCGAACGAGGACGCCGGGAGCTTCTTCTCTCGCGCGACGAGGAGCTTCTCGATGAGTCCGCCGGTCGCTTCCCCTCTCACGGTCACCGCCACGCCGATCGGCTCGCCCTTGTGGATCCCGAAGTCCCTTATCGACTTCTTCGCCCTGCGCTGGCTCGGCTTCTGTCCGGTAACCTGTTCGAGGACCTGCTTGCCCCGCTCGATGGCCTCCCCCGACTTTCCCAGCCCGATGTTCACCACTACCTTCCCGACCTTGACCACCCGCATGGGGTTCTCGTGGACGGCGGCTTGACTCACCTGTCTCCGCCTCCGATCGTTATCATCGGCTCCTCGGTACCCACGGGGAACACGAGGCGAGACGGGATCTCCGCCTCTCCTCCTGGTAGCGACAGCCTGACCATACCCTCTCTTGAGATTGTCCCCTTCTTCACGTCCGATATCTTTCCTACCTGCCCCGCCCGCTCTCCGGAGAGGACGAGCCCGATCGACCCCTTGGCAAGCTTTACCTCCCCGATAACCTTCTGCGATGGGACCTGCATCAGGACGGCGTCTCCTGGGCCCAGCGAGAGTGCGTCCGAGAGCATTGACCTCCCGTCGTGGAAGCCGAACTGGATGTGCCCTCCCTTGACCTTCGTCTTGCTGGTAATCCTGCAGAGCTTCCTGTTCTCCTCGTCATGGTCGAGCTTCGCCAGCACGAGGCCCTTGCGGGAAGGGACCAGCCTGAAGCTCGAGCCCTCGGCGGGGACGCTGAGCACGTTGAAGAGCCCGACCGGGAAGCTCGGGACATGCCTCTCCGTCCCGTCGACTAGCACGCCCCCCGACCTGGTGATGAACTTCACCTCTTTCGAGCGGGAAGCCAGCCTCGCGAGGTCCCTGACGACCGTCCCGAGGGGATATGATGAAGCGATCGGATAGGGGCCAGCGACGGGCTTGTAGACGAAGGTCCCCTTCTTCCTGGGGATGTCCCAGCTCCGTGGGGCTGCGATGCTCTTGAGTCTGTTCCTCCCGCCCTTCTTCCCCATCTACTGGTTCGCCTCCAGTTTGCTCTTTCGCGTCTTGTCGTCCACAACGACCGCCGTGACGACGACGTTTGATGCCCGGATCGGAACCAGCGCCGTGCCGCCCTTCTGCTTCTCGCGGGTGACCCCCTCGACGTTCAGCGTCCCCTGGTCCGGCGACACCTTGGTGACCTTCCCTTCTATCCCCTTGAACTCGCCGCGGACGATCCTCACCGAGTCGCCCTCCCTCGGTCGGACGCTCTTCTTCCTGTACTTCTCGCGCAGGTCCTGCGACAACATCGAACCGAATTTCATTTGACCACTCTAGATTATTATTGACGCCAGGTTGGCGATTCTGGGCCACTTTTCTGCGGCCTCGCTCGCGACCGGCCCTTTGATGTCGGTCCCCTTGAGGTCCCCTTCGGGCGTCACGATGACCGCCGCGTTGTCTTCGAAAACGACGCGTTGCCCGCTGATGCGCCTGACGGGGTACTTCTGCCTAATTATCACCGCTCCGAACACCTGCTTTCTGAGGTCCGGCGGCCCCCTCTTCACGACGCACACCACGCTGTCGCCGACGGAGGCGGCGGGCGTCCTGCTCAGCCTCGCCTTCGCCTTCGTGACCTGCACCACCCTGAGGGTCTTGGCTCCCGTGTTGTCGGCGCACGTTATGACGGCGTTGAGCGGGATCGCCCGTGTGATGTAGTTCTTGAACTCCTCTACCCCCTTCGCGGAGACCGCACGTGACTTCGTCGACATCAGCTCCCCCTCCTAGACTCGACGACGACGAACGAGATGGTCTTTGAAAGCGGCCTGCACTCCCCTATGGTCACGCTGTCGCCGTCGCTGACATCCAGGCACTGAGGGACCCTCGCGGAGACCCTGCTCGTCCGCCTCTCGCTCCTGTTGTACTTCGGCACCCTGTGGAGGTACTCCATCTGCACGACGACGAACCCCTTCCCGGCCGTCGACACAGCCCTCCCCGTCAGCAGTCTCCCGCGCACCTTCAGGTTGCCGTGGAACGGGCAGCGCGCGTCGCCGCACTTCTTCTTCGGCGCACGTATGTCGAGGCCCGCGGTGCTCATTGTAGAACGCTCTCCGCCTCAGCTCGCGTGGATGGCGACGCGTGGGTGCCCCGATGCGGACCTGAGCCTAACGCCGTCTCCTGGCCCCGACCCCTCGGACTCACTCAACTACCCCCTTCTCGTGCATCACCGTCAGGAGTATCGCTATGCTCCTGCGTATCCTCCTTATCTTGCCGACGTCCTTCTTGACGATCCCCCTCTCAGCGCCCCCCTTGACCTTGGAGAGTTCTGACCTCAGGTCGAAGAGCGTCTGCCGGAGCTTGTCAGCGTCCTGATTCCTGAGCTCGCTCGCCTTGAGTTGGGTCATTTTCTTTGTTCTCCTCTCCCTTCACGTCCTCCTTGAACTGGAAGTCTGACGGGAGTGCGTCCTTCAGTGCAATCTTTACCTTCACTCCGAACAGGCCGAGTTTGAGCAGCACGTCGGTCGTCGCCTCGCTTACGACCCTATCCGCCGTCTCCCCACTCTTCGGTACCACGCCCGCGCGGTACTTCTCGCCGTGGGACCTGTCGCTGCGGAGTTTGCCCGCAATCGAGATCTCGACTCCGGCGGCGCCGGCGTTCATTATGTTGTTGACCGACCACATCGCGGCCCTCCTAAACGCGGTGCCTCGTGCCGCAATCTGGGCGACCCTTGCAGCCATGATCCGCGCGTTCAGCTCTGGGCGCTCGACCTCGGTGACGGCTATCTGCGGGTTGGAGAGCTTGAACCTCGCGGCGACCTTGTCCGTCAGGTCCTTGATCCCCGTCCCGCGCCTCCCGATGGCGAGGCCTGGGCGTGCCACGTACACCTTCAGCGTGACTCCCACCGGCGAGTTCTGGACTTCGAGCCCGCCGTACCCGGCGTCTCTCAGCTCGGTCTCAAAGAACTCGTCGAGCTCGGCGAAGGACCTGCTGGTTGACAGTATCGAACGGATGGACGTCTGTTGCTGCTGGACGGACATCGCCTAGACTTCCTTGCCCACGAGTTCGATGTGGACGAGCTGATGGAAGTTGGGGGAGCTGCGCCCCATGGCCCTGGGGACGTAGTCCTTGATCGTCCTGCCTGCGTAACCTGCCGCGTGTATTATCTTCACCCTCTCGGGGTCTAGGCCCTTGAACTCGGCATTCCCCTGGAGATTCTGCAGTACCTGCAGATACGCCCGGGCGGCCCTGACCGGGTACGAACCGGTGGGAAAGCCCTGCAGCTCGCTCCTATGGCCGACCTTGAGTTTGTGCCTCCTGAAGGCAATCGGCATCTTCTTCTCCTCGACCTTCTCGAGGAGCTCGACGGCCTTCGGGACGGTAAGCCCCCTGATTGTGACCGCTATCTCGCGAGCCGCCTTCGGGGATACGTTCGCCTCCCTCCCGCTGGCCCTGACGTGAACCGCGGGGTCGAAACCCTCGAAACTGTAGCCGTAGTGAGGCACTTTATCCCTCTCGTGGACTTTCGCGCTCCTTCAGTGCCGTTAAAAGCTTTGTGAAGTGTTGGCGGCTTTTGCGCGTCCGAGGACGACATGCGACCGGCCCCGACTCGGCCTCCGGCGTTCGCATCAAAGTTATAATGCCGAAATCGAGGGTTCGCCGCAGCGGTCGAGTCGCGCGTTGTGGCAACCCGGGGAACGTGGCCCCGAAACAGAAACTCTGGACAGGACGTACTCCGCGAAGCCTTGCGACGTGCTCATCGTGGGGGCCGGCGGAGCGGGCCTCCGCGCAGCCATCGAAGCCTACGACAAGGGGGCGGCGGCGCTGGTGGTGTGTAAGTCGCTCCTCGGGAAGGCGCATACGGTCATGGCGGAAGGGGGGATTGCGGCAGCGCTGGGCGACGTCGACCCTCAAGACTCCTGGGAGGTCCACTTCTCAGACACGATAGTCGAAGGGCAGCGCCTCAGCAACTGGCGGATGGCAGAGATCTTCGCGAAAGAGGCGATCGAAAGGGTATACGAGCTAGAGAGATACGGTGCCCTCTTCGACAGGACGAAGGAGGGGAAGATAAGCCAGCGGCCCTTCGGCGCGCACACCTACAGGCGACTGTGCCACATCGGAGACAGGACGGGCCTCGAGCTGATCAGGACGCTACAGGACCAGGTCATCAAGCGCGGGATTCCCTTCATGGACGAGGTCGCGCTCACGAGAATATTCAGGCACCCCGGCCACGGGCGCGCATCCGGTGCTCTGGGGATCGACATCAGAACGGGGAAGCTGGTCCTGTTTAGGGCCAAGGCGATAGTGCTCGCGACCGGAGGATGCGGAAGGGTCTATCAGGTGACATCGAATTCCTACGAGAGCACAGGGGACGGGATTGCGATGGCCTACAGGGCAGGAGCCGAGCTCATGGACATGGAGATGATACAGTTCCACCCCACTGGGATGATCTACCCGCCCGGTGTGAGGGGGATACTCGTCACAGAGGCTGTCCGCGGAGAGGGTGGGATACTGACGAACGCGCAGGGGGAGAGGTTCATGACGAAGTACGACCCCAAGAGGATGGAACTGTCGGCGCGCGACGTCGTGGCCAGGTCAATCTACTCTGAGATTGTCGCAGGGAGGGGGACGAAGAACGGCGGCGTATACCTAGACGTCTCGCACAGGGGCGAAGAGTACATCAAGAACAAGCTCCCGAGCATGTACGACCAATTCATGGAGTTCGCAGGAATCGACATCACCAGAGAGAAGATGGAGGTCGCACCGACCGTCCACTACCAGATGGGAGGCGTGCGCGTCGATCCAGAGACCTGTGAGAGCTCTGTCCAGGGGCTCTTCGCGGCGGGAGAAGTGGCGTGTGGGTTGCACGGCGGGAACAGGCTCGGAGGCAACTCTCTCTCAGACATAATGGTCTTCGGGAGGAGGGCAGGAGCGGCCGCTGCCGCCGCGGCCACGACAGCCCCACAGCCGAAGGTAGACGAGAAGGAGGTTGAGGCCGAGATAGACAGAGTATTGTCTCCATTCGCCCCCGGGTCTGGGGAGAACCCCCTCCAGCTGAAGGAGCAGATCGCCCGGAACATGTGGGAGCACGTCGGGATAGTGAGGGAAGAGGAATCGCTTCAGGCGGGCCTCGAAGAGGTCGGGCGCATGTCGGAGGCCGCCAGGGAGATGAGGGCGAGACCGGGGAGGACGTACAACCAGTCGTGGCTCGACGCGCTCCAAGTGTGGGACATGCTTCTCGGCTGCGAAGCGATCATCAGGTCGGCGCTAGAGAGGAAGGAGAGCAGGGGTGCGCACACTCGGTCAGACTACCCGGCCAAGGACCCGAAGTGGCTCGTAAACATAGTCACGGTGATGAAGGACGGTGCGATGGCTCATTTCCTCACCCCCGTGCCGAGACCCCCGCCCGAGCTCGAGGCGCTGATCAAGGAGTAGCATGGCATGGCGCAGCAGACCGCGGCGGCGAGTGCGACGAAGGTGAGGCTGAAGATACTGCGCGGCGTGGGGTCCGACGCCGCGTCGGAGCGGTACGACACCTTCGAGGTCCCGCGGGAGGAAGGGATGGTGGTCCTCAACGCGATACACTACATCCAGACGAACATCGACCCTTCGCTCTCGGCCAGATGGAACTGCAAGGCCGCGAAGTGCGGCTCCTGCTCGGCCGAGATAAACGGGAGACCGAAGCTGATGTGCAAGACGCGGGTCGACAGCTTGGAGGGCGAGATCACCGTCGAGCCGATGAAGGCGTTCCCGAGGATACGGGACCTAGTCACGGACGTGGAGGAGAACTGGAGGGTCGCCGCTATGATACCGCCCTTTACGCCGAGGGCTGACGCGTCGAAGGACTGGAGGTTCTTCCAGCGCGACGTCGAGAGGTCCAGGGAGTTCAGGCGCTGCATCGAGTGCTTTCTTTGCCAGGACGTGTGCCACGTAGTGAGGGAACACAAGGCGGACTACATAGGACCGAGATGGGTCGTCAAGGCGGCCTCGCTCGACATGCACCCGATGGACGGTCTCAACAGGGCGGACTTCATGAAGGACAAGGGCGGACTCGGCTACTGTAACATCACGAAGTGCTGTCAGGAGGTCTGCCCCGAGCACATCGTCATCACCGACGACGCGATAATCCCAGAGAAGGAGCGCGTAGTCGACCGAAGGTACGACCCTCTGCTGCTGCTCTACAGGAGGATGAGGAGAGCCAACCCGCTGCTGTGGCTCTACCAGAGGATGCCGAGGAGCCAGAAGCAGGTCGAGGCGGACACGAAGAGTGCGCTGAAGGTTGTCTTCTGGGGGCTCCTGCTCGCCCCATTCGTCATCGTGCCGCTGTATTACCTGTTCCTGTCGCTGTTAGGGTAGCGGAAGCGGCCTCGCGGATTAGCGCACGGCCACCGACAGGACGAGAAGCGCGAACCCTACGATGACGATCGTCGCGATGGCATCGGCGCCCGCGCCGGCCGCGCTGGCACCGATTGAGCCCAGCAGGATGACCGCAAGCCCCAGCAGGAAGACTGGGAACCTGGCCCTCTTCGGCATGCGCTCTTTGCTTCCGATCACGGCTCTAGAACCTCAGTAGAGTCGTGTCAATCGGGAGGTGAGCCGAGAGTCCCCTGAGGTAGAGGTCCGTGAAGAATATCGTCAGCAGGCTGATCCACGCGAGAGCTTCATGGTGCTTGTTCAGCCAGCTCTGCCGGTCGTAGATATCCTTCCTTGCCCCGCCTCCAGCGACGCAGCTATAGCAGTCCACGTTCCCGCCGACGATGTGTCTGAAGGCATGGCACGACAGGGTCCAAGCGGTGAGCGCGAGGGCGTTGGCGAGGAGGAAGAGGCTCCCCAGCCTCAGGCTGTCAGCGAAAGCGAGGGAGTGGGCGAAGTCGTAGTAGAAGAACGGGAGGATGGCGAGCCCGGCGTAGAGGAAGTACCTGTGGAAGTTCTCCAACTGGAACACCCCGCTCCTCTCTCCCGTGTACTTCCGCGACACTGCGTCGCCTCTGTCCGGGTTCGCGCACCCGAGGGGGTGGTTGAACAGGTGCCTGTGGTAGTCCTTCCTGTACGCGTAGCATGTGAGTCTGAAGGCGCCTGGGAGCGGGACGATCAGGATCGTGGGGCTGTAGAAGGGGTCTATGTACCCCGAGAGCTGCGACACGGGGAACGTCATAAGCGCCCAGAAACCGACGACGAGTATCGCAATGAATGACCAGAGCCTCCAGTTGGGCTCGAGAAGCTCGTACGGCACGAGCCCCTTCCAGTCGAGCCTGGACATCGCCGTCCTTCGCGCAGATCACCTCTGGATAAAAGCCCTTCCCGTACGACTCAGCGAGTGGAGCCCAGAGCGTCAGGGTCGTCGTAGTGCGCCCCGAGGTACCCGTAGACGCCCGATTTCAGGACCTTCATCCCGAGGAGAGCGCACTTTATCCTAGAGGGCCCGAGCTCAGGGTTGCCCAGCATACGAAGAACGTCGTCCTTCGACAGTTCCTTGACCCACTCCAGCCGCTTTCCTTTGGCGAGCTCCGTCAGCATCGACGCCGATGCCACGCTTATCGCGCACCCCTTCCCAACGAACTTGATCTCCTCGATCGTCGACCCGGGCCCGACGCGTACCTGCATCTCGACTTCGTCTCCGCAGAGCGGGTTGCTGTCCCTGGCGTCAACGTCGGGGTTGTCCATCTTGCCGAAGTTCCTAGGGTTCCTGTAGTAGTCAAGTATCGTCTCCCGATAGATGTCGGCGCTGCTCATGCCCGAAAGATCCCCCTCGCCCTCTCGAGCGACGACTTCAGCGCGTCCACGTCATCGGTCGAGTTGTACACGTGGAAGCTCGCCCGGCACGTGGCGGCGACGCCCAGCCAGTTCATCAGCGGCTGTGCGCAGTGGTGCCCTGCGCGCACGGCGACTCCGTCGTCGTCCAAGATGGTCGCGAGGTCGTGAGGGTGGACGTCTGCGAGGTTGAATGAGATGACCCCGCCCTTACGAGATGGGTCCGTCGGCCCGAAGTGCGTCAAGCCTTTGACCCCGGCCAGAGTCTCGAGTGAGTACTTTACGAGCCTCATCTCGTGGCTCCTGACGCGGTCCATCCCTATCGCCGTCAGGTAGTCCACGGCGGCCCCCAGCCCGATCGAGTCCGCGATGTTCACTGTACCGGCCTCGAACTTGTAAGGCACGTCGTTCCATGTGGCGTGGTCGAGGAACACCTCGCGAATCATCTCCCCTCCTCCCTGGAATGGCTCCATCGCCGCGAGCAGGTCCTTCCTTCCGACCAGGGCGCCGATCCCGGTGGGGCCGAGCATCTTGTGCCCTGAGAAGGCGTAGAAGTCGCAGCCGATTTCTGCAACGTTCACAGGCATGTGGGGGACCGCCTGTGCCCCGTCTACGAAGGTCGTGGCGCCCGCGGTCCTCGCCTTTGAGCAGATCGACCGCACGTCGTTGATGGTCCCGAGGACATTGGAGCAGTGCGTGACGGCCACGAGGCTGGGAGCCTCCTTCAGCGCAGCGTCGAACTCGTCGAGGTCGAGCGTCCCATCCCTGAGTAGCCCCACGAACTTCAGGTTGGCACCGACGCGCCTCGCCAGAAGCTGCCACGGGACTATGTTGCTGTGGTGCTCCATGATCGTGGTGACCACCGTGTCCCCTTTGCGGACGAACTTCTCCCCCCAGGCGAACCGCACGAGGTTTGACGCTTCCGTCGTTCCTCGGACGAATACGAGCTCTCTTGGACCTGCACCGACGAACCTCGCGACCTTCTCCCTCGAGCCTTCGTAGGCCGCTGTCGCCTCCTCGCCGAGCGTGTGCACCGAGCGGTGGACGTTGGAGTTGATTCTGGAGTAGTAGTCCACCAACGCGTCGATGACCTGTCTGGGCTTCTGCGTCGTCGCTGCATTGTCCAGGTAGACCAGTCTCTTGCCATGCACTTTTCGGAGTAGTATCGGGAAGTCACTCCTGACCTTCTGAACGTCTAGGGCTTCAGATTTGAGCAAGGCAGATGGCGCCTCCTCTCACACTTCCACAAAAATCGTCCCGCCGTCTATTTTAACATTGAATTTCCGGAGCGGCGTCGTTGCGGGCGGGTTCGCCACCTCTCCCGTCCGGAGGTCGAACTGCGACAGGTGCAGTGGGCACACGACCCTGCCTTCGAGCACAATCCCAGCCCCCAGGTCTGCTTCCTCGTGAGTGCACGTCCCGCTGAGCGCAGAGACCTCGCCGCCTAGCTTCGCGAGGAGCACATGGACCCCGTTGACTTCGACGGTCATGATGCTCCCTTCCTCCAGCTGTGAGTCCTTCAAGACAGCGACTCGCTCCCCCAACTGGACCTACCTGTACTTGTAGTGCCGCTCGAATATGTCCTCTGACTTGGCCTCGGGCGTCGTCTCGCCTGTCTCGGCGAGCAGCGCCTCCATGTCCACGAGCCTGCTACTCTTACCGTCCCATTTGCCTTCTATCATGAACCGCGCCCCGTCGCGCGTCTGCTCGATGGGTATCCTCGAGAGCACCGGCTCGAAGAAGCCCAGGACTATCGCCCTCTTCGCCTCATCGAGGCTGAGCCCCCGTGCCATGAGATAGAAGAGCTGCTCCTCGTCGACCTGCGCTACCGAGGCAGAGTGGGTGGCCTTGACCTCGTTGTTGTCGATCTCTAGGCCGGGGATGGCATCGGACTTCGCAGAGCGCTCCAGTATCATCGAGTGATGCGCGAGGTAGGAGCGCGAGTTCTTCGCGGTCTTTATGATTTTGATCATCCCCTTGAAGATGGACTGCGACTCTCCCTTCAGCACGCCCCTCGCCTGGACTGACCCAGTCGAGTCCGCCGAGTTGTGCATCAGGTTCGACTCGAAGTCGTATCTCTGCTTCGCGTCTGTGAAGAATATCTCGAAGCCTTCGGCGAGCGAGCCCCTCCCGTCGAGGAGGAAGTTCATGCGGGATCTGGAGAGGGCCGCCCCCAAGGACAGGGAGCTGACGGTGGCCCTCGAGTCGTTCGTGGTCTCGATCGCGCGGTTGGACAGGTGGACTGCTTCCTTGTCGAGCATCTGAATCGACGAGAAGTCGACGTGCGAACCCGGCCCCGCGCGGACCTCGACTGTCGAAGCGACCAGCGAGGGGCCACTGGTGCCTCTCGAGTAGAGCTCCTCGAGGAAGACCGCCTTCGACAGCTCCCCTGCAACGATGAAGCTCCTGTCGATGACGCTGCTCTTCGGCGAGTCGATGACAGTCATCCTCCGCAGGGGCTTGTGGAGACTGAGGCCGTCGGGGACGTACATCAGCGTGCCGCAGTTAAAGAAGGCGCTCACGAACGCCGCGTACTTGTCTGAAGCCGACTGGACCAGGGAGGTCTCGAACAGACGCCTCACGAGTGTCTCGTCGCTCTTCAGCGCATCGTGGATTGGGACGAGCTTCGCACCCATGGACGAGGCGTCGGCGTCGAGCTCGCCATGGACGTGCGACTCGTTCCCCTGCAGGAGTATGTTCGTTTCCTTCCCCGTCAGGAAGCCGGAGAAGAAACTCCGCAGGTCCGGGGGGGTCTGCCCCGTGCCCGGGGAGAACCGGGAGAGGTCGAAGCTCGAGAGGTTCGCGTATTTCGTGTAAAGCGGGTTCTTCTCCGGCGGGAGCGAGGAGAAGTCAGTGAGAGCGCGGAGCCTGAGATCCGTCAGCCATGAAGGCTCCTCCAGCGACCCCGAGATCCCCCTGACCGCCTCCTCATCGAACACCCCAACTGCTGCCGTGGACAACCTGTCTTGCCTCTCGCGTCAGCCCTAGCCTACTGCATTTGTCATCTCGAGCGACATGAGCCTGTTGAACTCGACGGCGTAAGCCATCGGCAGCTCCTTCGCGAACGGCTCGAGGAAGCCGTTCACCACCATACTCAGCGCGTCGCCTTCCGAGATTCCCCTCGCCATCAGGTAGAACAGCTGCTCTTCGCCCACCTTCCCGACGCTCGCCTCGTGCGTGACTGTAGCGTCGTCTTCCTGGATCTCCATGTAGGGGTAGGTGGCAGTCGTGCTCCTTTCGTCGACTAGCAGCGCGTCGCATCGCACGCTTGACTTCACGTTCTTGGCTCCTTTCGCTATGTGCAACAGCCCCCTGTACGCGGTGTGCCCGCCGTCCTTGGAGACGGATCTGGAGAGTATCTTCGAGGTGGTGTCCTTTGCCAGGTGAACCGCCTTCCCCCCCGTGTCCTGTACCTGGCCCGCCCCGGCGTATGCGACAGAGATTATGTCTGCCTTGGCCCTCGGCCCCAGCAGGTAGATCGACGGGTACTTCCGCGTGAGCCTGGAGCCGCCGTTGAAGTCAACCCAGGAGACGGTCGCGTCCTCGTGCGCATGCGCCCTCTTGGTCACCAGGTTGAGCACATCCCTAGACCAGTTCTGCAGCGTCGTGTATTTCACGAACGACCCCTTCCTCGCGACGATCTCCACGATCGCCGAGTGCAGCGACTGGGAAGAGTATACGGGGGCTGAGCAGTTGTGGACTGCAAAGCCCTTCACCAGGTACGAATTGGTCCCAGCCACTTCGAGGTTGTAGACGAGGTCGTCGTAAGGCTCGCCCGTGATCTTCCGAATGGGGACCAAGAACCTGTCCCCCACCCTGCGGGTTGCGCTCCACCTCTTGCCAGGAGTGTACTGGACGACATACTGGTCCTTCCTTTGAATCTCGTGGTCGCCAGTGATGTCTCTCGACCCCTTGCGGATGATGATGCTCGCGAACACTCCGATTCTAGACAGAAGTTCCTGAAGCTGGAAGGATAGGTCGCGGCTCGCCGTCGAAGCTCTGATTGCCACTGAGCCGCCGGGTTTCACGCATCTGTCGCCGTCGCCCTTCAGGTAGTAGTTGAGGAGTACCTGCTGCTTCCTCGGAGGGAGCCTCATGACCGTCTCCGAGAGCATCTTGGTCGACGCTCCGGTTCCGCAATTCTTCAGGAATAGCTCAATCAGCCTCTTCGAATAGGAGGTGACACAGTAGTACGACCCTCTGCTTCTATGAAGGCTTCCCCGTTCTCCCACTGAGTGGACGAGCCGCAGCAGTTCCTTCGCGAGACGCTCCTCCGACTTCGACTTCCCGAAACTGAACTGTGCCACCTCTCGCTTCAGCGCTCTGTTGTAGCTCACCGAGCCCTCTGCCAAGTATAGCCCCAAAATCTTGAGCAGCGTTTCATCTAGGGCCTGATCGTCAGTGACTTCGGAAGGGACGACGTAGACTAGGAAGTCGCCTACCTTTAGCCGCCCCGCTTCCATGTACTCGGGAGTCGCTTCTGTGAGTCTCTTCGACGACGCTTCTGCGAGCCATCCATTTCTGGTGCCTCGGATTGCGACCTTCTCCCTTGGAACTGCCAAGACAGGGTGCTCAGGCGTGAGCCTGAAGGCGTTCCCCGGGGAGAGTGGGACTATCGTCAGCAGCTTGCCCTTGTAGGGATGGACGAACTTCCGTGTCACCGCTTCCGCTCGCCCCGTGTCTGCGATGACCTGCTCTTTCTGCTCCACAACGAGAATGGGTCTGAAGGCATGACCCTTGCTGACAAGTTCTTCAGCCGGGAGGCAGCCCTCCATATAGGTGACCTCGCTGTACGGTTCGCCGACGATGAGCGTCCGCTCGAACTGCCCCATGTTCCGCTCGTTGATTCGGAAGTAGGCCTGCAGAGGCATGCTGACCTTCACCCCTTCCGGGACGTACACGAAGCTCCCCGCGCTCCAGACGGCCGTCTGCAGGGCGGCGATGTAGTTGTCCTGATACGGTACCACCGTCCCGAAGTACTTCTTCATGACCTCCGGGTACTCCTTCAGCGCAGTGACCGTGTCCGTGAAGACGACCCCCTGCTTCGATAGCTCCCCCTGGATGCTGTGGTAGACGGCCTCGCTCTCGTATATCGCGCCCACGCCGGAGAGAAACTTCTTCTCCGCCTCGCTGATGCCGAGCTTGTCGTAGGTGTTCTTGATGTAGGCCGGCAGCTGGTCCCAGGAGTCTGCGGCCCTCTTCGTCGGGCTGGCGTAGTAGTAGAAGCTCTGGTAGTCGATGTCCCCCAACTCCGGGGCCCAGGCAGGCGGCTTCCTGTCGAGGAAGTTCCTGAGAGCCTTCATCCTGATCTGCTCCATCCACGCGGGCTCGTCGTGCAGGCGGACGATCTCCTGGACTACCCTTTCGCTGAGCCCCTTTGCACCCTGGACTGCGTACTCGTCTACGGGGTCACTGAATCCGTACTTCTCCTTGTAGTCCTCCGTCACGATGTCGACTTTGGGGGGTGTCATGCTCGCGCCGAGTATAACATAGGTTATTTTTCCCTATTAAGAGTTACGCAGGAGCTTTAGCGACTTCCTCTTCCCCGCCATATCCCTTTATCCAAGTGTACCCCTTCTCTTCGAGCAGCCTAGAGAGATCTTCGCCCCCGGACTCGATAATCTTTCCCTGGTACATCACGTGAACGAATTGGGGCTTGACGTACTTGAGTATCCGCTGGTAGTGAGTAATCAGGAGTGCGCCCGTGTTTGGGCCCGACACCTTGTTAATCCCCTCGGCGACTATCCTCAGTGCGTCGATGTCCAGGCCGGAGTCGGTCTCGTCCAGGACGGCGAACTTTGGCTGCATCAGCGCCATCTGGAGGATCTCCGCCCTCTTCTTCTCGCCGCCGGAGAACCCCTCGTTGAGGTACCTGGTGAGGAAGGACTCGTCCATGCTGAGCATCTTCAGCTTCTCGGCGACGACCTCTTTGAACTCGAAGATCGTCGGTGGTTCGGTCCCCTGAGGCCTGGAGTTGTTGTAAGCCGCCCGCAAGAACGAGAACATGCTCACCCCCTGGACACTGACAGGGTACTGGAAGGCGAGGAAGAGCCCCTTCTTGACCCGCTTGTCGGGGGTGAGGCCGATTAGGCTCTCGCCATTGATCAGTGCGTCACCCGATGTAACTTGGTACTTCGGGTGCCCCATGAGGGTATATGCGAGCGTGCTCTTCCCCGAGCCGTTCGGGCCCATCAGCGCGTGTGTCTCGCCCTGCTCGACCACGAGGTCGACGCCTTTGAGAATCTCCTTCCCCTCCACGTTGGCGTGAAGGCCCTTGATCTCCAGTTTCATCTGGCGAGTCCGAAATTCATCAGAGTCTATTTAAGGATATAACATAGGTTATAGTCCAGCCATGAATTTGATACGAAGTATCACGTTGGGCGCCCCACGTTGAGCAGGACCTCTGGCAAGAGGAGGAGCAGGAGGAGCGAGCCGAAGAGTGCGCTGGCGTTCGTCACGTAGAGCGGAACGCCCAACACCGTTGATGGTAGGGAGCCGGTGCCGGTGAATTCGTTGAACTGGAGAAAGAATTCACGATAATCGAACAGGAATATGATCGTGGACGCCCCCAGAAGGAGAGGCAGCAGGAACTCCAACAATATTTTCGTCAGGGCCGCGCCCGCGGGCCTGCCGTCCAATCTCGACAGCACCAGGGCTGAAGTCGCAAGGACAAGCAGTGCCCCTAGGTGCAGTACGTCGCCAGGGCCCGCGAAGAGCCAGTGAGCATAGGAGACCAGCCGGCCTCCCCCCGCTCCCTCGGGCCCTGCAGTTACAAAGAGCCCATACCACGACCCCAGAGCCCAGACTGAGAGGAAAGCAGAAGCAGCGCCAACCAGCGCGGAGGCGCGTCTGATGGTCCCCGGGAGGTGCGGCCTCCAGCGGCAGGCGAACGCGGCCGCGAGCGTCAACGCCGCGCAAGAAACTATCGCTTCGTTCAGGCTCAGGATGATGCTGCTGTTGATGACTAAGCCATGGTAGACCAACACGACAACCGTATACGTCTCTTTAGTGCAGGAGTTCGGAGGCGGGGTCACCGAGCCGCCAGCCGTTGGCGGTTTGACCGGGAGGCAACGCGTCACTTCCTCCGTTGCCTTCGAGGGGGAATAGTACCAGGTGAGAAGGAGCAGAGCCCCGACCAGTCCGAAACAAACCGAACACACTTCGAGAAACAGGCGTCTCATGCTAGGCAACCTTACCGACGCGGCCACTCAAATCCTTGGCGGCGTTTCCCCAGGCGCCCTTCCACGTCAACCTTCACACGCCGACAGGCTCCCGGTCTCGGATCTACCCCGCCACCTTATAGTATACCGCGCTGGTCGAGCCAGGAGACAGGAGTTCCGAAAGCCCGAGCACGGCGAGGACCGCGATCGCAACGGCCCCGACTGTGATCTCGTAGCCCAAGCACCCCGATGCCACGACTACGTGGTACTTGATGCCGGTGCAGTACACCAGCCATGGTTCTGTTTCGTCCTTAGCTGTTTAGACCCCCTGTTTCATTCCGGTTGGTGACTGCCGCCTTGACTAGAGCGGACCACTTGTTGCTTCCCTGAAGGCCAATCCCCGCGACCTGGGCGGGGGTCTGTCCTTCGAGAGCCAGTCTTCATCGACTTCCAACCCCTCTGAACCATCACCCGCTCTTTGGGTGTCTCACCAGCGGTCGCTCGCCTTCCTCGCGACGGCTTCCAGGAATTCCTTGTCGAGCGTCGAGAAGGCGTCAACCTGGTCGCCGTCGACGTCGATTTCTCCCACGACGGACCCCCCTCTTATTATCGGGACGACTATCTCAGCCCTCGTCGAAAGGAAGCACTGCAGGTACCGGGGGTCCTTCGTCACGTCGGAGACGATCTCGGTCCTGCCCGCCTTCGCCGCGAAGCCGCATATCCCCTTCCCTACTGGGATGCGCGTGTGCTCCGTCGCGGCGGGCCCCGCCCACGCTTCGAGTACGAGGTCCTTCCCGTCGACAGCGTAGACCCCGACCCAGTTGTAGGTTGGGATGCTCGCGTTGAGGAACTTTGCCAGCGCCTCCCTCGAGTCCCTCCCCTGCGATGGACCCATGGCTCCGTCCAGTCTGATGAGTAGCTCCCTGGCGTGTTCCCTCGTCAGCCTCGGGGACGCGGCCTTCATCGACTCAGCCCATCGTTCGGCCGGCGTATTTATCTCCGACTCTCAATCGGACTGCCTGAGCGCAACCCGGTAGACGAGCGCGGCGACGACCGCGCCCAGGAGGGGACCCACCCAGTAGATGTACCAGTAGGAGGGGAACGGCTGCCCTGCGAGGACGGCCGCGACCATCGGCCCCATCGCGCGTGCGGGATTCATCGCCGCGCCGGTGTAGGGCCCGCCCACGAGGACATCGACGACCACAGCCAGTCCTATGCCGAGACCCGCGATCTTCGGAGCGCGCGAGTCTACCGCCGTTAGGAACACCACCGTGGCCAGAACAAAGGTCAACAGGAACTCGACGGCGGCCCCCTGCCAGACCGACAGCGTGCTCAGCGCAGGGGACCCCCAGTGGACGGCGTCGCCTATGGCCCAAGGGAATGACGCAAGGAGGGCACCGCCCGCGGCGATGGCCCCGGCAATCTCGGCGACGATGTAGAGCAAGAACTCTCCTGCGTCGAGCTTCCCGTCTATGAGCAGACTCAGGCTGATGGCGGGGTTCATCGACCCCCCTGAAATCGCCATCGTGGCGGAGACGGCGAGGGCCAGGCCCCCTCCGTTCGCCAAGGCAGCGACCAGGAGCAGCGAAGCGGGGTCGCTCAGACCAAGGCTGCCCGCTGCAAGCGCCGAACCCGCGCCCAGTAGGACGAAGATGAAAGTCCCGACGAACTCGGCCGCCAGTTTCCTCGTCGTCGCCGGTCCGGCCGCCAATGACTGTTCACCGGCTTGCCCCCTCGAACCCACTTAAGACTTCCGAGAAGCGGCCCGGGTTCTGCTTCCTTACTGGGGAGACTCAGCTGGCCGCTTCCTTTGGGGGGATGAGCTTCCTCCTAGGCCAGAGCGCAGATGCCAGCATCAGGACTCCTGCAACGATGAAGAGGAACGCGCCAGACTGAGAAGAAGAGAAGAAGGCTGCGAGGAAGGCGAGTACCGCCGCCACGATGCCCAGCCGTCGCCAAGGCAGGCCCTCCACGTGGACCTCGACTGCCTTGCTCAAACGTCTCTAGGCGCTCCGTTAGATTCCTAAAGGGTTTCGGGGGCCCCGTTCTGACCATCCGCGCGCGGGAGCGAACATTCTGTCCGCCCCTCGCGGGAAGCGCAGCCGGTCCGCGCACGACAATTCATATATACGCCCAAAAGTTGTATACCGGACATAGACATGTCAGCAACAGGCCAGCCGGTAATTGTTCTGAAGGAAGGGTCGAGCGAGTCGCGCGGGAGAGAAACGCAGCGAAACAACATCGCGGCCGCGAAGCTCATCGCGGAAGTCGTGCGTACTTCACTGGGGCCGCGCGGTATGGACAAGATGCTCGTCGACTCGATGGGCGACGTGACTATCACCAATGACGGGGCCACGATGCTGAAGGAGCTCGACATCCAGCACCCTGCAGCGAAGATGATGGTCGAGATCAGCAAGGCCACTGACAACGAGGTAGGCGACGGGACGACTTCGGCCGTAGTGGTCGCTGGCGCGCTGCTTCAGAAGGCCGAGGAGCTCATCGACAAGGAGGTCCACCCGGTGGTCATAGTCGACGGCTACCTGAGAGCTGCCGAGAAAGCACAGAAGATATTGGAGGACATCGCCGAGAAGGTCGATCCCACGAGCAGGGCCGACCTCCTCAACGTGGCGAACACGAGCATGCTAACGAAGCTGGTGAACGAGGACTCGCCCCACCTGGCCGGGATCGTGGTCGATGCCATACTGATGATCACGGAGAAGGCTGACAAGGGCATGAAGGCCGACATCGACAACGTCAAGGTCGAGAAGAAGCCTGGAGGTGCCATAACCGACACCCAGCTGATCAGGGGGATGGTCCTGGACAAGGAGGTAGTCCACTCGGGCATGCCTAAGAGGATCGCCGAGGCAAAGATCGCGCTGATCAACTCGCCGCTGGAGATAGAGAAGACAGAGTTCTCCGCGGAGATAAGGATCAACGACCCTACTCAGATGCAACAGTTCATGGACGAAGAGACCAGCATACTCAAGGGGATGGCGGACAAGGTGAAGGAGGCGGGCGCTAACGTGGTCATCTGCCAGAAGGGCGTCGACGACCTGGCGCAGCACTTCCTCGCGAAGTCGGGGATCCTGACGGTGAGGCGCGTCAAGGAGAGCGATATGTCGAAGCTCGCGAAGGCGACGGGAGCGAGGATGGTCACAAACCTGGACGACCTTACAGGGAAGGACCTCGGCTACGCGAAGCTCGTGGAGGAGCGAAAGCTAGAGGACGACAAGTGGGTCTTCATCGAAGGGTGCAAGAACCCGAAGGCGGTGACGATACTCGTCCGCGGCGGGACGCAACGGATCGTCGACGAGGCTGAGAGGGCCTTGCACGACGCGCTGATGGTCACGAAGGACGTCGTAGAGCTCCCGGCGGTCGTCTCGGGCGGTGGCGCGCCGGAAGAGGAGGTCGCGTGCCAGCTGCGCGCCTGGGCACAGAAGCTCTACGGGAGGGAGCAGCTAGCTGCCCTGAAGTTCGCGGATGCGATGGAGTCCGTCCCGATGACACTGGCTGAGAACGCCGGGATGGACCCGATCGACACCCAGGTGGACCTTCGGGCCCGCCACGGGAAGGACGGGAAGTGGTTCGGCGTCGACGTCATGAACGGGAAGGTCGGCGACATGTACGCAAAGTCGATAGTCGAGCCGCTGGCCGTGAAGCTGCAGATACTGAGGGCAGCGACCGAAGCCGCCTCCATGATTCTGAGGATCGACGACGTCATAGCGGCGAGCAAGATGAAGGCGCCCCCGACTCCGCCTGGCGGCGGTGGCATGGGCGGCATGCCTCCGATGTAAGCGCAGCACTTCAGGACATGTCCACGGCGCCGCCGGAGAACCGACCACTCTTGAGCGCCTTGTCGTAGATGACGCTGCCGACGGCGACGTCTTCGAGGGCGACCCCGCCGGACTTGAACAGGGTTGGCGACTTCGGATGGACCCTCCCGGCGACGACCTCCTTCAACTCGAGCGCGGCGGTCCAAGCGAATCGGCCTGCGGCGACTCCCTGGATCAGGTCGCCATATTCGGTTCGTGCTTGATGAAGGTCGTCGACGACGACGGACCCGAATCCCTCGAGCGCCTCCGGGCTGACCTCGGCCCTATCGGGCTGGTTGGAACCGCACGCGTTGACGTGCCTGACCCCTTCCAGTGACTGCGGCTCGATGAAGGCGGCCCGGGAGGAGGTCACCGTCGAGACGACGTCCGCGCCCCCTGCAGCGGCGGCGGGAGAGGGGAACGGGGTCGCGGCATAGCCAGCGCGGGCCAAGGTCTTGCAGAACTCTTCGCGATGCGCCGCGTCGGGGCTCCAGGCCCTGACCTCCGCGACCGACGTCACGGCGGCGACCCCCAGCACCTGCGTGAGGGCCTGCTTCCCAGAGCCGCAGACGGCGAGCCTAGCGGAACTCCGGCCGTACAGGAACTTCGTAGCGACCCCCGAAGCTGCGCCCGTCCTTAGCCTTCCCAGAGTATCGGCCCCCATCACGGCGAGCGGGTTCGCGTCAGCCATGTCGAACAGGACGAACACGAAACGTGCGCCCGCGCGTGAAGACATGTAGCACTTCACCCCCGCCCGCCCGAGGTACGGGAGACAGGCGTGCATGGCGTTCAGGACCCCCCCACCTCCCCTCGACCTGGTGCGCGCCGCGTTGTCCACGAGCCCGCCACCCTGGCGTCGGAAGGCTTCTTCGACCGCCGGGATGACGTCGCGCATGCTGACGAGGCCCTGCACGTCGCGCTCCCGGAGGATCAGAGTCAACGGGGCTACGTCTCTTTCGTCTCTTCGGCTTCCGGCTTGCCCCACCGTCCGACCTTAGGGAGGGGGCCGCTCCGGAAGAGCGTCATCCCCTGCTGATACCTCTGCAGCTCGACCTCCAGGAACCTGATGTCGGAGGTGAGCGACGCTATCTCCTTCGCCTTCCCCTCCTTCCCTGTGAGCGACGCTATCTTCGCCTTCTTCTCGGCGACCATGCCGGAGAGGAGCCGCTCGTACTCGGTAGTCACATCGAACGGGTCCCTCACGTCCCCTCGAAAGTATAAAGGCGTTGCCGGCGGCCGAGGGATTCGTGCGACAGCAGTTGTTCCTGTGCGGGATAGCCGTCTGTTGCCTCGGAGGGATCTTCCTGTTGCTTGGGACCGAGTTCGCACTCCCGCCGTCCCCCCTGACGCTGGCTCCTGCTTCCGGGCCGGCCGGCACGATGGTTACGGTGACGGGCTCTGGCCTCCCATCGGGGTCGACGGTCTATATCTACTGGGAGGGGGAGACGCAAGGGAACGACACCTACTTCTTCGTCGCGAGCGGCGACGTCAACAGCGGGGGAGGGTTCACGCCTTCGGCGAGCTTCCAGGTTCCGTCGTCGCCGCTTGGCATGCACAACGTGACCGTGAGCAGCGTTGCCCTGGGGCCGGCGACGGAGGCGATCCCTTCCGGGGACGTCCTCGCGACCGCCCAGTTCAACGTGTCAGACTCCGCTCCTACGCAGTCTACGTCTTCTGGGCAGGGGTCAGGGCCGTCGCCGATCGAAGGCTGGGGGGGAATCTCCATCGGGGGAGGGGTAGTGCTGATGTTGGCAAGCTTCTTCATGAAGGAGCGGAGAGAGCAGGTCGAGCCTCCCGCAGGGTACAGGTTCTGCCCGTTCTGTTCGACTACGGTGGAGCTGGCCGCCGAGAGGTGCCCCATGTGCAACGGCCTGCAGCCCAAGGAGGGCGAGGGGTGACAGGGCCAGATGGACGAGCCTGACTCTGGGAGCTGGGTCGAGAGCATCGGCTTCCGCGGGCACCCCATGGTGCGCTCTCTCCATCGTACGACGATAGAGGTGACCACCGAAGGGAGCCTGACGGAGAGCGGGGACTGCATAGTCGGCGTGGCGGCCGACAAGGGGTGCGCCGCCCTCAGCGCGGAACTGAAGGCGGCCCTAAGGGCGCGAGACGCGAAGGTCACGATAACCCTGAAGGTGGCGGGCGAGTCGTTCACGTTCGGCGCTCGAGGGGACGACGGCCTCGAGCTGTCTCACCCCCACGACGTGGTCATTCGAAGGAGCGGATTCCTGAGCGACAGGACCCTGGCAGTCAGGGCGACCGCCGCGGCCGCCGACGTACCCAGGACGATGGTCAGGAGGCTGAAGGACCCAATGACCGACGGAGTCCTAAGGATCGAGGTTCGGCGCCCATGACCGTCAGAAGGGCCGCCGCATTCACGATGCAGGGACTGGTGAAGTACCACGGTCTGAAGGACTGGGACCTCCGCATCCCCTTCCACGACAGCATCTCTGTGAACACGACCTGCATGAAGACGCAGGCCCAGCTCGACGACGGCCGGCGCGGCGGGATCTTCATCTCGGGGAGGGGCAGCGACTCGGCCAACATGCGGCTCCAAGCGGTGGTCTCGAGGCTGAAGCCCGGCGCAGACGTTTCAGCGTTCAGGATAGACAGCAAGAACGTCCCATCTGGGAGGGCGAAGGGCGTGGGCTACTCATCATCCGCCGGCGCCGCACTCACGCTGCTTGCTCACGAAGAGTTGGTCGGGGGCGAGCCAGACGCGGCATCGCTCTCCAGAGCGGCGAGGCTCTTTGCGGCCTCCGCCGCGCGTTCACTCGTCGGGGGCTTCTCGAGGCTGTACGCAGGCGCGGACGACGAGGGTACGTACGCTGAGAAGTTCGCCGACCAGCGAGATATGGACCTTAGGACCGTGATCGTCCCTTTGCCGTCCGACGTCAGGACGGAAGACGCGCACAGGGAGGTGCTCTCCTCGCCGTTCTTCAGGGCTAGGGTCGAGTCCGCGCAGAGGCGCTGTGACGAGATGGAGCGGGCCGTTCTGGCTAACGACATCGACAAGGTTGGTACGCTTGCCGAGAAGGACACGATGGAGCTGCACGCCCTCACGATGACCGGTGAGAACAGGCTCATCGTCATGACGGGGGACTCCCTCCGAATCATCGCCCGGGTCAGGAGCTTGAGGGGGGAAGGGACCAAGGCGTTCTTCTCGATGCAGACGGGACCCTCGGTCTTCATCAACACCTCCCGAGAGCATGAGGCGAAGGTGGTGCGAGCGGTCGAGAGACTCGGATACAGGGCGTACCTCTCGCGGGTCGGCGGAGGGGCCGCGATCCTCTGACCGGGCGGCCGCGCCGCCAGGCTTGGAACCGTTATTACTCCTGAACCCCACTCGCTGGCGTGGGTTCGAAGTCCGTGTCGTACTATCTGGCCGAACTCGAGGCCAACATGGAGTCGAAGCCGGAGCAGGTCAGAGAAGGAATCGAGATCTACGTGGGCCTCTGGAGGCGGGCGGTGGAAAGGGGAGTGGTGCTCTCTTCGGACGAAATCGGCGCCGCCCTGGCGAAGATAGAAGAGAGCGGGGGCCTCTACAAGGCTGCCGGGGAGTGACCGCGCGACGCGGCTGACTCTCTAGCGCAACACCTCTCCGCCGTCCAGGACTACGACCTGCCCCGTGATGAAACTCGACTCGTCGCTCGCCAGGAAGAGAGCGAGGCTGGCTGCGTCGTCTGTCTTCCCCATCCTCCCCATCGGGATCGACGCCCTGTAGCTCTCTGCTTCCTTCTCCCCAAGCCATGTCAGCCACCCGGTCTCGATCGAACCGAAAGCCATGCAGTTCACTCTGACGTCAGGGGCGAGCGACTTTGCGAGCATCCTCGTCATGGAGACCACCGCGCCCTTCGCCGACGCGTAGACGATGCCGTCGATGTCCCCCGCGAGTGCCGGTGTGGACGCCACGTTGACCACTGAGCCTGACTTCATCAGTCGGAGCGCCCCCTGCGTGCAGAGGAAGGTGCCGAAGGCGTCGACCGCGAACACCCTCCTCCACATGTCGAGTGTTATCTCCCTGACGCCCGCCTTCCATATCGAGCCGTCAGAGAAGCCCGCCGCGTTCACCAGGACGTCCAGCCCTCCGAATTCGCGCGCCACCGAGTCGAACATCGCCGCAACGCTCGCGGGGTCGGAGACGTCGCAGTGGGCGGCGAAACTCTCCCCCCCGGCGTCTCGGATTGCGTCGACGACGGGCTCAGTCGAGTGGGGAGATCCTCTGTGGCAGACGGCCACCCTCGCTCCCTCCCGTGCAAACCTTTTCGCGACCTCCGCGCCTATCCCCTGAGACGCCCCGGTCACGAGGGCCCTCTTCCCCGCGAGCCTCATGACACCCTTTCGTGAACGTGGCGGACTTAAGCCTTCGAGCCTACGGACGGGGCGCGCGCTCTCTCGCGGTCGAGCCCCTGGAGTATTTCTTTAGGAACTCTATGTTGAAGAGGGAGGCCCTCGCGGAGTTCCTGACCATCTCCTCGCCATCTGCGAGCGCCTCCTTCAGCGCCGCCTCCGCCTCAGGGCTCCCTATGGACCCGAGCGCAGCAGCGGACTCGTGCCTGACTATCGGATCGGAGTCCTCCCTCATCGCCTTCGCGAGCGCGCGGTTCCCGGCGGACAGGCCGATCTGGCCGAGGGAGAAGGCGGCTTCGTGCCTCACCAAGGGGTCGGGGTCGTTGAACAGGACGTCTGAGAGTGTCGGAACGCTCATCTCGCCCCCCAACTCGGCGAGTATGCAGACCGCGTGGACGCGGAGGACGAGGCTCGGCTCGTCCCCGAGAACGCGGATGAAGTACGACTCGTCCTTCCTGTCCCATGCCTCCTCCATCCCACGCATGATGTCCATGCAGTGCGCCTCGTCGTCAACGATCGTGCTCGTGTACACGTCAACCCCGCGCCCTGACTCCCGCTATAAACTGCGCGAGCGACATGGCCAAGTGCGCGCTTGAGGTCCTCGAGAATGTCGTCCGCGTCCTCCATCCCCGCCGAGAGCCCTACCAGTCCCCGACCACTCCGAAACCGTCCCTTCTCGCCTTCGGGACGCTGACGCGCACCATCGTCGCAGGGTGCTTCACGAGGGTCCCGACGCGGCCGCTCCCGAGGGAAGGGCCAACGCGAACTTTACGACTTCGAGACAGGCCGGCCTTCGTCCGAGGGCCGAGCGCGTCGGGGCTCTAGCCCGCGGGTACTCCGGGCGTCGCGCTCACTTCGACCTCTCTGCGAGCGAATGAGAACGGAGGGTGGATGAGGGCGACGGCGTCTCCTGCGCCTGGCAGGTCGGGCTCCTCCCCGGCACGTACGCCCTTTGTCCCGAAGCCGAAGGGGCTCATCTCCTCGCCAGGTAGCTGATGACGTCTGCGGTCGTCAGGACGCCGATGGGCTCTCCCGCCCGGACGACGAGCACTGCGCCTGCACGCGCTATGGCGGCGAGCCGGACTCCGCCGCCGCGCCGGACCTCGATCGTGCGGAGCGGCGGGTCCATCGCGCGCTCGACCTCCGCGCCCGCACCTAGCTCCGAGAGCCCCCGGACGAGCGATGCTTTGTCTAGACTCCCGACCATAACACCGGCATCGAAGACTGGAAGGTGCGACACCTCGTGAGACGCCATCGACCGAAGGGCGCCGGAGAGTGTGTCTGTCGACGAGACTGAGATGACGCTCCTCAGACGGTCGGGCTTCAGCTCGAAGAGGGTCTCGACCTTTACGTGCACTCCACGGCTCGGGATGAAGTTCATCTCGGCCATCCAATCGTCGTTGTAGACCTTGTTGAGGTAGCCGCGTCCCGTGTCTGGGAATATCACGACCACCATGCCTTTCGCATCGACGCCTCGAGCCACCTTCAATGCAGCGAAAGCCGCCGCGCCTGACGACCCCCCCGCGACGATGCCTTCTTCTCTGGCGAGACGCCTGGTCATCGCCAGCGCTTCCTTGTCGGAGACGGTGATGAATTCGTCGATCACTCGCATGTCCAGGGTCGTCGGGAGGAAGTCCTCTCCTATCCCCTCGACATGATAGGGACGGGGGGTCGCCTCCGAGTGGCGGAAGGTCGCACCCAGTATCGACCCCTCTGGCTCTACGCCGACGACGCGGATGGACCTCTTCCTCTCCTTGAGATACCGCCCCGCGCCGCTTATCGTGCCGCCCGTCCCCACCCCGGCCACCAGTACCTCGACCTTGCCGCGCGTCTGGGTCCAGATCTCGGGTCCCGTTGTCGCGTAGTGGGCCTCTGGGTTGGCCCGGTTCTCGTACTGGTTGGGCATGAACGAGTTCGGCGTCTCCTTCGCAATCTTTCTTGCAACTTCGACGTAGTTCGCGGGATGCCCTGGGGGGACGCGCGTCGGAGTCACCCTCACCGTTGCCCCCACTGCCCTCAAGAGGTCTATCTTGTCGCGGCTCATCTTGTCTGGTAGGGTAAACACCACCCTGTAACCCCGAAGCGCGGCTGCGAGGGCCAGCCCCATCCCCGTGTTACCTGAGGTCGGCTCGACGATTGTCCCTCCCGGCTTGAGCAGCCCCCTCCTCTCGGCGTCTACGACCATCGCGAGGCCAATCCTGTCCTTGATGCTCCCCCCGGGATTGAACGACTCCAGCTTGGCGTAGACCGAGGGTCGAAGCCCCTTCGTCACGGAGTTGAGTCTGACCATCGGAGTGCCGCCGATGAGGCCCAGGATGTTGTCTGCGACCCTGGCGCTCAAGTCGTTCGTCTCGCCGTCTGAAGGGGCGGTGATAAACTGGGCGGTCGCATACGCTGTTCCCAGGTACGCGGAGGCAATGCAGCCCCACCCGCCCCACTCTGGCTTAATAGCCGACGACCGGGAGACGGCGTGTGGCCTTCGACCCGGGAATCTTCCTTGCCGCGGCGGGGATCACCACGCTAGAGTTCGCGGAAGCGGCGGCGGTAGGACTGGCGCTCTACGCCGAGTCGAGGAACGCCGCCGCATTCTTGTTCGTAGGCGCAGGCGCCGCAGTGGTGCTCGGCCCCACCCTACTCGTGGCCGGCGCCATGTCTGTCTGGCCCTCAGCGTACGTGAGAGGACTGGGGGGCGTACTGCTTCTCTACTTCGGGGTGAGGCTGGCTAGAAGCGCACGGCGGTCTGTCGTCGCGAGCAAGACGACGGGCTTCAGGCATGAGGAGTTCACCAGGGGGCTGGCGTACGTCGGCTTTTCCGTGGGCGCGGTGGAGGCGTTTGAGGCGGCGATAGTGCTGGTCGGCCTGCTCCCAGAAAACTACGCTTCGGCGGGCGCAGGGCTCGGAACCGGGGTCGTCATCGTTGCCGCCGCGGCGTACGCGCTGCGCTCACAGGTGAGGAGGGTGAAGCAGGCGAACATGAAGGTCGCTGTCGCTGGGCTGTTGCTCGCCTTCTCGACATTCTGGTTCGGCGAGATAGCCGCTGAGCTGAGCGACCTGCTGCTTCTACCCCTCTTCCTCGTCTTCGCGGCGTCGGTCTATCTCTTCGCAAACAGGCCGGTCCCGAGGTCGGGGTCCGTCTAGGGCGGCGACCGCGGGAGGTCGGACAATTCTTTAATCCGCTTCCTCCCCGGGCGGGGCTGCGGGCCTGTGGCTCAGCCAGGTTAGAGCGAAAGCGACTTGAGCGGCTGGCTCTTAGCTAGCTTGTGGGAGTCACCAGCATGCCGTGGGAGGCGCAAGCGCGCCCACGAATTCGAATCCCACCAGGCCCGCATCGCCGGCAAGTCGCGCGCATCTGTCCGAGCCTGCGTGGGCCTAGGTAGTGAAACTATCACTATGAGAAGGCGAAGGTGGTCGATGTAGTGGCCCCACGACAGGACGGAGGGGCAGGCAAGACGTTGCCAAACCAGCGCCTGCCACATCTGATAACTCGCATCGCTCGCTCTCTCAGCCAGGCGCGGCTTTGAGAGTCCATCATGGCTACTCTGCGCGTCCTGTCAAGGCCGTTCGGGATGGTGGCACTATCCCTGCGGAGGCGACACGCTCTCCGGGGGAGACGTGTAGGAGACAGGCACGTAGGGCACGCAAATCCCTGAGATGACGCCGGTACCGTTCCACGTTTCTTGATAGGCAGCGCCATAGCAGGTGTTGTTGACGTATGTGTTCGCGGTCCCGCCGGTGCCACTATCATTCGATCCGTCTACATAGTTGATGTTGTTGCTGGTAGCCCAGTTCCCGTTGTAGAGGTTGTCTGAACTTCCGGCGGAGTTTAGGAAGCCGTTGCTATTCCCACTCGCCGCGTTCGAGGTCAGGTCGTCATTGCTACAGTTTGTGAAGACAAAGCCGTCGCCACCGTTGCTGTCGGCCGTGTTCGAGGTGAGGGTGTTGAACTGGCACGCGGTAGCACCTTGATCGGCGCAGGTAGTGCCACAGAGGGCGAAGCCGTTGGCCCCGTTGCTGTCGGCTACGTTCGAGGTGAAGGTGTTGCCGGACTCGTTTATGAGGTCAAAACCGTCTAACCGGTTGCTGTTCACCGTGTTGGAGTCAAAGGTGCTGTTGTAGCCGCCAAGGATCTTGAAACCTTGCATGGCATTCTGAGTCACAACGTTCGAGGCGAAGGTGTTAGCCACGGAGGTATCTGTGACATTGAAGCCATTGCCTTCGTTGCTGCTGACTGTGTTAGATGTGAACGTGCTGCTGTTGACGCTAGAGAGGTAGAAGCCATCGGCGGTGTTGCTGTACACCGCGTTGTTGGTGAGGGTGTCGTATTCGTCGCACGAGTAGGTGGGGGCGGCAGTGGAAGTGGCTGTGGTAATCGAGGTCTTGGTACTCGCTGATGTGGAGGCGGTGGTGACGGTGTTCTTTGAGGTGACGATTGATGTTGAGGTGCGGGTGGTGATAGCGACGGTGGTAGTGGTAGTGAGAGTGGTGGTGTTGGTGCCGGTGAGAGTGCCAGTAAGGGTTTCGTTGTCGTCGATGCCTTGTGAGTAAACGTACGTTACCGTGCTCTTGACTGTCTGGGTGGCGGTGGTTCTTGAAGCAGTGACTGACGTAGACTTCGAGATGGATGTGGTAGTGTTGGTAGACGTGGACTTGTGGGAGGTCGTTGAGTAAGAGATGGACGTGATCGTGACGGTGGACTTCGCGACGGCGGAAGTGTTGGCACAGATTAGCGATATGCCATCCGCAAATCCCGTGACATTGCAGTTCTCGACCGTGACTCCAGTCACGCCATCAAGCGTGATGCCCGTGTCCGTGCCCGAGCCGCTGATCGTGTGTCCTGCACAGTCAAAGACCACGTAATTGGCATCTATGACGTAACCGTTCCCAGAGCAGTTGAGGTGATTCCCAGCCAAGGTCGTGGTTACAGAAATCGAATAGTTGCAAACAGGATCTCCGGCGGAGGCTGGAGGGGACAGGAATAGGACGGCAGCCCCCACTGCTGCCGTGAAGAGCAACAGCGCGAGAAGGACCGTTAATGACCTTCGACCCTTCAACATCAATACAGTATAGAGGACTGGGTATAAGGCTTCCTAGGCTCTAGTTGCCCTCGTCGACTACTGTCGAACCACCGATGGTCACAGGGGGAACAATAGCTGACGGCCCCGGCCTGTCGACAGTTGTCCCAAGATTTGGACTGCGAGAACGCCAAGAGGACCTTCCTCCCCACGGCGGTCGCTTGCTCTTGACTTCGAGAGGCCGAGTCGGCCGGGAGAAAGTAGTTTGACACCCAAATCTCACGTCAGCGCAGGACAGGGCAGAGCTGTCCGAGTTGAGTCTGTCCCTGAATTGGGCAGGCAGGAGTAAGACTCACTCACTACCCCGCGCATCATTCCGGCATTCCTTCGGATGGTCTTCGCACCGGACCCTGCCGGGATGCCCGCTCACTCTGGGCCGCTGCGAGAACGACTTTCACAATTGAAATATCGGCTGTCGGGTTCGGAGGTCGTGGGGCACCTCAGCTTCGTAGGGCTCGGACTCGGGTACGCCGGCTTGACCTTCGAGGGGGCGGAGGAGCTGCGAGCCGCAGACCTCGCCTACCTTGAGTACTATACGACACCCCACGAGCCCAGGCTGTTGGACTACCTAGCGAGGGCTACCGGGAAGCAGCTCGTCGTAGTCGACAGGGGCTTCGTCGAAGACGGCACCAAAATCCTCTTGGACGCGGCGGGAGGAAGAGTGGCACTGGCGGTGCTCGGAGACCCCATGATAGCGACGACGCACAACGAATTGCGGACAAGAGCGATCAGGCAAGGCATCGAGACGAAGGTCGTGCACGCCGCGACCATCGCGTCGGCTGCGGGGAGTGCATCGGGCCTGCACTACTACAAGTTCGCCAAGACCGTGACAGTCACCAGGGAGACGGTCTCCAAGCTCACCAACGCCTATAGGGTCGTTCACCAGAACCTGCTCAGCGGCTCGCACTCGCTCCTCCTTCTGGAGTACGACGTGCAGAGCGGCGAGGGGGTCACTCCCGGAGAAGCAGCCGAAGGGCTGCTCCATGCAGAGGAGAACCTGAAGCGAAACGTGGTCGGGGGAGATACGTTCGCGCTCGTGGTCTCGCGACTGGGAAGGGGCGACGCCAGGATGTTCGCCGGCACCCTGGGGGCAATCTCGCGAATGGACTTCGGCGAGCCTCCGCACTGCGTCGTCATTCCAGGAAGCATGCACTTCACGGAGGTCGAAGCCGTTTCGGCCATCTTCGACGTGAAAGAGAGTGATGTGAAGGCCAACTCGGACGGCCTGAGGCGGACAGCAGAAACGCTCGTCCCAAGGTACGTGGCGAAGACCAAGAAAGCGTTGGAGGCCGTCCGGCAGAAGCTTGAGCCCCGCTACGGCGGAGTGGTGCAGAATGCGGAGCTCTACGTGAGGGACGCGGAGAACTTCCTGGCGAACGGTGAGGACGAGCTCGCAATGCTAAGCGTCGGATACGCAGAAGGGCTCCTCGACTCGCTATCCTTCTCGGGGGTCGTTGCAATAGATTGGTGACCCGTCACGAACGGAAGGTGCTGGCCGCGGTATACTCCCTGGCTCTGACTGGAGGAGGTGCGACTGTCGGCACTCTCTCGGAGCGCCTTGGCCTAGGCCCTCGGGAGGTGCGCTCGCACCTCGCAGCGCTCGAGGAGGAGGGGCTCGTAGCCCTGGTGCGGGGGCGCGCCTCGGTCACGCGGAAAGGACGCAGGAGGATAAGGGTCGTCTTCATCGGAGGCGGGTTCGAAGTGATACACTACGGCCACATCTACACGATATCTAAGGCGCGGAGTCTCGGCGATGTCTTGGTCGTCGCAGTAGCCAGGGACGGCACCATCAGACGGAGGAAGCATAGGGAGCCTGTTTCCAGCGAACGTGAGCGGGTCGAGCTCCTCTCCTCCCTTAGGCAGGTCGACGCTGCGATCCTCGGCGTCGAAGGCGACATCTACGAGACCCTGGAGAGGGCCAGTCCTGATCTTGTGGTACTCGGGTACGACCAGCATCACGTCGCGGCAGACATCGAACGCGAGGCGAAGGCGCGGGGGGTCAGGCTGAAGGTCATGAGGCTCGACTCCCCCCATCCGGGCCTGAAGACGAGCTCCCTGTTGAACGAGCTCTAGCGGGCTCCCGACTCGTCGAGTTTCTTCTGCAGCCTTGCAAGAGAGGTGGCGACCGACTCGCGTCTTACCTCTTCGGTCAGGAGGCCGCGGGTATCTTCCACCAGCATCCTCGCGACATCTATCTTCCTGCGAGTCCCGTTCACAACGTGGTCGTAGACCGCCATCGGAGCGCACGTCGAATAGAGCTCCTCCATGACGGCGAAGTATCCCTTCGCCCTCGCCAGCTTCCCGCGCATTATGGAGTCGAGGATGAGCCTCTTCAGCTCACCGACCGCGTCGAGCAAGCCCAGCAGATACGACTCGGGGGCCGCCTTCAGCTCGCTGCTTGAAGGTATCGCCCTTCCCCTCGCCAGCGCATAGACGACTGACGCCTCCACGAACTCCGTCTCCGGGGGCACCAGATATCGCGCGACGGCTCCGTCTGACGACTTCTTGAGGGAGGTCAGGAGGGTCCGCGCTCGGGCGAGGGACTCCTCAGCCTCCCTCATCTTCCCTCCATGCACGCTGATGATCGCCCTGGAACTCGCGGTGATCACGTCCCTGCTTTCCTTCAGGAGCCTGTCGCGGCGAGCAAGCTGGTCAGAGAAGTGCTCCTCCATTCCCTTGAACGAGCGTCTCAGTCCGTCCATGCCAATCCGTTCCCGGCTCTTCGCCTCGTGATAAGCTTACCCGGAGGCGCGCCAAGGCTTATGAGCTCAAGGAACATCTCACCCATCATTGAAGAGGGAGGTCGGGGCTGCGCTGGCCCAGACGGCGGCCGCCGCGGTCCTCTGGGGTACCTCCTTCCCCGTAATCACGGCGGGCATAGAGGGAGGGCTGAACCCGCTCCTGTTCGTCTCGCTGAGGTTCGCCCTCGCGGCTCCCATCATGCTCCTCATCACGAAGGCGCTCGGCAAGGACACTCTGCCTCTCCTCAAGAGCAGGGGCGTCTGGATAGTCGGATTCTTGAACGCCGTCGCATTCCTGTGCCAGTTCGTCGGACAGCAGTACACCACTGCGTCAGTGGCGGCCCTCTTGGTAAGCCTCTCCGTCGTGTTCGCCGCGATCGGCGGCGTCGCGTTCCTCGGCGAGAAGGCCGCCCTCGCGAAGGTGGTCGGGGTGACCCTCGCGCTGGGAGGGACGGTGCTCATCACTACCGGAGGGAGCCTGTCATCGATCGCGAACGGGGAAGAGCTTGGAGACGTGCTCTACCTAACTGCGGCCGCGGTGTGGGCTGGGTACATCCTCTATGCGAAGAAGGAGACAGACCGGCGCGGGTGGGACCCCGTGGCTGCGGCGGCGTGCATAGTGGCGGTCACGGCCGTCTTCGTCCTCCCTTCGCTGCTCGCCGTCGGGCGGGTGGGCGCCATCTCGACCACGTCAGCCTTGGCGGTCCTGTACACGGCGGGCCTGAACACGGTCGTTCCTTTCTTCCTCTACCAGCGGGGTCTCCGGTTCCTTTCGGCGGGCTCGTCCGCGGTGCTGCTTACGTTGCAGGTCGTGGCGGCGCTCGTGATCTCGGCCGTGTTCCTCGGTGAGTCCTTCGGCGCACTTGCCTGGGTAGGGGCTGCCCTGGTGGTGACGTCCATCATCCTCGTGTCTCGCGTTGAAGCTGACCGAAAGAGCTTATCCGTGCGGCTTAATGATGGTAGCCGAGTGAAGGACGCGTAACGATTGGCGAGGACCAGATACGCGAAGGGGAGAGAGCGCGAATACAGGACGATGGGCATCCTCAGGCGGGAAGGATGGCTCGTCTCCAGGAGCGCGGCGTCCCACGGCGCTGTGGACATATTCGCCGCGAGGGGAGGGAGGCTGCTCCTGATTCAAGTGAAGAGCGGGAGGGCCCGCGTCAAACGGGCGGAGTTGACTGACCTCCTGAGCTGGGGGAGGAACGCGAACGGGGACGTCGAGGTCTGGCACTTCAAGGACGGAGGGAAGGTCGAAAAGCGGAGGCTTTACCAGGCAAGGCAGGCTCCAGCGTGAACACCAAGTGTTACTTCTGTGACTCTGAGCTAGAGGTGGTCCTTCACACGTATAGGATGAGCACGCGCGAAGAGCCCGTCTGCGAGGAGTGCTATATGAAGACGGTGAACCGCAGGAAGGCGACCGAGGCAGGCCCGTGACGCAGGCGCCTATGCCGAAGCGCAGGCGCGCCTGAGCTGGTTGATCAGCGTCGAACACTCGGTGAACCTCTCTTCGTCATCGTCTCGCGTGTAACAGTCCAGGGCCTTTTCGTACTCTTCGAGGGCCGAGAGAGCCTTGATCGGCACGGACGTTCCCGGACCGGAGAGTATGATGCGCCCCGCCGTCTCGTACCAGCCTGCCGCGTCCTCGTACTGCTCGAGCTGATACAGACAGTGGGCGATCGACTCGCAGACGTCGAGCTTCTGGGGGGTCCCGGCGAACTTTTCGAACTGCTCCCGCAGGAGGTACACCGTCGGGTTCCCGCTACGCATCTTGCTGAACCTGAGAGACTCTGCGAAGTCGGCCATCGCTTCGCGAGCGGACGCCGGCGCTAATAGCGGGAGACTGTAAGATTGTTGAGTCAGGAATCAACAGGAGGCGAACGGTCAGTCTCCGGGCCGGCGGGCCGTCTGTCGCTCCCTGAGCGTCCTCCTCTCCTGCGCCGCCTTGAAGCGGCGCCTCTCCTCTCTCGTCACCGGCGCGAGCCTTGGTATCGGCGTAGGCCTCCCTCCTTCGTCGAGGGCGACGAACGTCAGGTGGCACGACCCCGTGTGTGTGGTCTTCCGTGTTGAGGGGTCCTGCGCCTCTATCCTGACTCCGACCTCCATCGAGGTCCTGCCGACGTAGTTCACCGAGGCCTTCATTATCAGAAGGTTCCCGACGTAGACGGGCGCGTAGAAGTCCATCCTGTCGACCGACGCGGTGACGCAGTTCCTCCCCGCGTGCCTCCAGGCGACTATCCCGGCGATCTCGTCCATGTATCTCATTATCGCCCCACCGAAGACATTCCCAAGGATGTTCGCGTCGGTCGGCATCATGACGCGGGCGGTAGTAAGGGCAGACTCTGACGGGCGCCTGACGCGTGTCGACGGCACGACGGAGGGGCGCATCCCCCCTTTCGTCTGATAAATGTGGTGGCGAGCAACTTCCGCTTCCTCTTCGGTTCCTCTCTCCCCGACGGTCGCCGCGTCTACATCTTCTTCGCAAGAATGGACCTTAGCAGGTCCAGAGAAATGTTGCCGCCACTGATTACGAGCACCATCTTGGCGGCGTCCTCTCCTCGCAGCGGCCGCTTCATGGCGGCCAAGGGGGACGCCCCTGCGGGTTCCGCCATTGTCCGTCCGAGTCGCAGGAGGTCGTATATCGCGTCCTCAAGCTCCGCGTCGGAGACGAGCCCTATCTTGTCGACGTGCCGCATGGCTGCCTCGAAGGTCAGCGCGCCGGGGATGGCCGCCTGCATCCCGTCTGCGATGGTGGGGCGGGGCGAGACCCTCACGGGAGCGCCCTCGGCGACCGACTCGTACATCGATGGGATAGACTCCGTTTCGGCACCGAAGACCTTCGCCGACGCGACTGACTCCTTTACGGCGATCGAAATCCCCGCGATCAGTCCCCCGCCGCCTATTGCGACTGCGATCCCGTCGAGGTCAGGGAGTTGCCTGACGACCTCGAGCCCGCACGTTCCCTGCCCCGCGATCACGTCCTTGTCGTCGAACGCGTGGACGAACGTCATCCTGCGCCTCTGCGCTGTCGCCAGCGCACTCTCGTATGTCTCGTCGTATCCTCCCCCGCTTCTGATGACTTCGGCTCCCTGCTCCTGTATCGCCCTCAGCTTCTGCGGGTTCACTTTGTCGGGGACGCAGATGGTCGCGTGGACGCCGAAGACTCGGGCGGCGTAAGCGATCGCATAGCCATGGTTGCCTGATGATGCGGTGATGACCCCCTTCTTCAGGTCGGAGTCGCCGAGCGAGAGGAGCTTGTTCAAGGCGCCCCGTATCTTGAACACGCGGATGGGTTGGAAGGTCTCAAGCTTCAGGTACACTTCGCGGCCGAGCATCTCGGACAGCCCTTTCGACTCCTCGAGCGGAGTCGGAGGTATGTACCTCCTGATCCGTCCTTCGGCCTCCTCGATGTCCCGAAGCGTTGGCAGCGCCGCCTTCACCCGAACCACTTCTCCAGCGTCTCGGACTGCGTCGACGCAGCCTTGTCTATGCGGTCGAGCGCGGCCACCACGCGCTCGCGGGAGAAGGAGTGCTCGTCGACGAGGAACGACAGGATTCGTCCCCGGTCGAGATGCTTCCAGACAGGCCGGACGTCGGGCAAAGACGGGGGGTGGAGGTAGAGATCGCGAATCTCCTGGTACCTCACATCTTTCAGCCGGTCCGCGAGGGGCGCGACCCTCTCTAGGCTCCCATACTGGCGGAGGTACTTCAGCGCGGTCGCGGGGCCCACGCCCGGAAAACCGTCGGGGTTGAAGTCGGTGCCGAGGAGGATCGCGAAGTCGACGAGCTGCTCCCGCGTGAGCCCAGTGGCAGCCAAAGCGTCCGCGAGTCTTATCCTCTCGGGCTGGACGTTTATTACGATCCCCTTGCTCGGGAGCCTCCGCTTCCCGGATATCGTGACGTTCCTGACGAGGATGGGGGCCCCGAAGACGAGCGAGTCGTGGTCTTGCGAGGCGACGGCGTTCACCGTCCCTTCCTGCGCCATTCTCGACGCTTGGGCCTCTCCTTCCGATGGGGCGTCGACCCACGGTATCCCCATCGCGCCGAGCAGCTGCCTGGCGTCTTCGACCATGTCCCTCCTGAGGACCGTCGAAGCCTCGGCGTACTTCCTGGCCTCGGTCATCTGGCCCTCTTGGAGGGCCTTCAGGTACTGGTCCTTGGCTGCGCTCCGCTGTGCGGACCTCCTCTGGATCTCATCGGACTTCAGCTCGGGGGGCTTGCCGTCGAAGACGTAGACGAGCTTCATGCCTAGCTCGAGGAGGTTGACGTTCCGATAGAAGAGACCCGAGATGTGGGACGTGACCCGCCCCTTCGAGTCCTTGAGATGTCCGCCATCCAGCCCCCTGATTATCGCCAGGAACTGGTATAGCGTGTTGTACCCGTCGACCGCCAGGGTCGAGCCCGAGATGTCTTCGAGTGCAATCTTCTCCCTCGGGATGGCGTCCCCAAAGTCCACGCCCATTCCAGGGGCTCCGCGTCCGTGGTCGATTTATTCGTTGATGCGCGGGACGCGTGACTCCTCGGCGGCCTTGTCCACGACTTCGATCCTTCGCCTGTCCTTGGCGACCCAGCGCACGGTCACGAGCCCGAGGATCTCCAGCTGCATGAGGACCTTGTCGAGCTCGTCTGGAGAGCACTTTCCCCCGTTCTTGTTGAGCGACTCCAGCAGCTCGTCATCGGTCGCGCTCTTCTTTCCGCTAATCCACTCGAAGGCGGCATATCTTAGGGGATAACGCATCGTGTTCACAACGCTTCAGAGCGCGGCAAGCGGCCGGGGGGCCGTGAGAGGTATAAAGGTTGCCACGTTTTCAAACCGCTTTTGTGTGCTCCAGCCTTCTAGACGGGGAGCTTGCTCGACATCCTGCTGACCCCCATAAGGTCGGACTGACCCACGAGGGGGGCAGACGAGGCTGCAGCCTCTACCTTCTCTATCACTCCCTCCTCCTCCGGGGCGACGATGTCGACGATCACTGCCGACAGGCCGAATGCTATCGGCTCGATCCGCTGGCTCCGGATCTTCGTCTGGGGGGGGAGGACGCCCGCGACGGAGTCGACTATCCTCTGGTGGTCCGTCGTGGTATCCTGTGGAAGGATCTTCAGCCGGATGACGTAGGAACCCACGCTGTCTCGCCTACGGACCTTCGAAGCCGCAGTTGGCGCAGCGGTAGCGCCTTGAGAACTTCCTGCACTTCTCGCAGCGCCAGATTAGCGTTTCATGGCAGTTGGGGCAGAGGAACTTGGTGGCCCTCTCCGCGGGCTTGACGGGCCTGTTGCACGACCCGCACAGTGGGAGTGAGACCGATGTCTGCGACATTCCTGTAAAGACCCTTTTGGTGCAGGCTCATATAGATTGCTGAGAAACGGCCGCTCTCCTCTCGCTCAGCAGGGCGCGGACCTCAGAGGTGGCCACCAGCTTCGCCACGTTCAGCAGTCCCTGCACTCCTAGCGCGCCGAGGAGGGCCGATGCGTGGAAGTCGAAGTCGCCTCGCGCCAGCTTCATGACGATCTTAGGGGTAGCGACGACGTTGAACAGCGTTTCGATGTCCCGGTTGGACATCTTCGTGAAGACCCTTCTCAGGCGCAGCATTGCCTTCATCTCCCGGACGAACTTGGCATCCCAGTCACGCCGATAGCCACCGAGAAGGCGCGGCTCCCCTGACCTCACCGCGTCCGCCACGCGACGGGCCGCCATCGCCGCGCCGGCGATAGACGTCATTATCCCTCCTGCAGTCGTGGGCTTGACCTGTCCCGCGGACTCCCCCACGAACACCGTTCGTCCGGCGACGAAGTGAGGCGCGGGCCCCCCGACGTAGATGGGAGCCGAGACCTTGCGGATGACCGTATGCGGCTTGTCCGAAAGGAACGCGTCGAGCGCCTTGAATGGATTGGTGCCCATCCCCGCCGCTCCGACCTTGGCGAGGTGGCGACCGAAGGGGATGACCCACGCGAAGAAGCCTGGGAACTTCTGCGCGTCCGGAAACACTTCGACGACCCGCTCCCTTACCCAGTCTGCTTCAATCTCATACTTGGCGGCGGGGAGGATGCCCGACCTCGGAGCCGAGGCCGGCCCTGTCGCGTCGACTAGATAGGCAGCAGCCACCTTCTCGCCCCCGACCGTAGCCGTGACTTCGTCCCTTCCTTGGACGACCTCGGTCACCCTCGACCCTGTCAGCACTTCGGCACCCCTCGACCGCGCCGTCTCGGCGACCTGCTTGTCGTATGCGCTCCTGTCCAGGACCACCACCTCGAGGGCTGTCGCGTTCACGGCAAAGCTCCTCCCGTCCGGCGAGTGGATCAGACCAGTGCTTACCCTGTTCTGGACCGCCTCGGTCCTCGGGAGGTATCCGAGCGTCCTAAGCCCGCGGAGGCTGACGAGCCCGTCGCACTTCTCCGGCTCGCCTATCTCCTCGTGCTGCTCGGCCACCAGCACGGACAGGCCCAGCTCCGCAGCCTCAGACGCAAAGGCGAGGCCGGCAATGCTCCCTCCCGCGATGACGGCGTCATATCTGCGAGGCAATGAGAGGCGTCCGCTTACAAAGGCTTATTCCCAGTTGTATTAACCGTTCAAATTCGACAGCGATGAAGCAGGTGATCGTCGTCCGCTCCGACCTCAAGATGGGGAAGGGGAAGCTTGCAGCCCAGGTAGCTCACGCCTCCCTCGGGGCCGCGGAGGAGGCCGCTTCCAAGAGGGAAGGGTGGTTGCTTGAGTGGAAGGAGGGAGGGCAGGCGAAGATCGTCCTCAGGGTGGCAGGCGAGGAGGCCCTCCGCGACATCCACGGCAGGGCGCGGGCCGCCAAGCTCCCGGCCGCGCTCATCGAGGATCGTGGCCTCACTCAGCTCGAGCCTGGGACGCTCACGTGCGTCGGGATAGGCCCCGGCCCTGACGAGGAAGTCGACAGGATCACCGGGAAGCTCAAGCTGCTTTGAACGACGTTCCTGCGCACGAACTGTCTATAGGCATCTCTGCCTACGCGAGCGTTGGGCCCCCCTGCGCGGCAACGATGAGGTCGGTCGCCCAGGACTTCAGGGTCGAAGAGGCGGTTCACGGGCTCGAGGTGAGCAAGGAGTGGTCTCCGGAGAGCTACCCTCTGTACAGGGTGGAGAAGCGTTCTATCGACACACTGCACATGGCGGAGGAGCTTGGCGAGGCGCTGAAGAGCAGGCTTGCCTTCGCAGGGCTGAAGGACAAGAGGGCGGTCGCCGTGCAGTACGTCACCCCCACGACCACGAAGTCGCTGAGACCTGCGCTTGTCGTGAGGGACAGGTTCAGGGCGGAGCTTGTAGGGTTCGTGAGAAGGCCGCTCAGCAGGGGGATGGTCCACGGGAACAGGTTCGCGGTCGTCCTCAGGCAGTGCTGCCCGGAGATGCCCGCGCGCATCGAGGAGACCTTCGCGCTCGCGGGCTTCGGACGAATCCCGAACTTTTACGGAGTCCAGAGGTTCGGCGCCCAGGGAGCCGGGACGCATGAGATTGGCAGGGAAATCGTCAAGGGAGATTTCGAGTGTGCAGTCAGAGTGCTGCTTACGAAGCGGCGCCCGGGAGACGACGACGGCGCTGCGCAAGCGCGAGCAGCCATGGCGGAAGGCCGGTACTCGGAGGCCAGGTCAATGCTCCCCGTGCACCAGGACGTGGAGAGGATGGTGGCAGGGAGGCTCGCGCGGAGACCTCTCGACTGGATAGGCGCGATTAGGGCCGTTCCCCTCAAGCTGAGGAGGCTGTACGTCGAGGCGTACCAGTCTTTCCTCTTCAACAGGAGCCTTAGCGCCGCGATGAAGAGGGGGCTCGACATAGCAAAGCGCGTCGATGGGGACAACTGGTGCGTCCCCTCTGAGGATGGTCTAGCAGTCGGACCCGTGCGTGGGGTCAGGGACGCCGCCCCCGCGAACTCCGTGCCGATGCTCCAGCTCGTCGGGTTCGCATACCGCGACTATGGCTCGCGGTTCGACTCCTGTGTTGAAGAGGTAATGGCGGAGGAAGGCATCTCCGCGAAGGAGTTCTATGTCAAGGAGATGCAGGAGGTGAGTGCAGAGGGCGGCTTCAGGCGCACGCACCTTGTGGTCAGGGACCAGGAGTCTCGATGGGATGGCGGCACGGCCGAAGTGAGGTTCACTCTCGCGCGCGGGCAGTACGCGACGACCCTCCTGAGAGAGGTCGTCAAGCCCGCAAGCCCGGCCGGCTACGGACTCGCCTAAATCCCGACAAGGCTTATACATGGTTCGGGGTCGGCAGTCCCGAAGCCCTTGAGCGAGGACGTGTATGACCTCACGATCATCGGCGCGGGGCCTACGGGACTCTTCGCCGCATTCTATGCGGGGCTGAGGCAGATGAAGACGAAGGTGATAGACGCCCTAGAGGAGCCCGGCGGGCAGGTAGCGGTGCTCTATCCCGAGAAGTACATCTTCGACGTCCCGGGGTTCACCAAGATTCTGGCGAAGGACCTCGTGAAGAACCTTGTAGACCAGGCATTCCAGTATGCCCCGACCGTCGTGCTCGGCGAGCGCGTGACCACGCTTCAGAGGACAGACGGCACGATCGTCCTCGGCACGGAGAAGGGCGCGAAGCACTACAGCAAGGCGGTGCTCGTCGCGGCGGGAGTGGGCGCCTTCACGCCGAACAAGCTCGACGCGCAGGGAGCGGGGGACTACGAGGGGAAGGGCGTGTACTACTTCGTAAAGGACAAGGCGGTGTTCAAGGACAAGAAGCTGCTGATCGTCGGTGGCGGCGACTCGGCGGTCGACTGGGCCCTCAACATCAAGGACACGGCGAGCAAGATAACGCTAGTGCACAGGAGGGACGTTTTCAGAGCTCACGAAGGGAGCGTGGCCGAGCTGATGAAATCCGAGGTCGAGGTGAGGCTGTTCAACGAGGTCAGGAGGGTGATCGGGGACGGGAACAGGATACAACAGGTGGTGGTGTTCGACAACCGCACGCAGGCCGAGACCACCCTCGACATTGACGCGATTCTAGTGAACATAGGCTTCAGGGCGGACCTCGGACCGATAAAGAACTGGGGGCTCGAAATCGACGGGAGGGAGGTCCGTATGAACGGAAGGATGGAGACCAACATCCCGGGGGTCTACGCGGCAGGAGACATCGCGGGCGCGCCAGACGGCGTCAAGCTGAACCTGATCGCCACGGGCTACGCGCAGGCGGCGCTCGCCGTCAACGTGGCGAAGGCATACATAGACCCGAGCTCCAAGATCTTCCCCGGGCACAGCAGCGAGATGAAGCGTTAGGTCAGTTCACGACGCCGAGCATGCGCCTGTAGTTGTAGTCACGCCTTATCGCCGGCCGGAGTGGGTCGATGAGGACGCACTCGAACCATGCGAACCGCCCGTCCTGCCAAACCGGGTAGGAGCCGATGACTTTCATGTTCGGGAACCTCTCGCCGACTCTCCTCTCCGCGACCGACTTCGCGGAGACGGCCGACTTGATCTTCAGGACACCCATGTGCTTGGGCCTCCGACCCGAAGTGGGTCGCTGTTTGCGCATCCCGCCCCTAGAGACGCGGGCCCGGACCACTATAACCCCCTCCTTCGCCTTGTACCCCAGCGACCTGGCCCTGTCCAGCCTCAGCGGGCGCTCGACCCTGAGCATCGCTGGTTCCTTCCTGAGCTGGACCGCGCGGGCTCTGATGTCCCCCGCCCGTTCGTGGAAGATTCCGTGCCACGTCTTGGAGATGTGGCTGTACATCGCCATTTGGCCGCCTCGACTCCGTACGCCAAATAAACGTTCCCGGCTCAGGCTCTGCCGCGAACGAAGAAGGCGCTGACCTTCTCGCCGATGATCGTGATCGCGTCCGACTGCGCCTCCTCCGTCTGTCCCCCGATGTGGGGCGTGAGGATGGTCCCCGGGGCGGTCAGTATCGCTCCGGTCGGGGGCTCCTTCTCGAAGACGTCGAGCGCGGCGCCTGCGATCTGACCCTCCCTGAGTGCCGCTGCCAGGTCTTCTTCGTTCACGACGCCCCCCCGCGAAGTGTTGATTAGATAGGAGCCCTTCTTCATCCTTGCCAGTCGCGCGGCGTCGACCATGTGCCGCGTCTCGTCGGTCATGGGGACGTGTAGCGTGACGAAGTCTGACGAGGAGAACAGCTCATCGAGCGACACTATCCTGCAGCGCAGCTTCGCCACGACGTCCTGTGGTATCTCGATGACGTCGTACACAAGGACGCCCATCTCTAGCACGTTCGCCACTTCAGCGATCCTCTTCCCAATCCTCCCGAGTCCCACTATCCCGAGCGTCTTTCCCCTGAGCTCGACGCCGGTCAACGCGGTCTTCTCCCAACCCCCTGCTCTCGTCGTCCCGTCGGCCTTCACGAGCTTTCGGCTGAGCGCAAGCATCAGCAGGACGACGTGCTCGGAGACGGCCTCCACGAGGGACTCGGGACTGTTGACTACAGCCACGCCCTTGGCCTTCGCGTAGTCCACGTCGACGTTGTCGAGCCCCGTGCCTGGCCTCGCCACGAGCTTCAGCCGCGACCCCCTCTCTAGCACGCTCCTGTCCACCTTCGTCCTGCTTCTGACGACAATGGCGTCGTACTCCGCGACGACCTGAAGCAGTTCGTCCCTCGTTATGGATGGGCGGTAGTCCGCTTCGACGCCCTCGGCAAGCTTGAGCTTGTCCATCTCGACCGGGTCGCAGATCAGTACCTTGGCCAACGTCTCACCTCCGCCGCAGCGCCTCCCTCACCGTCTCCGCGATGGGCGATATATCGATTGAACCTAACCGCCCGGGCGCGACGAAGGACCGCAACGGGGTCAGCTGCGACACCGCAAAGGCAGCAGGAAGGATGCAGTCGGTCGCCGCCTCCCCCAAGGTCTGGACCCCGAGCGTGATGCCGCTCGCCCGGTCGAATACGACCGAGCAGCCGTCCGTGGGGCTCCACATCTTGGAGATCTCGCAGGGAACAAACCCCGCTCCCCGTGCCTCCACCTCGGACATCCCGGCGCACCCTACTCGCAGGCCGAAGAGGGCCACAGCGTAGGCGCGAAGAGGAGTGAACGCGAAGGAGCGTCCCGATGCGTTTGCCCCTGCAACCCTCCCTGAAGCCTCTGCCGCGGACGGGATGGGGGGCTCCGGGACCAGCTGGCCGGCGTCGCTCTCCGCGCACTCCCCGGCGGCGAAGACGCGGTCCAGACTCGTCTCTAGCCGTCGCCCGACGGCGATTCGTCCCCGCGGGGTGAGGACCATGCCATGGGGAGGCGCGGGGAACGCGCGCGGGACCACCGCGAGGCAGTCACAGGGAAAGACTCGGCGAGCGGCCAACACGGCTTCCACGCTCCCCGTCCCCAATGCGCGCTCTAGTCGCCCGTAGACGACGCTGACCCCCCTGAGCTTCGCTCCCTCGATGAGCGGGCCGCTCAGCCAAGGGCCGATTCCCGCATCGCCGGCTCCGGGGCTTAAGAGCAGGATGACGGCGGCCCCCGCCTGAATCGCTTGGTCCGCCAACCGCATCGCAGCCAAGCCTCCCCCGGAGACGACGACCGACGGCCGCCGCGCCAGGCGGGCCGCGAACGACTCGTGAGATGAGCGAGTTGCCATCGCGAAGACGCCGGACTTCTTCCTCCCTTCGAACGGCTCGACTACATGGCTGCTCCCGGTGGCGACCACCACGGAGTCGAATCGCTCGCAACCCGAGGCGTGGACGCGGCAGCCTGGACCGATGGAGGTGACCCTTCTCCCCACCCTTACCTCGACTCCCAGCGATGCGAGACGCTCTGACGAACCCACCGGGACCGACGGGAAAGGGTCCGAGCAGGCTCTCCACTCGTCGACCTCTCTCAGGTCTTGCGAGCCTTCCATCAGCGTGACCTTCGAGCCCTCCGCCGCCGCTTCGGCAGCCGCTCCCACTCCGGCGGGTCCGCCCCCGATCACGCAGACGGTCCCCATCCGAGAGGCGGACCTGCCAGACGGTTATAACGGCCGGAGTGGCGGCGACGTGCGTGCTCGTGGGAGTCGTCGGCAAACCTAATGTGGGGAAGTCGACGTTCTTCTCCGCGGCGACACTGAAGGATGTGCCGCGAGCCGACTACCCCTTTACCACGATCCAGGCGAACGTAGGGGTCGCCTACCTGAGGACGAAGTGCCCCTGCGCAGAGCTGGGGGTCACCGACAAGCCGAGGAACTCCGTCTGCGTGAACGGGACCAGGCTCATTCCCGTCAAACTGGTCGACGTCGCAGGTCTGGTCGAGGGAGCCGCCGAAGGGAAGGGGCTCGGCAACCAATTCCTGGACGACGTCAGGCAGGCCGACGCGCTCATAGAAGTCGTGGACGCTTCAGGGTCGACCGATCTGGAGGGGAGGAAGGTCCCCGCGGGGTCGCACGACCCGCGGAAGGACGTGGAGATGGTCGAGCGAGAGTTTGACCTCTGGGTCTACGGTCTGCTGGCGAGGGACTGGGACAGGGCCTCCAAGGCCATTGAGCAGACGAGGGGGCGGATAATGGAGCACGTGGCGAACCGGCTCTCCGGCCTCTCGGTCACGCTTGCCGACGTGGAACAGGTGGTCCTGCACAACCACCTTCCGGCGGAGAGACCCAGCTCGTGGAGCTCCGCCCAGCTGATGGACCTTGTGTCTGGCATGAGGAAGCTCACAAAGCCATCCTTGGTCGCCGCGAACAAGTGCGACCTACCCACCTCCGCGGCGAACGTGGAGAGGCTGAAGCAGAGTGGGAGGAGGGTGATACCGTGCGCGTCTGAGGCGGAGCTCCTGCTCAGGAGGGCGGCCGAGCGAGGGATGATCAGATACGTCCCCGGGGACGCCTCCTTCGAAGCCGTGGAACCCGCGACCCTCAGCCAGGCGCAGTCCGACGCCCTCGCCATGGTCGACGCGCGGGTGATGAAGGTGTACGGCGGTACGGGAGTGCAGCAGGCCATAGACGAGGCGTACTTCACACTCCTTAGCGCGGTGGTCGTCTTCCCGGTGGAGGACGAGACTAAGATGTCCGACAAGGACGGCAACGTCCTCCCCGACGCGTACGTGATGAAGGGCGGGTCTACTGCCCTAGACCTGGCGAGGAAGGTGCACGGCGAGCTGGCAGAGACGTTTCTCTACGCGATCGACGCCCGCAACGGGAAGAGGCTGTCCGCGGAGCACGTCCTCGGCAACAGGGACGTAGTGAAGATCGTCTCAAGCGGCAAGAGGGGCTAGGGGAGGGGCCTGAGGCGTCTGCTTCTGGTCAGGCCTCGAGATGAGCTTGCTCTTGCGGACGCCAACGTGCCTGAGGTGCGTGATCCTCTTCGCCTCGTTGTAGACGTCTGAAGCGACCTTCTGCAGGACGAGCTCTTGGGCCAGCTGGTCGTAGGTGAGATTGGCCGCCCTCTCGGCGATGACGCGGTCCATGATCACCCTGAGGTCGTGCTTCTTGGAGCTGTTCATCTTCCCCTGTGAGAGCGCCGTGCAATACACCCTGACGACGTAGCCGTCCTTCGTGGTGTAGTCCTTGATGAAGTCCGACATCGACGATCCGCGCCTGATCAGGCTCCGGAGGAACTCGCGAGAGTACTCGTGGCCTTTGAAGACGGTCGCCGCATTCTCGCCTTCCACCTTGTCGATCTGGAAGTAGAGCTTGAAGCTGTAATGCTGAGGGTCCTGTTTCAGTATGTCATAGAGCGTCGTCTCGACCACCCTCCCCGACGGCTTCTCCACGTCGGTCAGGGGGACGCGCGCTATGGGGGCATTGCCAAACGAGGGAGAAGCGGTGACCGTGACCCACGACTTCAGCTTCCACTTGTCCCTGACCTTGGCTACCTTCTTTGGCAACTAGCCTCCCCCCCTCCGCGAGCTTATAACCTCACTGATGCTTCAGTGCGTCGACCCCGCCCATGTACTGCCTCAGGGGCTCCGGGATCGCAACGGACCCGTCCTCCCGCTGGAAATTCTCCACTAGCGCGACCAGCGTCCTCGTGACGACTGCCGTCGAGTTGAGCGTGTGGACGAGGGCCGTCGGCGCGTCCTGCTTGTCCCTGTATCGGATGAGGAGTCTCCGCGACTGGAAGTCCGTGACGTTGCTGGAGGACGCCATTTCGCGGTACTTCCCCTGACCGGGGAGCCATGCCTCGAGGTCGAACGTCTTCGCGGACATGAACCCCGTGTCGCCGCCGCACAGGGCAACAAGCCTGTACGGGATCTTCAGCTCCTGATAGATCTTCTCGACGTTGGCGACGAGCTCCTCGTGCAGCTTCCAACTCTCGTCTGGTCTGCAGAATATCACCTGCTCGACCTTGTAGAACTGGTGGACCCTGAAGATCCCCTTGGTGTCCTTCCCGTGGGCGCCCGCCTCCACCCTGAAGCAGGGGCTGAACCCGCAGTACCTTATGGGTAGCTTCGCTCCGTCCAGTATCTCGTCCATGTGCATCGACACGAGCGGGTGTTCGGACGTCGCGATCAGGTTCAGGTCCTCCCCGTCTATCTTGTAGATGACCGGCCCGAAGTCCTCCAGGTTGACGACGCCTTCGTACGCCGCCCTGTTGAGCATGAAGGGGGGCTCGACGGCCGTGTACCCTCTAGCCTTCAGGAAATCCAAGGCGTACTGCATTATCGCGTGCTCGAGCTTCACGGCGTCTCCGAGCAGAAATCCGAACCTGGCGCCGGCCACCTTGGCGGCCCGCTCGAGGTCGACCATCCCGAGGCCGGTCAGGATGTCGATGTGGTCCTTCGGCTTGAAGTCGAACCTCGGGGTCCCCCCCACGGACTTCACGGTGACGCTCTCCGTCTCGTCCTTCCCTTCCGGGACGCTGTCGTGGAGCATGTTCGGGAGGCTCATCAGCACTTCCTTCAGGCGTGCGCTGCGGGCGTCTGCCTCCGCGTCCAGCCGCTTTATCTCGTCTGGGATGCCCTCGATCTCGCGGATCCTCGCGTCGATCGGCTCGCCTCGTCTTTTCATCGCCGCTACCTCGGCCGTCAGGGTGTTCTGCTTGTGTCGCAGGGCGTCGACCTCCGTCTTCAGCTTCCTCCAGTCCGAGTCCGCCCTGGCCGCATCCGCCACCAGCGAGACCTTCTGGAGCGCGCCCCGCTTCTTCAGGTTGGCCACGACGGAGTCGGGGTCCTCCCTCACGAGCTTTACGTCAAGCATCGCCGCTGCGCTCCATCCGGCGGGGTGCCCTCGCATGCGATAAAAGCCATATCTCCTGAAACAGCGTCACGTCCCGGAGCACGGACGCCTGCCCCGATACTGCGGCAGGAGGCGAGTCGGAGATGATGGTGACTGTCAGCACCCTGCCGCGTTGTCTCATCGCGATAGTCAGCCCGCGTGGCGCGCGCCTGTTGTCGGGCGTCAGCACAGACGCAAGGCTCGCGCAAACGGTGTCGTCGGCGCAGGCTAGCCGGAGCTCCGTCGTCGCGTTCATTCCCGGAACCTGGCCGAAACCGTCTCCAAGAAAGCCTCCGCAGACTCCACTGGAATCCGCGCCCCCGCTGCCATCGTGTGGCCGCCTCCGACCCCCCCTACGGCCTCCCCGGCCTCCCTCATCACCAGCCCGAGGTTCACCTCCCCCGCGAAGGCATCTCCCACCCTCGAAGACACCTTGATCTCGGCGTCGCCGCTCGAAGAGAGTCCGACGACTATCTTGTCCCTGTACCCCGGGGACGAAGTGAGAATAGAGATCACCGGGCCGAGCAGCCTCTCGTCGACGACGCCCTCGCACCTGGCGACGACGAGGTGGCTGGTCTGGTGGAGCCTCGCCGGGTCGCCCGTCAGGGCGTCCAACGCCTTCCCTAGCCCCGCCCTGTAATGGGATAGCGTCTGCATTGCCTCCTTCAGCGCCTCAGACCGGTCGCCGAGGCAAATCGAGACTCCGACCCCCGGGGCTTCCATCCTTCCGCACGCGTTCAGCAGCGTCGCGAACTCCCTCGCGTCGCGGAGGGGCGTGAATGAGTCTTCGTAGGTCAGCGTGTAGACTTCGCCGACCAGCGTGGCGAGCGCGTCCGTGGCCCCTTCTGTGGAGGAAACGACGCTGGCTACCACCTCCGTCAGCTTGGCCCTCTCCGCCTCAGACAGGGATGATACCGTCCGCCAGGCGCCCTCGTCCTTCAGTTCGATCCCCGCTCCATGCAGGGCTGTCAGGACGGCGTCCCTGTCGCCCGTGAGGCCCTTGAGGTAGGGCGAAGACGTCAGTGCGACTGCTTCGTGGATGGGGCGCGTCTCCCTGCCGCTGAAGACCAGGTCCTTCGTCGCAGTGATCAGGCCCGCCTCCCGCGCCTCGTCCATGGCCGCTCTGTTCAGCCCGGTCAGCGACCTCCCCGGCCCGCCATCCTGCCTGTCAGCCACCGCCCCAACCACGGCGAGGGGGGACAGGTCCACGTTGGAGGGGTCGAGGGACGACGCGAAGAAGTAGGCCATCGAGGAGGAGCAGGCTTCCTTCCCCCCGTCGTAGCCGAACGCCCAGGCGTTAATCACGCTGTCGCGGGCCATGTCATCCTCAGAGAGCTGGTGGTGGTCGATCACCAGGAACCGGTCGCCGAAGGCGCTTGCCAGCTCAGTGATGAGCGTTGAGGCGAGGTCGGTGAATATGTAGAATTCATACCCCTGCAGCTGCAGGCGAGCTATTGCCTTCTGGTCCAGGTCAGGGACGGTGCGTAAGGCGACGTTCGCCCCTCTTCGGGCGAGCGAGGCGAACACGGTCGAGCCGCTCGCCAGGCCGTCCGCGTCGATGTGGGTGACGACGAGCAGCCTGCGTCTCTCCTTGACGAGCTTGGCCATGCGTGATGCGACGGTCCTGTATCTTGCGAGGAGGCCATCGAGGTCGGCCGCCGTGACGTGGTCCTCCGTTAAGCCAGCTGTGCGACTACGGCAGTGTACTTGAAGTCCTTGGGGAGGAGGCCAGCGCCTTTGTAGTACTTCGCCAGTCGGTAGATCTTTGCCTCCACTAGCTCCAGGGAGTGGACGTTCTTCCTGTCGCTCCCGTGCTCCTTCAGGTGCCGCTGCACTCTCTGTGCACGGTCGATCAGGTCCTGGAGGTCCTGCGGGAGCTTCGGAGAAGCCTTGCCGTCAGCCAGCACCCGGCCGATCGACTCGCCCACAATCGGCTTCACTAGCGGGACGCCGTAGTCGTCTCTCAGGGTTACTCCTATCCTGCTCTGGGTCATCCCCTCCTTCGCGAGCTTTAGAATCGTGGTCCGCACCTCTTCCGGCGTCGTCTTCACCCAGCTGGGAGGCCCTTTGCTCGACGGCCTCGTCTGGTGCGACTTCCCGTGTCTGTGAGAGTGGATGCGTGCCATGCTGGAACCTTCTTCCCGTGTCCTTCGCATTATCCAGATAAAGGTTGCCCGGTTGCGCGGAGGTTTTGGCCAATCGCAGTTTGGCTCAGACCCCTGTCAACCTCCGTCGGACTGGATCTCAGTCCATCGCACCCCGCTGCCAGATGCCTAGGACGTTTCCGTCGATGTCTCGGAAGAGGGCGACTGTCAGGTCCCCCTCGGGGTACGGCGCCCTGACGACTTCGCCTCCGTTGGCCCTGAGTCTCTCGATTATAGGCTCCAGCTTGTCAACGTAGATGAAAGGGACGATCCCGGCTTCGCCGACCGCTCTGAACTTCGGCTCCCAGTGCCCTATTACGTGTCCAGTGCCGTCCTCGAAAGATGCGTGGCCCGGTCTCACCTGCACCTTCCATCCGAAGACGTTGCGGTAGAACTCGGCAGACCTCGCAGAGTCCTGAGAGGGGAAGCTCAGGAACGAAACTCCATTGTTTCGGAAGACACCGCTCACTCTCTCGCCGGGGAAGGACTCAAGATTTATCCCTTCAGGGAAGCGCGGACTCAGGGCCGGCTACCCGGCCACGCTGCCCTCCGGGGAAGGTTACGGCCCAGACCGGCCCGACCTGGCGCTGCCAGAGACGGCGCGGAGGCCCAGCCACGACGCCATCGCCTTCAGGGCTCTTCCTCTGTGCGACGCCGCGCACTTCTCAGAGAAAGGCATCTGCGCCAGTGTGCGTGCGAATCCCGCCGGGACGAACAGGGGGTCGTAGCCGAAACCCCTTCGCCCTGCGGGGCGCAGGGCCACTCTCCCCTCGAGCCTCCCCTCGAACGTCTTGCACACAGAGTCACCTTCGCAGTACGCGACGGCGGCGATGAACTCAGCCCGCCTGTTCCTGGCTCCTTCCATCAACTTCAGGACGCCGCGCAGCCCGAGAGTCCTCAAGACGAACGATGCGTAGACCCCGGGAAAGCCGTTCAGGCAGTCTATCGCGAGGGCCGAATCCTCGACGAAGAGGGGCTTGCGATATTCGCTGTAGGCCCGATGTGCCGCTTCGGACGCGACCTCCGAGGGGTCATCCGACTGCAGCTCGGCACCCTTTGAGGGGAGTCGGGCGAGCGTTACGCCGAACTCGCCGAGCGCTTGGCGCGCCTCCCGAAACTTGTGGTCGTTCGAGGTCGCGAACCATATCTTACGTGACTCTGGCGTACCTCCCCCTCCTTTCGATGCTCCTCAGTTGCGTGACGGCTGCCTCCGCTTCTCGGCCGCCCGCTTCGACAGAGTAGCCTTCCAGCAGCGCTTCGAAGGCCCGAGTTGCCACACGGGCGTGCGCCCCGACGAGCGTCTCCTTGATCAGGCGCAGGTCGACCGCCCTGTCCTCGAGCCTCGACGACCTGCTCGCTAAGCCGAAGTCGATCAGCACGAGCTCCTTCCGCCTGACGATTACGTTCGCAGTGGTAATGTCGCCGTGCGTGATGCCGGCGGCATGCAGCCTGGCCACGTCCTGGCCAAGGGCCCGGAAGAGCCTGCTGGACTCGGCGCTATCTCCTACACGTTCCTTGAGTCTCTCTCCGTAGACGTGTTCCATGACCAGGGTGGTGCCTGGCATGTCGACGCGATACAGCCAGGGGACCTGCACACCTGCCTTCCTGGCCGAGTGCATGATCGTCGCCTCGTGCGCCGTCCTCTGCCGACGTATCCCTGAATCAAGTTCCGGGAGCCTGTAGGGGAGCGGTTTCCTCACCTTGAATATCGCGGGGCGCCCCACCCACGTCCCCTGCAGGATGTCCGCTTCTGCCCCCCTGTAGATCAGGGAGCCTGGGGGCTTCTCAGTTCCGCCAGGGTATGTCGACTGTGTCAAGCCTCCACGACTGGCGGACGTCTGCGTCCGATACCGGAACCTGGACTCCCGAGGCGAAGGCCAGGCTCCCCGTCCAGGCGATCTGGGCGCCGCAGTCGCCGCTGTAGGAGACGGGCGCGAGGTTGGCCCTCGCGGAGTGCCTCGCGGCCATCGTCGTCATCATTCCGGCGAGCCTGGCGTTTGCCGCCACGCCCCCGACCACCATCAGCTCGCTCTTCCCGGTGAACGCCAGCGCCCTCTCGGTCACCTCTGTGACCATGGCGAACGCCGTCTCCTGGATCGAGAAGGAGACAGACTCGAAGCTGACGCCGGCGTCGAGCTTCTCCTTCGCCGCCGTCAGGAGCCCCGAGAAGGAGACGTCGTTCCCCTTCACAGAGTACGGGAGCCTGTGGTAAGAGGACGACTTCGACGCCGCGGCCTCGACGGCGGCGCCGCATGGGGAAGCCAGGCCTGCGTGTCTTCCGAACTGGTCGAGCAGCTGCCCCAGGGTGAGGTCGAGGCCCTCTCCGAGAATCCTCCATCGCCCCCCCGAATAGGCGATGACCATCGTGTGGCCGCCGGAGACGAGCAGCACTACCGGATCCCGCGCGCCCGTCAGGAGGCAGCCGAGCTCTATGTGCCCGACGGCGTGGTTCACCGGGACCAGTGGGACGGCGAGGGACGAAGCGAGCGTCCTGGCGACCACCGCTCCGACCCTCAGACACGGGCCGAGGCCAGGGCCCATCGCGTATGCGACGGCGGACAGGTCCTCCTCCCCGACGCCGGACTCCCTTATCGCGCGTTCGAGGACGGTCCCAGCTAAGGCCAGATGGTGCTGGGAGGCTTCGAAGGGGTGGATCCCGCGCCCCGCCGCCGGCTTGTAGATGCTCTTCTCGTTCGAGAGAATCCTACCGTCGGAGGAGACAACAGACACGGAGAATGTGTGGGCGGTGCTCTCCACGCCGAGGATGTAGGTGCTCATGCGCAGCTACAGCTTTCGTGTCCGCCCGTACAGGCTCCCGGCGAGCTCGACGCAGGGCTTTACCTCGTCGGAGAGGATGTCAGCGGCAGGCAGGCTTCTGGGCACGACTCTGCTTCCCAAATCGCTAATAGTTATCGGTTGTGGGATGAGGCGGACTTGCAGGGCCCGATCCAGTCGGTAGAGGTCTCGTTCATCGTGCACGCGACCGAAGACCTGGAGGCACTCGAGGACTCCGTCTGCGCAGCGCTCTCCATCGTCGCCCCGCCCGAGGAGGAGAGGTTCGAGGGCCACTTCGGCAACGCGATAGTCCGCGTGCGATATCAGGTGGTAGGCGAGAAGGTGCGGGACGTCCTAGAGAGTGTGGCGAGGCACACTCCGGCGGAGGCCAAGAAGGGTTTCCGCGCCCAGGTGGCGTCACTCATGGACGAGCACTCGGCGCTCTTCCTGCGTTTCGACAAGCAGCGGCTCGTCAAAGGAGTGCTCGCGGAGGGTGCCGAAGACGCCGTGAGGGTGAAGGTGAAGCCACGGAGCTTTGCGCTCAGGGGGAACGTCGCCGCCGAGTACTACCGCGACGCGCTCTTTGGAGGGGAGCGGCAGACACGGTGAAGCGCTACGTCCTGCTTCTCGCCGACCGCGCCTTGGTAGAGGAAGACCTGGCAGAACTCTCGGGCGTGGTTCAGAAGCTGGCTGGGCGGGCTGCCTTGATCTCGCTCAAGGAGAACCCGAAGGCGGTCGTCGTGAAGACCTCTGGGCCGGGCGCTCGCTCGCTGCGGCTCGCGGGGGCGGACATTCGAGTGCGCGGAACCGTCCTGAAGGGCGTTGCGACCTCGGGGGCCATAGGTAAGCTCAAAAACAGAGCCGCCGCGAGTAGGACGGCAGAACATGGCGAAGTTCCTGAGTGACGAGTACTTCTCCGAAGTCCAGGCTGGGCTAGCCAGCGACCAGAAGTGGCAGGAGAGCTCGAAGTCGATCAAGACGAGCATCGCCATGAGCGTGACGGACATCGGGCAGAACTATGTCCTCGCCGTCGAGAACGGGACGACGACGCTGAGCAAGGTGGCGCCTGGGACGCCCGCCGAGTTCTCGCTGGATGGCACTTACGAGGCGTGGTCGAAGGTCGTGAAGGGAGAGACCGACATTCAGTCCGCCGTGCTAAGCGGGAAGCTGAAGTTCAAGGGGTCGATCACGAAGATTCTGATATACAGGGACAGGTTCACGCGCTTCGCCGAGGTGATGAAGAACGTCCCCACAGAGTTCTAGGTCGGGACGAAGACGTAGTACGGGTTCCCTTCGGGGCTCGTGCGCCCCTCGAGCCTGACCTTCATCCCCAGCCTTACTCCCTCGGGGTCGACCCCCTCCAGCCAAGCCAGGAGCTTCAGTCCCCCCTCTAGCTCGCATATGGCGATGACGTACGGGTCGCACTCGGCGAAGCTGGCCGGGGGCATCCTCACCTGTGTGAAGGTCACGACAGTCGCGTCCCTTCCGAGCTCAGTCCAGGTAGCCTCCCCTTTCATGCACTTCGGGCAGTCGGATTGAGGCGGGAAGCTGACAGTCCCGCAGCTGGTGCACCTCGTAGTAACGAACCTCCCCTGCTTCAGCGCCGACCAGAACTCGCTCGTCTTCGAGATGGGGATGTTGAACTTCAGCGTAAGCGACCTCCTAGAGGCGAGCGCAGGGTCTGCCGACATGCTAGTCCCTCGACAGGACAGTGACGTAGGCGTAGTGCCCCGTCCCACCGACGTTGTGCACAAGCCCCAGACCGTGCTCTATCGGCGCCTGCCGCCGGCCCGCTTCGTTGCGCAGTTGCTTGGTTATCTCCACCGTCATGGACGCCCCCGTGGCGCCTATAGGGTGCCCCTTCGCCTTCAGTCCCCCGTCGAGGTTCACCGGTATGCGTCCCCCGATCTCTGTCTCTCCGTCGCGGATCATCTTCGCGCCGTCCCCCTTCTTGCAGAACCCGAGGTCCTCGTAGGCCATGAGCTCCGCTATTGTGAAGCAGTCGTGGCAGGTGGCGACGTCGAACATGTCGGGAGTGACGCCCGCCATCGCATACGCCTTCCTAGCGGCCTCCACCGAGGCTCGCAGCCCGACGTAGTCCCCTCGCCGGCTTAGGTTTGCGGAGTCGGAGGAGCTCCCGACGCCCTTGATCCATATCGGTGTGTCGGTCAGCTTGCGCGCCGTCTCCTCCGAGGCGAGGACGACGGCGGCGGAGCCGTCCGACAGCGGGCAAGCGTCGTACAGCTTGAGGGGCCACGCGACCACCTGGGACTGGAGCGCCTTCTCGATGGTGACCTCCTTCTGGAACTGTGCGAGCGGGTTGAGCGCCCCGTAGTGATGTGCCTTGACGGCGACCCTGGCCATGTCTTCCTCCGTGGTCCCGAACCTGTTCATGTGCGACACGGCGTACATCGCGTAGTACGCGGGGAACGTCATTCCGTAGTTCTCGAACTCCCACACGTACGACCCCGCCCTCCCTATGAGCTCGATCGAGGTGAGCGTGTCCACCTCCGTCATCTTCTCTACCCCGACAGCCAGCGCGACGTCTGCTCCACCGCTCCTGACGCTGTCGTAGGCGGCCCTGACCGCGGCGCTCCCGCTCGCGCAAGCGGCCTCCACGCGCATGCTCCCGACCGACTCGAGGCCCGCGTACTCGCCTATCGCGACGGCCGGGAGGGCCTCCTCGTACCACCCCCCTGCTGTCCCGACCACCATCCCCCCGATGTCCTTCTTGTCGACCCCGGCGTCGTCCAGCGCCTGCTTGATGGACTCGAACGCGAGCTCGGAGACGGTGACGTCTGTCCTCCTCCCGAAGCGCGAATGGCCGATGCCGACAATGGCTACCCTATTCAGCTCGCGCGCACCTCTAATCCCCCAAGAGCTCCTTTGACAGGATCCACCTCTGGACCTCGGAGGTCCCCTCGACGATGTCGAGGATCTTCGCGTCGCGGAGGTATCTTTCGACCGGGAGGAGCTTGCTGACGCCGTAGCCGCCGTGTATCTGGATGGCCCTCTCGGCCGCCCAGACCGCCGCCTCGCTCGCGAAATACTTCGCCATCGAAGCCTCCTTCATGAAGTCATCTCCGCGGTCGTGGACCGTGGCCGCATGGAAGGTGAGCAGTTTCGCGGCCGACAGCCTCGTCGCCATGTCGGCCAGCATGAACCTGATCGCCTCGAACTTTCCGAGCGGCCTGTCGAATATGCTTCTCTTGGCCGCGTAGGCCAGCGACGCTTCCAGAGCCGCCTCCCCTACCCCCACAGCAGCAGAAGCCGCCCCGATCCTCGACCGGCCGAGGATCCCGAGGGCGATCAGAAAGCCGTCCCCCTCGTGGCCGACGACGCGTTCCTGGCCGACTCGGCAGTTCTCGAACAGTAGCTCGGCCGTGCCTGTCCCCCGCGCCCCCATCACCTCGAGCTTCTGCCCGACGCGGAACCCCGCGTCTCCCTTCTCGACCAGCAAGGTAGTGATGCCTGCAGCCCCCGACCCCGAGGGCCCCGTCCGCGCGAAGAGGACCAGGAGGTCGGCGACCGCCCCCTGGGTGATGAACATCTTCGAGCCGTTGACGACGTACGACGACCCTTCCCGGACGGCCTTCGTCGAAATAGCGGCCGCGTCAGAACCGGCGCCTGGCTCTGTGAGCCCGTAGGCTCCTATGATCTCGCCCTTCACGAGTCGAGGGATGTACTTGGCCTTCTGCTCTTCGCTCCCGAAGAGAGCGATGGCGCTCCCAGCGAGCCCGTTCTGGACGCCCATCAGGAACCCGGCTGAGAGGCTCGCCTTCGAGATCTCTTCTCCGACTATCGAGGCTCCCACCATGTCGAGGCCGAGCCCTCCGTACTCCTTCGGGAGCGTTATCCCAAGGAGCCCGTATTCGCCCATCTTCTTCTGCAGCTGGAAGGGGTATTCGTCCTCTCTGTCGATCTTCTCGGCCAAGGGGAGTATCTCCCTGGCAGCGAACACCCGCGCCCAAGTCTGGAGGTCGGCGTACTCAGGTTTGGCTGCGATTTCGGGGATGGCCGGCAAGAGTCAGAGATGTGGCGGCCGCGCATGTGATAACCTTTCGCCCGCGGAGAGGTCTTGCCACTGGACTTCCGCCCGGCAAGGTCCTACTCTCCCTTGAACTCCGGCTCCCTCTTCTCTAGGAACGCTGAGATCCCCTCGTTCGCGTCTTCCGTGGAGAGCAGCAGCCCGAAGCCTGCCGCTTCGAAGAGCTGACCCGCCTCGGTGGGGACCTGGGACGAGAGGTTCATCGCGTGTTTGGCGAGCTTCATCGACAGCGGGGGTTGTTTCGCGAGCCTGAGGGCGAAGTCGGTGACCCCCTTCTCGAACTCCGCCTTCCGGAAGACGCGGTTCACGAGGCCGACGCGCAGCGCCTCCTCGGCGGTGAGCCGCTCCGCCAGGAAGATCATCTCCTTGGCCTTCGGCTCCCCGACGATCCTGGAGAGCCTCTGCGTCCCGCCGGCGCCAGGCATGAGCCCGAGTTTCGTCTCCGTCAGCCCGATCTGTGCGTCCTCCGACGCGAGACGGAAGTCGCACGCGAGGGCCAGCTCGCACCCTCCGCCGAAGGCAAGCCCGTTCAGCGCAGCGACGACGGGCTTCCCGACCTTCTCCACAACTGAGAATGATTCGAACCATCCCCGTGCGAAGGCGAATACCCTCCCGGGCGCAACGGACTCGAAGCTCGTCAGGTCGGCTCCGGCGCTGAATGCCTTGTCCCCTTCCCCTCGTATGACTATCACCCGGACCGAGGCGTCCTCGTCGAGCGACCTCAGTGCCTCGACCAGCTCCTTGACCAGCACGTGGGTGATGGTGTTCAGCCTGTGGGGCCGGTTGAGGACGACCCAAGCGAGCGGCGGTTCTTTCCTGACTACGACCTCCGCAGGGCCCGTAGCAGCGGCCGCGTACTCGTAGAATCCCCGGCGAGCCGACTTCCCTGTGGAGCCGGCAGCCACCATCTTGAGGAGCAGAGGGTCAGGGGAGTAGAAGCCACCCCAGCTCCCGGCCTTCGCGTTGAGCACTCCCACTGCCTTGTCGACCCCCCATGCGTCCGCGAGCCTAAGGATCCCTTCGGGAAACCCGAGGCCAAGCTTGACCGCCCTGTCGAGCTCCTCGGCGGAACAGACCTCGTTCCGCAGGAGCCAGGCGGAGGCGTTCACCGCCGGCGCGAAGACCGTGAGCGGGTCGATCCCCTTCCCCGCTTCCCTCGCGATCGCCGGCCTGGTCCACCCCCCTGCCTTGTACTTGTAGAACCCCTCGCCTGTCTTCCGCCCGAGTTTCCCCTCCTCGGCTTTCTGCTTGAACAGGGGGGCTACGAGAACGTTTGACTGGTCGCGCGAGGCGACTGCGACCCCTGCCTTGTAGATCGTGTCGATCCCACTGTAGTCCGCAAGCTCGAAGAGACCCATCGGGAGGCCGACGGTGTACAGGGCCATCGAGTCGACCTGCTCCTGCGTCGCTTCCCCTCTCTGCACGACCCACGCTGCTTCGTTGAGTAGCGGCCCTAGGACTCTGTTCACGACGAACCCGGGGACGTCCTTCCTGCAGACGACCACGTCCTTCCCGAGCCTGCGTCCGAGACCGACGGCGAGCGCGACTGACTCGTCGCTGGTCCCGTCCCCCTTCGTGACCTCCAGCAGAGGCATCATGGGAGGCGGGTTGAAGAAGTGCATCCCGACGAACAGGCCCCTCCTCTTGGTCGCCGCTGCGAGCTCCCCTATCGGGAGTGTGCTCGTGTTGGACGCGAAGAGCGCCCCAGGAGGGGCGAGAGCGTCGACCTCGGCGAACAGCCGCCGCTTTGTTTCGAGGTCTTCGGGGACGGCCTCGATGACGACATCAGCGTCGCTCACGGCCTCTCGGAGCACGAGGGTGCCGCGGATCCTCCCCATCGTCTCCTCG
>JASHOZ010000007.1 GCA_030038395.1 Nitrososphaerales archaeon
CGAACTCGCACGCGTCGGACCCCTGCGATGCGCACGTCTCCTCGATCGCCATCATGTCGCGCCCGGAGAACGCCTCGAAGATCCCCTCCAGAGTCCCCCGCATGAAGTGGCACGACGGCAGGGTTGTCTTCGAGGCCGCCGACTCGAAGCTTGCGGACACCCTGACTCGCACCTCGCTAATCTCGGCGTCGCACTCCAGCGACTCGACGATACCCCACCCCCACCCGCTCAACAGGTCGCTCACCTTCCCCAGCTGCGCGAGGAGCGCCTTCTTCCCGATGGCGGCGAGCAGGAACTTCGCGCCCTCCTTGCCGACCGCCCTCCCCTCCTCGTAGATTATGACCTGACCCCCAGTGCCGAACGCTTCGGTCACGCGCCTAAACATCGACGCGACGGACGTAGGGTTGAAGCCGATCGCCGTCCTCCCCGGGGTGAACCTGAGAGGGAAGTGGAACGAGTCGGTGAGCAGACCCCCAGCGCTCTCAGCCACCCTGACCGAGACGACGTGCTTCGACCTCTCGAGCGCCTCGACTATCTGCTGCGGTCGAAGGTCTCTCTCGGTCCGTTCCGCGAAGAAGCTCCACACCCCCACGGACTGGCCGGCGTCGACAGAGGTGAAGCCATTCAGGATGTTGAGGCCGAGGTGCGAGGCTTCCGTAGCCACTTCGCCCATGGCGCCTCTCGCGTTCTTCATCTCGACGAGCACGTGGACGTACTTCCTGTCGGGGTCGTACAGGAAAAGCAGCACGTCCTTCGGATACTTCGCCGGTCGCAAGGACTTCGACGGCACGGCACGTCCCTATTTATCCTAGCAACGAAAGATCGACGTTTGAGGAGGCTCCTCCTGCAGGTTCATGTGGACAAGGTCCACCGCGAAGCGTCTCGCCAGCGCGCTCCCTACCGATTCATCCCGGCTTCGATGGCGGCGAAAAGCGCCGCGAGCTGCCACGGCTGGATCGTCTGGTCGAACAGACTGATCGCGTACTTCCTCGTGCTGAGGCTCGAGAGCTCGTCGCGGATGCCGCCCCCCGCGGAGATCTCCGCCCTGAGAACGGGCGTGCCGTCGAACTTCACGAGGTTGAAGCTCGCTAGGCCGTCGTACTGCAGGTCTGCCTGGGAGTTCCCTGCCGAGTCCTCTATCCAGATGGCGGGACGCCTCCCCTTCCCGCCCCCCTTCGACTGCACGACCCAGAGGACGTTGTCGGACCCGTCAGCTATCGGGAAGCTGTCCTCGTTGAAGTGCATCTTCCTTTCGACCCTCCCCATCAGCCGCCCCTCAGAGTCTTTCACGTCGTACTTCTCGTGCATCATCGAGGTCTTTGTGGCCACCGCGGCCGTGCCCGCGCTATCATCAGTCAGGACGAGGTCCAACAGGATGTGCTTGTGCTCCCCCGCCATGAGCTGTGCCGTGAACCGCTTCGAGGGCGGAAGGTCGGATGGAACTGAGCCGGCCGAGGCGGGAGCCTGCGCAGAGGATGGGAAGGGGTGCCCGCACCCTTCGCAGAAGGCGGCTTCGTCTCCGCTCTCCCTCCCGCAGCTCGTGCAGAACTTCGACATCGGCGGAGAGCCATGGCGACGATATTTACGCTGCATGGGGCCGTCCCGAGCACAGCGGGTCCCGACTGGGCCTCCTACCCCGAGGACGCTGTTCCCCTCGCGCGTTCGCCGTGTAGCACGCCTACGTACGCCATCGTCTCTGTCACCCCCATCCGCCGCAGGGTGGCGAGCCTGCAGTACCCGTCCTTCAGCTCCGCGTCCTCCCCCCGGACGACGAAGGGCCATATCACCGCGCCGTAGTCCTCTACGGAGCGCCTGAGCTCCCGGCTACGCTCTTCAAGCCGCCTCGTGAAGCCCGCCCTCGCGACGGTCTGCGGGTCGAGCCTCACCGCGTCGACCCGCACCGTCTTCAGCGCCCACCTCCTCCGCCGGAGGCTCCTGAGCCACGGGTCGGCCGAGGAGTCGACTCCGTCCGTGAGGTTGTCCCTCTCCCACTCCGCCCTGACGTTGCGGTTGATGAATTGGCGGACCTCCTCCCCGTCCTCCAGGACCCAGTATGTCACCCCTTGGACGCTTCTCAGCGTACGCACGGCCTCACCCGCTCAGCTCTGCACCAGCTCGTTCCAGCCCCTCGCAATCTGCCACGCCTGCTTCACGAACCCGCTCTGCGGAGCGCGCTCCGGGATAGACTGCAGCCTCAGTTGGTACACCGCCACCGTCTTCCTCCTCTTCTGGTCCCAGATCAGCACGTCCTTCTCGACGAACCCCATGTCGAGGAGCTTCCGCAGCAGCTTCGTGTAGAAGTTGTGGTAGCTGTACTTCACGCCGAGCTTCCCCGCCTGCAGCTCCTTCGCGAAGAAGCGCATCTCGCGCTTCGTCATCGACAACGTGCTCGCCTCCTTCATCCGCGCCGTCATGAGCTTCGCCGCCTTTATCGTCTCCTTCCTGTCGCCGAAGAGGAGCGCAAGCGCGTCCCCACCGCTCAGGTTCTTCTCGTTCCAGTACAGCTTGATGCTCTTCAAGTCACCGCCCCCAGTCGGCGAGGTCCCTCACCGCCACGCCGAAGGGGGCGGCGTTCTGCAGTATGAACCTGTCCGAGGTCAGCAGGGGGAGGTCGTACCTCACGGCGGTCGCGACGTGGAACGCGTCAAAGTAACTGAGCCTGCGCCTTCCGCCGTATTTTCCGTAAAGCGACAGCGCCTTCTCGGCTATCTCCGCGCTCATCGGGAGCGCAGTGTGCCTGATAGAGCTCATGTCTGACACGAAACCGTTGGCGACCTCGATAGAAGTCCCCTCCGCCCTGATCGCGGATATCGCGTCGTCGTAGACTTCCGAGGAAGTCCTCAACGCTATGGTTCCCTTCTCGGCTGACTCCACAACCAGCGCCGCTTCCTCCTGCAGCCGCCCCCCCTTCAGGAAGAAGAAGAACAGGTCGGCGTCGCCGACGAGCGCATCGGGCGTGCCCTCATCTCTTCCCCGACGCTGCAAACTCCTCCCCCTTCTCCTCCAGTTCCTCCCAGTCGCCCTTGATCACGTCCCTGTACTTGCCCTTCAGCTCCCGGAGGCTCGCGACGGGCTGGAGTTCTATTGTCTCTCCTCTCATCGTGACTCTGAAGCGCTTCGCGCGCACTCTGCGCCGTATCTCGACAGGCAGCAGGAGCCTCCCCTTGGCGTCCTCCGACACCACGACGCTCATTCCCACTGGTGTACTGGTGGGGAAACATATAAGCAGCGCGGTCTCGTATCACGGTAATGAGCGTGGGGCGCGGCAGTCCCCGACTCCTCGTGGGGATGGTCTCCGTGAGGGTAGACGATCAGACTAGGCGGAAGATGGGACGGTTCTCCCACGTCAACTGGAGCGACGTCCTTCGGAATGCCATCGAGATAGCGCGAAGTCAGGAGGAGCGGCAGCCAGGCTGACACACTGCGCCCGACACCGTCTGGCTTCCGCGGCAACCTCCAGGCGCACCGCGCGAAGGGCTCAACCGAAAGGCGGGCGATAGCCTTAACTAGTTATTACGTTATAATCTAACGGATGTCGACCGTCTTCGAGGGAAAGCTGAGAAGGGTGGGCAACTCGATGGCAGTGATAATACCGAAGGGCGTCCTGGACGAGACGGGTGCGAGAGAGGGGGACGTCGTGAAGCTTTCAGTCCCCATACCGAAGCAGAAGCGGAGCGCGGCAATCAAGAAGATGGCGGGGACGGACGCGCACTCCAAGCCATTCGTCAGGGACAAGAGTGACAGGCTCTAGTGCTCCTCGACACCAGCGCGCTCGTAGAAATATTCAGGAATCCTCCGGGGTCCCCCGTCCTCGAACGCATAACTGCCGAGATCGGGGACGAAGACGCCTACATCTCGGTCATCCAGCTCGCCGAGGTGGCGGACTGGGCGGTGAGGAACAGAGCATCTCCCAGACAGAGGGTCGACTCCGTCAAGGAGGTCGCCCGGATAGTGCCGCTCGACGGGGGGATCTGCCTCGACGCCGCGGAGATCAAGCGCGCACGGCGAAAGGCGGGCTACCCCTCCTTCGGGTTGATCGACGGGATCGTACTGGCGACCGGGCGTTCCCTGGGGCAGAGGACGCTGACGTTCGACAGGGATTTCAAGGGCGAAGGAGACTGCGTCCTGCTACCCTAGCGGCCTGATTCCGGGAGCTCCCACCGGTACACGCTCACTGGTCGAGCCTGCCGCTCGAAGACCGCCAACTTCCCGACTGCATCCCCCATCGCCCGCCCGCGCGGAGCTGTGCGCGACCCGCCATCAAACTTGATATCGACGTCGACTGCGTCAGTCGGACGAGGGTCGCCCACCGCGCCCCGGGATTGAGGCAAGAGAAGGGGGGGTTTCATGTCAGGCGCCCCCTTTGCGAACCCCCTTCACGCGGATTCAGTGCTAACGGGCGAGCCTCGCTCTGACCTTCGACAACGTCCTGTCCAGGCTCCTCGCGGACTCCCTCGGGAAGTTCTGGCCTGGCTTCACGTTAGCGGGGTCCCGCTGGTCGTCCCTGTCGTAGCGCGGGATGACGTGGAGGTGGAAGTGCCTGTGGGCGGGCTTCTTGAGCCGGTGGTTCAGCACCTCCACGGCCACGCCTTCGACCCCCAGGGCCTGCTCGTAAGCCATGCACAGCCTCTTTGAGAGAGACACGATCCTCCGCAGCAGAGGGTCAGGTATGTCAAACATGCTCTCGTAGTGGCGCACCGGGATGACGAGCGTGTGCCCCCTGGTGAGCGGGTACGGGTCGAGGAGCGCCATGACCGACCTGTCCCTATAGACGCACCAGGACCTCTCCTCCCCGGCGACGACCCTGCAGAACAGGCAGCCTCCTCTGGCCACGGAGGGAGAGCGAGGGGAGCGGGTTATGAGAGTATTCTGTCCCTGGCGGCTGGCGCAGATCAGCGACCGAAGTCTCGACCGGCCACGCCCTCCTTCGTCCGACCGCCTCCTAGTCGATCAGGTCGCCGGCCAGGGCTCTGGCCGCATCCCGGAAAGTCGGAAGAGCTCCCAGGGAGGCTCCGGGCGCCCGTACGTCTAGTTCCCCTGGACGGTACACGCGAAAAACCGACCATCCACAGGTATAGTGTCCCTGTGGGGTAATAAAGCGGCTCCTGGGAGCAAAGAAGCTTGCTATTCAGCCACCCCCTAATTTTGAAAGTCAGGCGGTTCCCCTGTAGGGATACCGGAGTGTAGGGCCTCTGGGGCGCCCAAATGTCCCTCCGGCGACGGTCAAACTTGCGCTCGGGTTGGCATCTTGTGGGTCGTAGACACCATGGTGTCCGCGGCAGAGACTTGGCTGTCGTGGCCTAAGGTTGTTCGGGCCGATGCCGAAGGAAAGAGGAGTTGCACCTAAGGACGGACATGCGTTCGGGTCAAGACGTCGACAAGACTTCCCCGCTAAACCTATTCACTATCTGTCGCCTCTTGGCGACGTTCTTCCGCACCTTCAAGGCCCTCCCCCTGCGCGTGCATTCGCGACTAAGCGCCGCTACGCATATCTGGGAGGGGTACACGTGGAACCTCTTGATCTTCCCAAGGAGGCGTTCGTCGATGGTGAAGGTGATCGTGAACCTCCGCGGCGGCTCTGGCGGTTGCGCTACATGTCGCGAAACAGGGATGGGCCAGGTTCGCTCCCGGCGGCCTGACATGCTGTATGCCAGATTCTCAAGACGCTATTAACGGCCACCCCCGATCGGCCTGAGGGAAGTCAGGGGGCGCCTCCGGAGCTCCCCGGCGTAGGAAGTACGCCTAGCCTCCATCGACGTCGATATCGACGTGGATACTCGCTCAGGCCGCCCGCTCTCCCTCGCCCGCCCCATGCGCGTTCGCGGCAACGACTTGACCGCTCACCTGGCCGGGCAGTGACGGCCCTAAATGCCCTGCCAGATTGTCGCGTTGTACCATGACAATTCGATAAGGATAGGGGTGAACTGGTGCGCCCCGCTTGTCGTGTCCGCCGTTAGGTTGATGTCCGTCAGGAGGGTGACACCCGTAGACGAGTTGGCCCCTGGGGACCCCTGCGCAGCGGCGACCTGACCCGGGCCGACCGAAGATGCGCCCGACGCGGGAGCGGTTATCACGTATGCTTCTATTACCGCGGAACAGTTCGGAGAGAAGAAGGTCACAATGGTCTCAAGAGGGATGCTGGGCCCCGAAGAGTACCCGTATAGCAAGGCAGAGTAGGCTGACCCGTTCTCGAGATACAGGAACCCGTGCGTCTGCACTATCCCCTTGACGAGAGGGTTGTCTGCAGGATTCAGGACTGCGTTACCCGTGCCGCACCCGGTGGCAGCCTGTAGTGACGCATGCCCGATAGGAGGCTGGCCGGGAGAAGCGAAGGTTGCGAAAGCGACCATCGCGACGGAGAGTGCGACGACCAGGAGGAAC
>JASHOZ010000065.1 GCA_030038395.1 Nitrososphaerales archaeon
GCGGAAGGCACTCGGACTAGCCTCGTCACGCTTTCGCGCATTGCGAAGTTTTCGCGCCTGATGCGCCCCGTAGGGCCTGGACCCTTGTCTCAGTGTCCATCTCCGGGCTCCTTCTCTCAAAGCCCGTACCGGTTACAGGTTTGGTGGGCCATTACCCCGCCAACAGCCTGATCGGCCGCAGTCCCATCCTGGAGCGAAAGACGCGAAGCATACTCGCGCCGCCTTTTCGACGACCTCTCCTTCCAGATGAAGTCATCTATCGCGGATTAGCCCCAGTTTCCCGGGTTTGTCCGCGTCTCCAGGGCAGGTTGACTACGTGTTACTGAGCCGTGCGCCGCGTCCCCTGTAGCCAGAGAACGCGCGACTAACATGGCTAAATCCCAATCCGATAGCAGTCGGGTCCGGCAGGATCAACCGGAGTCGATTATCGAGGAGTACGACCACGCATTTCTGCGAGGTGTAAAGCACAACCCATGTCAGATCCAACCAATGAAGTCAGATCTCCACTTTGTGCGCGCATCTGGAGGTCGTGCGTTTTCATCGCGTTGGGGCTATGCCCTTTTGCTTAAGGCAGACGCCGCCAATTAATGCGCAAAACGACACGCGGTCCAGGGTTCGTATATATGCGTTCGTATGCTAAATCGACACAGGGCAGGCAAGTGCGCGCCTCGAAATATAGAGGGATTCTCAGGCGACCGGCAACGAGTGGCAACACCTGTGCGGGGGCGGAATGCGCCTCTCGTAGAACTCAAGGAGCATCGAGATCTCGACGACCTGTCTCCAGCCTCGCTCGATGGCCCTTGCGTGCAATCCTTACTGTCTGAGGCTATACGCGCATATCCTCGAGGAGTTTGTCGATGTTGGCCAGAGGAGTTCCGTCCGCGCGTGCGATCTCCTGGTCTGCTGGCGGGTTTGTCTTGTACGACGGCATCCTCGAGGCGAGGCGCCCCTCGTACGTGGTCACGAACTCATTCTGATAGAAGACACCGATGGGCGTGTGGTCCCCGAACTCGAATGACTTGAGGACTGCTTGCTGGACCTTCTTTTCCATCTCCTGTTCATCAGGATTGTGGACGATTCCATCGTATCCCGTCTCCTCCAGCTTGTATGTCCTGGGCTGTGGCTTGCCGGCGGCGTCGAGGTTGCCCTCGCCTGCCCAGTACTCCTTCGTCTGGACGTCGTTGTAGGTGGGACACGGCTGCAGAACGTCGAGGAACGCGAACCCGTTGTGACGGATGCCTTTGATGATGAGGTCTTTCAGGTGGCGCACGTCATACGAGTATCCTCTGGCTACGAATGTGTAGCCTGAAGCTATGGCCAGCATTAGTGGGTTGATTCCTTGGTTGACGTTGGGGAGTGGGAGAGACTTCGTCTTCATCCCGAGCTTCATCGTTGGAGCTGCCTGGCCCTTGGTCAGCCCATAGACCTCGTTGTCGTGGATGATGTACAACATGTCCAGGTTACGCCTCCCCGAGTTTACGAAGTGCCCGGCGCCGATTCCCATCCCGTCGCCGTCGCCTCCTACGTCTATCACCTCGAGGTTGGGGTTGGCCAGCTTGATGCCCGTGGCGAATGGGAGTGACCTGCCGTGGAGGGTGTGGACACCATATGTCTTGATGAAATGTGGAACCTTGGAAGAGCAGCCTACTCCAGAGACGACCACGGTGCGGGACGGGTCTACGTTCATCTCCGCCAGGGCCATCTGGACGGCGTTTAGGATGCCGAAGTCCCCACAGTTCCCCGATGCAGTAACGCTTGTCACGAAGGTATGGGCGGTGTCGTCCATCGTGAGGTCGTAAACCTGGCCGTCGAACTGGAACGTCTTAATCTGCGACACCGGAAGGTAAGCCCTCCCGTTTCTCAGGACAGATGACCGCTTGTCACGGGCCTTCACTCTGCGTGACTTTGCTCCAACAATCTCGGCCAGCCTGTTGTAGTCGCGCCAGTAGCTCACGTAGAGTCTGTAAGCGGTCATGTGATTGTCATGAGCTGCCTCGGTCTGCATTATCGGTATGATGCCCTGCCTAAGGAGGAGCATCTTCACCTGCTCTGCCAAGACCACCGAGGTCGTGGTGTATCTCGCCCTGAACTTCCTGAAGTCGCCGTCGCCCCTCCAGATGCCACTAAGGAGGGCTGACTGCTTCTCAATAGGCAGCAACATGAAGTTGTGAGGGATGTGCTTCTCTTCCGCGCTCGCGCCGAAGATGGACTCGAAGAGCTCAGAGAGGTAGGACGAGTTGAACACCAGGTCGACACCATTGCTGCCTTCCTTCGCGTCCAGCCTGCCGTGCAGCCCAAAGAGCGACTCCATCAGGGCACTCACGTCGGAGATGTACTCTGTTTCGCCCTTGTCGAAGCTGTAGATTAGCGCTCTCTTGTGAGAGCTCCCCTCCGCTATGTAGTAGCCTGCTAGCCGGAGGAAGTCCACGCTCAGTGGAACCACGCGCGGAAGAGGCCGGCTCCTGGTGTCCTTCGCCCTTCTGACGTGAGCGATGTTGAAGCTCTCCGTATCGACTACGGCCTGCATGACTGGGAACACGAGGTAGTCACCGACCTTCAAGTCGGAAGCCTCGACCTTCTGCTCGACGAACTCGATGTTGTGCCTGTGCCGCCCCTCAGTTCTCTGGACCGCCACGAAGGGGTGCTCTGGGGTTGCTTTGATTTCGCCGAACGACTTGACCCGGACGCTGTACATTGGTCCGGAATAGTGGTGTCTGATCTTCGCCCCAACGGGCTTGAACTCACCGGCCGCTGTGAGGACCCTGTCGCCTGGCTTCACGTCCTGTATCTGTTTGACCGAGGGGTTGGAGACGACCAGAGTTTCCCCCGTGACGCACCCGGGACACCAGTCGTTGTGCGCCGTCGTCTTCAGGTCTGATAGCTTAAGCGCCATGTTTCAACACGAGTTTCTTAGGGGCTTTCCCTTCGGAGATAAGCTTGACCGCGCCGTAAATCTCCTCGCACGACATCGGCCTCCCATTGTACTTCACGACGAGTTGCTCCACGGGGATGCATGTCCGCTCGCGCAGGATGCCAATCAGCTGACCGGAGTAGTTCATTTCGATGCCTACGACCTTCTTCGACTTCGACAAGACCTTTTTGACATATTCCGTAGGGAATGGGTGCACCAGTCTTATCTGGACGAAGTTGACCGTTATCCCGTCCTCCTTGAGCCACTCCATTGCGTCGAGTATCGCCCCCTTGGTCGAGCCCCAGCTGACGACCGTTATGTCGGCCTCTTCCGGTCCGAAGAAATTGACCCTCTCTTCCATGGGTATCTCCCTATCTGCCAGGTCGACCTTACCCATCCTCTTCTCCATCATCAGGTCACGGTTGGTGGGGTCCTCCGAGATGTGGCCGCGCACGTCGTGTTCGTCTCCAGTGTTCCAATAGACGCCACCCCTCGTGCCTAGCGGCGGACGCGGTGAGACTCCGTTGGGAGTGTGAGCAAACCTCATGATTTCTCCATTGACAGCGTCAGTAACAGGCCCTCTTACGAAGAGGCCCCTGTCTATCTTGACCTTGTTGACGTCGAACTTGGGCTGAGTGGCGTCCGAGTTGGCGAGCGCCTTGTCGACCATGTGGATGACTGGCGTCTGGTAGATCTCCGAGTAGTTGAAGGCCCTGACCGTATCGTAGAACGACTCTTCGAGATCGCCGCTCGCAAGGACGAGCCTAGGGAACTCTCCGTGTCCCGCGTGGAGTGCGAACCTCAGGTCGCCCTGCTCGTGGCGCGTCGGGAGTCCGGTGCTTGGTCCTCCCCTAGAATACAGCGTGATGACGACTGGGACTTCGTTCATCCCCGCATATCCCAAACCCTCAGCCATGAGAGAGAATCCTGGGCCGGACGTCGAGGTGGATGATCTGACGCCTGCAAGTCCGCCGCCTATCGCCATGGTGACGGCCGCGATTTCGTCCTCCGACTGCACGACCGCTATGTTCCCCTTCTGTTTGAGAGCCGCGACCTCGGCGACCTGGGGGCTCTCCTGAGCCGCAGAGCCGTCGAGCAGTATCTCGGCGTGCCCTTCGAGGAACTCGCTCTCGTCGCTCGCGGGGGTAATCGGGTAGTAGGTCTGAAGCCTGCAGCCTGCGAGCTCCTTGGCGAGCGCGACGGTGGAGTTGCCTCTGACGAAGAGCCTGACCTCGCTGGTCTTCACCGGCTCTAGCTTGTAGGCGAAACTTCCGTCGAACTTCTGGTTCATGTATTCGTAAGCGGCAGCGACGGCAGCCACGTTCATCTCGACGACCTTGGGCTTCGAGCGGAACCAGTTCTTGAGCGCCTCCTTGACCATGTTCTCGTCGTAAGACACCAGCGCGAAAGATGCGGCAACCGCCATGACGTTGAGCATCCGCTGCAGGGTGCTGAGAGAGGTCTCCCCGAACTTCGCGCCAACCTCCTTGAGTAATGCGTTGTAGGGCACTGGGTAGATGTGGACGCCCCTCCTGCGGGCAAGCTCGAGTATGCCCCTGACGTCGGCCGAAAGGCCTGCCCTGGCAAGCTCACCGTTCAGCGTGGACCTCACGTCGGCTTCGACCGTGGGCACCTGGTCCAGCCTCTTGGCGTCCTGGTCTGGGTCGTAGATTATCGCTCCCTCCTGCCTCACCTCCAGCGCGTGCCTGAAGATCGTCTCCTCTTCGAAGGTCGCCAGCATGTCGACCGTATCGACGTGGGAACGAATCGGGGTCTTCGAGACTCTGACTTGGAAGTAGCTGTGCTCACCTTTGATGTTAGAGTAGTATTCCCGCTTGCCAAAGACGTACAAGCCTCCGGTGGCTGCGGCTCGAGCGAAGATGTTCGCCGAGGTGTCGACTCCGCTCCCCTGGACTCCGCCTATCATCCACGAGAAGTCGTTCCTCTTCATCGAGGACGACGATTGGACGGCGGGCCGTTTAAGAGTATGGCATATATAGTGCATTCTAGTATATAGTCTCGCATGGACGAAGTGCGGAAAGTGCAGAAGGTCGGCTACTCCACGCTGACTGTGTCGATACCGAAGAAGTTCGCCAAACAGATTCGGCTGGCTGAAGGTGGCAGCGTCATCTTCAGAGAAGAGGCCGACGGAACGCTGCGGCTGATTCCAACCACAAACGCCGCGACGAACAGCAGGGCCACAGTCAGGGCCGATCTAATTGATGACAGCGAGATGCTCAGACGGCTCATAGTCGGGCTGTACGCCTTAGGCTACGACACCGTGGAGGTGTACAGCAAGGAGCCGCTGGGGCGTCTGAGGAACGATGTGACAGTAGAGACGGTCAAGAGGCTCAGGGGGCTTGAAGTCGTCGACTCCAACGACAACCGAATCGTCGCCCAGAGCTTCATGGACCCGACCAAATTCCCGGTCGACTCTCTGCTGAAGCGACTCCAGATTCTGGTCGTGAAGAGCCTGGAGAACGTGTTGGAGGCACTCGACCTGAAAAATACTGGAAGCCTCAACGAGGTCAAGAGGGTCCAAGACGAAATCGACGAGTTGTACTGGCTCATAGTGAGGCAGCTGCTCGTCGCGCTGAACCGAAGAGAGCTTGCCGCCGGCATCGGAATCGAGTCTCCTCTGCACGCAACGGGCGACAGGGTGTGCGCGAAGACGCTCGACGAGATAGGGAGCATAGTCCTAGACATGGCAGAGGAGCTGATTAGACTCAGGGGTCTGGGAACGGTGATGGACCCGCGCGTGTTGAGGGACATCAGGAGACTGGGAGCGAAGACGCGTGAAGCTTTCAACACGACAGTCGCCGGCCTGCTGACCCCCGACATCAATCTGATAGAGAAATCTGCCGCGCTGGTCAGAGAGGCGATAGAGCTGGAGTCGGGAGTCACGCGCGGGATGCTCGAGTCAGGGAAGGCAGGATATGCGGGTGTGATTGCGTCGCAGTTCGCGCAACTGGCGCGCTACTGCAACATCATAATCGAAATCGCGTTGCACAGGTTGCTCAGAAGAAGCAGCAGGGCCGTTACGATTCAGTGACCCTGGCGCTCGCTCATGCGACGGCTCCGACGGCAGCGGATAGGTTCTTTATCGCACGCTGACCAGCCGGGAGCCCACGCGGGGGTAACGAAGCCTGGTTAAACGTGCAGGACTCAAGATCCGAGGAGCTTCGGAAGAGGGATCCTGTCCCTTAGGGGTTCGTGGGTTCGAATCCCACCCCCCGCACTCACTAGTAGTGCGGACGTCTCTAGCTATGCTGAGAGCGATCCGGACAAGTCTTAGGAGATTCTGTTGAATGCCAAACAAACCCAGCCCAGATTTCGTCAGGAGCGAGACAAATCAGAAGGCGTTGCTTAGAGTGGACTGAGTCGCGGTCACGAACGTGTAGGCTTAACTATCGGTCTGACCATGAAGACCAGACATTATGCTTGAGGCTGCGTAACCGACATCAACCCCAACGCAACAGACGAATTCTATTGATAGCAGTTGCAAGCGTCATCGCCTTCTCCCTCTTCTTCTTCCTGGCGCCGGTGCTTGAGTTCCAAGCCCAGGTCTGCACTCCGAACTCCCTCCCCAATTACGAATCAATCTCCTTCCGCCTCTTCAACGTAGGGGAGGTCTACTACGCTCGTACGCTTTATTGGAGGTCTCAAGCTTTCACCTTCTGCGATTGAGCGTCACGCTAAACTTTTGGGGCAATATTTTTTCCATGCTGTACGGCTCTGTCAAGTTGACGCCCCCGAAAGGTCCTGGATGGACCTCTGATGCTCGGGCCTCCCGTCTCTCGTCCTGACGACGTTGTGGAAGTACCTGAAGACGACGGCGATTAACGGAACAGTGAATGAGTTCGTGTTCGCCTTCGGCGGGTTGAATTCAGTCGGTTTTCAGTGGCAAGTCGGGTCGTGGCATTACGCAGAAGGGGTGTCATCGAACTATCCGCAGACAGACTTCTATCAAGCAGAGGGAATAATGGAGAGCCCCTTAGCGCCTGCGAAGATGGTGGAGTGGTCACCAAGCCCGAACACGATGACGGGGTGGTGGGAGACAGGGCAGTGGTGTGGATGCACATATCAGGGTGGGAATCTTGGGAGTTCTTACACCGTAGCTCTCCATCATCTTACCACCACAGGAACTTCCTCAGGAACCGAAGTAGCCTATGGATCCATCGTTTCGTATTATCAGTTCTCTGATACATTCGCATGATGCATGATTACTGAATATCCTTTTGCGACAAGTCTGCCTTGTAACCTGTCACTTGGAACCCGAACCCCGAGTGAAGAGGAGCGCCCCGTGCATCCTAGAACGGCAAGAGTTGTTTGACGCTCACGCGCTCGGTGGAATTCGTTCCTGTGGGCAGTGTTCTTCCCACACCGGACCCAGCATGCTGGGTCAAAGTCCCACCCCCCCGCACCAAGCTCATCTAGAGAGGAGGGTCTAACTCCAGGTTCCAGACCAGGTCACAGTCGACCCATCACTCAAAGGAATCGAGCCAGTGGCAGATGAGCCGATCAGTGGCTCGGTTCCGGTGACGGCACACGTGAATGCGACCCCAGATGACCCAGCCGTGAGCGATGTCGCGCTGTTGGCGCCGGTAGTCGGCACGCCGCCTACGCTGATTGTGCAGGTGTTAGCGAGAACTTCGGCGTTTCCCGATCCGGTGTTGGTGAGAGACAGCGTGCATACTAGGCTCCCTCCACTCGAGGTGCAGGAGTCTACGGTGGCACTGACCTCGGGCGAAGAGTAGTAGCCGCCTTGGTCGGTGGCGACTGCGGAATTGACCACGCTGTAGGCATCGCTGGCGGCGTTTTGGGAGGCCGAACCCTGGCTACTGAAGTAGAATCCGTAGAGCGCGGCCCCAATCATCACTGTAATGGCGAGGAGTATGACGACCGCGGTCAGCTCGGAGAGTCCTCGCATGCTTGCCAAGTCGTGGACAATTCCTCCCGCCGAGTATATGAAGGTGAGTCCTACAACGGAGACCTCTTTATCGCCGAAGTTTGATTGCTGAACAGTTGGCAGCGGACGGTGACGATCCGGGGTCCGAGAGATCCTCGCTTCGCAAGGTCATTACGGTACGCCACGCGGTGGCGATCTATCTCGCTTCAGTCCTGGGAGCAGGCATACTGGTTGTCCCAGGACTGGCGGCCCGCGCCGCTGGGGCAGGTTCGCTCCTCGCATGGTTGCTCCTCGCGGTAGCCAGCTACCCGTTCGCATACACCTTTTCTCGGCTCTCGGCCCGCAATCCCGAGTCGGGCGGCATCTACTCCTTCGCCAGGGAGGCGTTCGGAGAACGCGTCAGTACCATGACCGCGTGGCTCTTCGTGGCGTGGGTTGTCCTTGGCGCGCCTGCGGTAACACTCGCCGCTGGCTCCTACCTGGCGTTTGCCCTGCCAATTTCCGGTCCTGAAATCTTCGTCGTGGCCTCCGGGATCATTGTCGCGGCGTTTGGGATCAATCTCTTGGGAATCAGGTTGAGTGGAAACGTTCAGGTCGCGATCGTCGTTTGTATGGTCTCCGTCCTCGTCCTCGCGGTGATCACATCCATCCCTCATGTGATGACGTCCAACTTTGTTCCCATATTGCCGGGAGGAGTCCCGTCGGTGGGCGTAGCGAGCGCGCTGATATTTTGGTCGTTCCTTGGTTATGAGAACGTGTCTAACGTGGCCGAAGAGTTCGAAGACCCGAAACGAGACTTCGGGAGAAGCGTCACGCTCAGCGTCCTCCTGATTGGTGCACTCTACCTCGCCATCGCCTTCACTGTGGTGGGCACAGGCGCCTATCGGATGGGTGGGGGTGTGACTCCCTTCGCCGAGATGATGTCAAATGCACTTGGCTCCTATGGAGGAGTCGCAGTCTCGTTGTTCGCGGTGGGTGTGATATTCTCGACCGTGAACGCCTATACAGCGGGGATGGCGAGGGTCGTATACGCTGCCGCGAAGGAGGGGAGCCTGCCAAGAGCTCTGGCTTCGGTTGACGAGCGGAGAGGCGTGCCTCGTCGCGCGCTCGCCGCTCTTTTCGCGATGATCATGCTAAGCTTGACTGCGTTCTACGCATTGCAGGTCAATCTGCAGTCGGCGTTCCTCACCACGAGTGGGGCCGCCATTCTGACTTACGTGGTGGGCTCAGTCGCAGGAATAAGGCTGCTCGGGGAGAAGGGGGCCCGCAGGATTATCCCATGGGTGTCACTGGGAGTTTCATTGGCAGTGCTGCCGTTCATAGGTCCTCTTGTCGTGGTGAGCCTGGCGGTAGCCGCCGCGGGGCTCCTGTTCGGAGTCGCGCGGCACCTTGGAGACTGAGGTCAGCCATGGACGGACCAGCCATTGTCTCCGAAGGAGTTTCGCGCCGCACACTGCTTCTCTTTCGTGAATTCCTTCAGGGTCTCCCCGCGCCATGGCAGAAATGTACCTGACCACAAGTCTCCGGGACGCCGCTCGGTAGGACTCCTGCAGACAGCGACGCCCTCGAGCACATCCGCGTCGTATTCGAACGTCCAGCCCTCATCGTTGTCGTACCCTGAACGTGCCACCTCTCGATAGAACCCCGGGGAGTTGCACCGTCTGACGCGGACGGCAGAGGCCTAAGCTTCGCAAAAGGGCGACCGTCTCCGGCTTTGACTCTCGTATGGACCGCATCCCTTCCGACGAACTGAACGCGCTGACTCGGCCCAAGAAGTGAGATTGTGCGATGCCCGGGATGCCTAGACTTTGACTCCGAGGACCTGCTCGATGATGTCTGACACCGTGATCATCCCGACCATCTCTATGCCTTCATAGACGAAGCTTATCGTGGACCCCGCATCCTGCATCTTCTCCATCACGGACGCGACTCCTTCGTCTCTTGAGACGCGCGCAGGCTGTATCATGTATTCGGTTGCTGGTGCGTCGAGGTGATCCCTTCCGATGGCCTTCGACAAGGAGCGGAATGTGACTGCGCCGATGTACGCCTTCCTCTGGGGGTCGTAGACGGGCATCCGGGGATGGCCCGCCTTCCCCATCGCCTTCAGGGCGTCGAGCACGGTGGCGTTGCTCTCGACATGGACTATGTCGGAGATCGGGGTGCTCACTTCCACGGCGGCGCTCTTCGAGGAGGCCAGCGCCGTTCTGAGGAGCCGACCCGCATCAGGCTCGATGTGCCCCGCCTTCTCGAGGGTTGCGACGACATCCTCGAATTCGTCTACGAGGTCAATTTCCTTGTAACCCCCTTTTCCGACGAGACGCTCAGACAACGACCTGGCCAGCGAGGTCATCGGGACAGCGACGGGGGCGAGCACGTCCATCAGGACCACGGTGACGGGAGCCAGGAACATGGACATGCGGAGGGCGTTTTCAATCCCTATTGCCTTGGGAAGAAGTGACAGGAGTATCATGATTACTAGCGACCCGCCGACGATGCTGTAGACCCAGCCAATCGGCCCGAAGTACTCCGATAGGACCAGCCCGATGCTGCTGGCCAAGACGACGTTCGAAATGGTGTTGATGAAGGCGACTACGCTGACGAGCCTCGTCTTCTCGTTGACGATTACTAGGGCCTTCGCAGCGCGTGTCGACCCCGCGTTGATTTCTGAAGTGAGCGAGAAGGGACGGAGGGTGAGATAGGTGGCCTCGATGAGTTCGCACCAGAACGACACGTACACCGCGACAGCTAGCGCAACTAGGGCTACTACCTCGACCAAGCTCGACGACTCTCCAGCCTTCGGTCGCTGTCAGGTGACGAGCGTCCCGATCTTCTCGCCTCGGACGGCTTTCAACACTCCGCGGGGTTCCGAGCCATTGAAGACCACCAGCTTGATTCTCGACGCGAGCAGCTGGTCGACGGCGATAGGGTCGACGATGCTGTGGATTCCTGGTTTGTGAGTCCCGCCAAGAATCTGCTTCATGCGCTCGTACGATGTTCTGTCCAGCTTCCTCGCATTCCTGTCGACTCTGGGGTCAGCCGTATAGACTCCGTCCATGTCCGAAGCCTTGATGATCAGATTCGCGTTCCACCTCTGCGCTACAATCGAAGCAACCGTGTCTGTCGTGATCCCCGGCCGCAGTCCTCCCATCACCGCCACCCTGTTTCGCGCCAGCCTCTGGAGCATTCCGTCAATGGAGGTGGGGACAGAACTCACTCCGCCAAGTTTCATCGCGACGAGCCGCGCATTGAGCCTTGAGACGTGTATCGCGATGGTATCCTGTTGGTAGGGCGAAAGCCCCATCTGCCTCGCTGATTTGATGTAGTCCCTAGATGCGGGACCACCTCCTACAACGACCCCGAGCGAGTGCCCCTCGCGGTTGAGCTCGGAGACCACGTCCGCGTAGGCGTCAACCACCTTCGCCGATGGGGGCGATCCAAGCACGGAACCGCCGATCCTCAACACCGCCTTCACCTCCTCTTGCCTCTAGTCTTCGGAGTGTGACAGGTTTTATAAATGGGTAAGGGAGAATCAGTCCATCTCGATGAAAGCCCGCCTCGGTCAATCGCGAAGTCCGTCTGACTGACAGAGGGGAGGTCCCGCATTGTCTACAAAGGCCGACTCGGTGAAATTATACAAAGTCAAGAAGCTCATAGCGGAGCTCGCGAGCAAGGAGGGGAGGGGGACGGAGCTCGTCACGCTGTACATTCCTCCGAGGAAGCCTATCCACGAGGTCATCGCGAACCTTCGCGAAGAGTGGGGGACGGCTGGTAACATAAAGTCCGACACGACGAGAAACCACGTCCAGGACGCCCTGACCCGAGCGATGCAGAGGCTCAAGCTCTACAGGACGCCCCCGGAGAACGGACTGGTGATATTCTGTGGCGCGCTGCCGACAAATGGGCCCGGGAGCGAAGTCATCAACCTGTACGAAATCTCGCCTCCCAAACCCGTCACTGCCTACCTATACCAATGTGATGACCACTTCCACCTCGAGTGGCTCAGGGACATGCTGCGCGAAGAGAAGGTCTTCGGAATAATATCAATCGACGCGAGCGAGGCTGGGCTCGGCATACTCAGCGGCGACAGGCTGGAGATCTCCGATGTGATGACATCGGGGGTGTCTGGCAAGACTAGGAAGGGGGGTCAGTCTGCCAGAAGATACGAAAGAGGGAGGGAGATGGAGCTCACCTACTACTACCACCGCGTCGGCGAGCATGCCACCCGCGCCTTCATCGATAATGCCAAGGTGACCGGGATGATAGTGGGCGGGCCCGGTCCTACAAAAGAAGACTTCCTGAAGGGGGATTACCTTCACTACGAGCTCCGGAACAAGGTGCTCGTGGTGCTCGACACCTCATACTCCGGAAGAGAGGGAGTCAGGGAGCTGGTGGAGAAGGCGTCAGACACGCTGGCGGACGTGAGACTGGTGGAAGAGAAGAAGCTCGTGCAGAGGTTTCTGTACGAGGTCAACAGGCCTGGAGGCCTCGCGGTCTACGGTCTGCCGAGAATCATCGACGCTCTCCAGAAGGCCAACGTCGAGGTGATCGTTGTCTCCGACGACCTCGATACGGTGAAACTAGAGGCCAAGTGCAAGAAGTGCGGCAATGTGAAGTCGGAAGTGGCCCAAGCGCCAGCCAAGATTCAGGAGAAGCAAGCGATGATTTCCACACCGTGTGAGAAGTGCGGTGGCATGGAGTTTGACGTGACAGAGAGAGACATAGTAGACATCCTAGAGGAGATGGCGTTCGAGGTGTCGTCCAAAGTGGAAGTCATATCGTCAGGTACAGAGGAGGGGAAGATGCTCGGAACATTCGGCGGAATCGCCGCCATACTGCGATACAGAACGTCGTAGCCGCTCTCTCCCGCATTGGCCAGATGGAGTGGCCGGGCCAGCTCTCCTTCCACCTTAGCTCACCAACCTTTTTGAAGACGGGACCGCAGAAATTCCGTCTTCCGATGAGCGACCCGGTGCCGCCAGTCGACAAGCCGACGCACGGGATGGTCGACGCCGACTTGAAGGGGAACACCCTGAGAGTCTACGTCTACGCGCTAAAGAAGCGGAAGGTGGGGGTCAGGGAGGTCCAGCGGGCGCTGCTCCTCTCGAACCCCTCGCTTGCCCAATACCATCTCAACAAGCTGAAGGAAATGGGTCTCGTCCTCGAGAACGGCGGTGAGTACGCGGTCTCCGACGAAGTCCAGGTCAACGTGATGCGCAACTTCCTGAGGGTTGGGACGCTCATAGTCCCCAGATTCGTCTTCTACGCGGTGTTTACGAGCGTCTTCGCAGTGTATCTCACACTCACTGGCCTCCCCTACTTCCAGTATGTTCCTCTGCTCGCATGGTTCTCCGGATCACTCGGACTTGCAGGCGTCGCATTCTGGTACGAGGCCTTACGGGCGTGGCGGTCCGCCCCATCTGTCTAGTCGGCTGCCGAGAGGCTTTCTTCTTTAATATGTAGGGCCACATTACCAACACCGTCCGATGATAAGGATAGGCCTCATCGGGAAGACAAACGCGGGGAAGACGACCCTGTTCAACTCTATGACGCTGCTTTCAGGGGAAGTCTCGAACTACCCGTTCACGACCAAGACCCCCGAGACCGGCATCACCAGCGTAGTAACACCGTGCGTACATGGAGAATTCGGCGTCGAAGACCGCCCAGTAAATTCGAAGTGCGCCGACGGGTGGAGGTTCATTCCAGTCGAGGTCACCGACCTCCCCGGCCTGATCAAAGGAGCGTGGATGGGGAAGGGACTCGGCAATCAGTTCCTCAGCGTGGCGGCGCAGTCAGACGCGCTGTTGCATGTGGTCGACGCCTCCGGGAGCGTGGATAAGGATGGCAAGATATCCGAACCCGGAACAGGCGACCCGATCGCGGACTTCGACGACGTCGAGCTTGAGCTTGTCCAATGGTACGCGAAGCTGTTCTCGCAGAACCTCCCAAAGATCTCGAAGCTGTCAAAGACGCCTGGCTACGGGGTCCCGAGCGCGGTCGAAGAAGTCATGCAGGGGATAGGCGTGCGCAGGGAACACGTCGCGAAGGCAATGAACGATGTAATGCTAGGAGACAAGCCCTTCGACTCTTGGACAGAGAAAGAGATCCAGAGCTTCTGTTGGTCTCTGAGGGAAGTGTCGAAGCCGACGTTGATAATCGCCAATAAGATGGACCTCCCCTTTGCCGCAGACAACTTCCGCAGGCTCAGGGAGAAGTACAAGGGGCTCATCGTCCTGCCCACCAGCGGCGAGGCCGAGCTGACGCTGCGACGGGCGGAATCAAGAGGGCTGATCAGATACGTGCCCGGTGAAGAGCGGTTCGAAATCCTCCACCCTCAGGACCTCAACGACGCGCAGCGGACGGCGCTCGCATACATCAGAAGGAAGGTGTTCGGCGAGTACCTCAGGACAGGGGTGCAATTCGGTCTGAACATAGCTGTCTTCAAGCTCCTCAAGATGAACGCGATCTATCCGGTGGCCGACCCCGAGAAGGTTGCCGACAAGCAGGGTCGGGTGCTCCCCGACGTCTATCTTCTACCGTCGGGATCTACCGTGGAGGACCTCGCCAGGACGGTCCACACCGACCTGCCGAAGGGGCTCGTGTATGCCATGGACGTGAGAACTGGGTTGCATCTCCCCGCCAACTACGTCCTCCGCGACAGGGACGTCCTCTCGATAGTTTCGACGGCCAAGCACGGCTAGCAAGACCCTTAAGGGTCGGAGGGCACTGGAAAACCCGTTTGCGCTACGGTGGACCCTTGCTGTCCGACCTCGAACTCCGATACCCATTCGCGCCCAAGTCGCGGAGATTCTTCGAGGCAATCCCTGTCGAGGAAGGGTTAGCGAGCAGGGACGTGCTCTCCCAGACCGAGAGCAGACTTCTCAACGCTCTCGGCCGAGCGAGATACGTAACCCACATGTCGGAGCTCATCGAGTTTTCGAGTTTCTTCGCCGCGGCGTTGGTCGCGAGCCAGGACGCAGTCCTCGCTTCGCGCTTTTCGAAGAACGAAGCAGAGCGGGCAAGGCAGCTCTTCATGAGGGAGGAACCTTCCGGCAAGGCGGCCGCCATGTCCGAGTGCTTCGGGCTGATAACGATGACAGCGACTGCGACCGAGGACAGGCCACGGTATGGGTTCCCATTCGAGGACTACCTCTCTCTGGCGTCCAAGTACGAGCTCACGAAAGCGCAAACGTGGAAGCTTGCGAGACAGGCGCTCGAAAAGGGGACAGTGCACATGAACGACAACCTGGTGAACGACCTGTTCGGGGATTGCGCCCAAGCCGCCATACTTGACGGAGTGAGGAATCTCAGGAAGGCGCCATTCCCAAAACAACTTCAGCAGGTAAAGAGCAAGGTGCTCCAGTACGTGCCTGCGCAGCGGGCGCGGACGGGGAGAGGGTACACATACGTCGAGGAACTCTTCAAGCACCCCGTCTCGGATGGAAGGCACAGACTGATCTGGCTCATCCTTGCACCGTATCTGGTCAACGTGAAAAAAGTCGAAGACGAAGAAGCGATAGAGAAGATAAGGGCCTTCGTGTCTGTCGCCGGGGAGACGGGGGGGCTGAAGCGGTTTGCGGAGTACAACGTGCGTAGGGCCCGCAGGAACGGCCTGCTCCCCCCGACGTTCTCCAACCTGAAGGCCGAGCACCCAGACATCTACGCGTTACTCCCTAAGGAGGTCGTGGTTTGGGAGGAGACGCGCAAGCCGAAGCCGTGACTGAACCGCGAGGCCGAGCATGACAACCGAACCTATGACTGCTTAAATCACAGTTGGCCACAGGTGCGCAAGGCGGGTGAGTGGGCCTCCACCCGATCCGCCCTACAAACCACGGTGTCGGGGGAGTGAAAGAGTGAGTAAGCCAGAGGGGGTACCAGTCTCTGAGGTGTTTCTTAGCGTGCAGGGGGAGGGCGTACACGCAGGCACGCCCAGTGTATTCGTACGAACCTACTTCTGCAACCTGACCTGCTCCTGGTGTGACACGAAGTACACGTGGCTGAACCAAAGTGCCTCGAGACCAGGCTTGGACTACCGTGCGATGGGCGCCGACGCCCTGTTACAAGCGGTCGTGAAGTACGGCTGCAGTCATCTGGTGCTGACCGGAGGCGAGCCACTCATCCACCAGGAGAGCCTCTCGGGGGTGCTGGCCCGCTTGCGGCAAGAGAATTTCTACATAGAGGTAGAGACGAATGGCACGGTGACACCGAGCCCCGAGATGCTAAGGCAGGTCGATTGTTTCAACGTCTCGCCGAAGACGTCGAACAGCGGCGTCGAAGTGAAGGTGAGAGCTCGCGCTGCCGCCCTGCGAGTGTTGATAGACTCAGGGAAAGCATGGTTCAAGTTCGTGGTGAGCGAGCGGAACGATATCGACGAGATAGAGGAGATGATCTCTTCGTTCCGCATGCCCCGAGAGAAGGTCATGCTGATGCCGGAAGGAACCGACAGGGACACGCTCCTTCGTCGCGGCGAGTGGCTGGCTGAGGTCTGCAAACAGAGAGGGCTTCGCTTCTCACCGCGTCTGCAGATCCTGCTCTTCGGAAACAAGAGGGGGACCTGATGGTGGGTGGCGCGGCGGAGCGTCCCGCAGTCCTTCTGACCTCAGGCGGAGTCGACTCCGTAACCACTGCATACTACGTGAAGCGCCGGCTCGGCGCGCCGAAGATGGTTCTGGTCTTCGCCGACTACCGCCAGCGCACCTACCAGTATGAAAAGGCGTGCGTCGAAGCCGTCGGCGAGGCACTCGGCGACCCGGTGAAGCTCGTAGATCTCAGATGGCTGGGGGAACTCAGCACGAGCCTCCTCACCAAGGCTGACACCCCAATCCCCGCGACGAAAGACGAGGATCTTTGGGACTCGAAGAAGGCTGCCGTGCGGATACTGAAGTGGTGGGACGTAGTCAGGAACCTGCAGCTAATCACCGTGGGACTGGCGCATGCCGAGTCGATCGATCTGAACCGGTATCTATCGACGGGGGAGCGCGAAATCTGGGACGTGCATATCGGGATTCGGAGGGAGACGCCCATCGCCATGAAAGACAACACGCCCGAGTTCCTAGAGCTGATGGACAGAGTGGCGCAGCAGGCCACTCACTTCGGTGACTATCACGTCAGGGCTCCCCTGATTGGCTTCGACAAGGACAGGGTGGTCCGACTAGGGGCTGAGCTGGGGGTACCGTGGGAGTACACGTACAGCTGCTACGCTGGCTCCGGCTTCAGAGAAGTGGATGGCCATAGGCTGCCTGTCCACTGCGGCGCATGCTCGAACTGTCGCAGGCGGAAGCTCGCCTTCAAGGGCGCCGGAGTCGATGACCCTTCACTCTACGACGTCTGAAGACGTTGCCCGTCGTGAACGCGAGGCGTCGTGCGAGGTCAGTTAAAGCATGAAAGCGGGGCTCCGTCAGGCGAGAAACCGTCGCAACTTCATATAGGTCAAGGTGCAGCTAAGGCCGCTTGCAGCCGCAGTTCTCGGCCAAGCTGGAGGCTACCTCGTGGGACCCGAAGTTGGAGGCCGAGCTGAGACAGATATGGGAATCTGAGAATCTATTCGAATTCGTTCCAAAAAGCAACAAAAAACTGAATTTTGTGATGGACACGCCCCCGCCGTACCCTTCGGGGAGGCCGTGGCATCCAGGAGCGCTGACTCAGTATTCTCAGATCGACATGATCGCGCGCGCCGCCAGGATGAGAGGGCTTGAGGTCATGTACCCCGTCGGAATCGACAGGAACGGGCTTCCTGTGGAGATCTTCGCTGAAAGGAAGTACAGGGTCCAGATGAGGAAGACGCCGCGGGAGGAATTCATCAATCTCTGCAAGCACGCGCTCGACGACTTGGAGGCTTACATGGTCGGGCTGATGAAGACTTTGGGGATATCAGGGGACTTCAGGAACAAGTACAGGACAGACTCCGAAGAGTACAGGAAGCTTACGCAGTGGTCGTTCATCGAGCTTTGGAGGAAGGGACTTGTGTATCTGGCGAACAGACCGAACAACTATTGCGTCGACTGCAACACGACCATAGCTGACGCCGAAATCGAATATGAGGAGCTGCCCACTTACCTCGTAACGAACAGGTTCACGGTGAAGGGGACGGGGCACGAGCTCCTCGTTGCGACCACTAGGCCTGAGCTATTGGCGGCGTGCCGAATGGTCCTTGTCAACCCTGGCGACGTCCGTTACAAGAAGCTGATCGGGAAGACGGCAGTCGTCCCAATCTACGGCAACGAGGTCCCGGTCAGGGCACACAAGAGCGTGGACCCCAAGTTCGGAAGTGGCGTCCTGATGGTCTGCAGCTACGGCGACTACAACGACGTCCTGATGTTCAGGGAGTTCAAGCTGGAGGAAGTCGTCGCTATAGACATCGATGGGAAGCTGACAGGGGTGACGGGCAAGTACGCCGGGCTCGCCGTGAAGACCGCAAGGTCGCAGATAATACAGGACCTGCAGGAGATGGGACTGGCTGCGAAGGTCGAACAGATACAGCACAGGACCCCGCTCTGCGAGCGGAGCAGGACGCCCATCGAGATCATACCGATGGAGGAATACTACCTGAAGCAACTCGACTTCAGGCCGGCGATACGGAGGATGGCGAAGAACATCGAGTTCTTCCCCGAGATGCACAGGCAGATACTGCTGGACTGGATAGACACACTCACTACCGACTACCCGATTTCAAGACGCAGATACTACTCCACGGAGATACCGGTCTGGCATTGTAGCAAGTGCGGCACCCCGCACCTGCCAAAGCCGGGAAAGTACTACAGGCCGTGGAGGGATGAGGCCCCGTTCAAGAAGTGCAAGAGGTGCGGGAACACGAAGTTCACCGGGGAGACCAGGACATTCGACACATGGATGGACTCGAGCCTGTCCCCACTGTTCGTCACGAAGTACTTCAGCAACAAGAAGTTCTTCGCCTTGACATATCCAGCGGCCGTGAGAGTGCAGGGAAAAGAGATCGTGAGGACCTGGCTCTACTACACCATGCTGAAGTGCCACCAGATGACAGGGAGGGCGCCGTTCAGGCAGGCCTGGATTGGAGGACTCGGGCAGGACGCACAGGGGAGAAAGATGAGCAAGAGCCTCGGCAACGTGGTGGACCCCGAACCGATACTGGCCAGATTCGGTTCCGATGCCTTCAGGTTCTGGGGGGCGTCGGAGGCGGGACTAGGGTATGACTTCCGCTTCAGCGAGGAGAGAATCGCCGGCGCGGGCAAATTCCTCACGAAGCTGTGGAACACATGCAGGTTCATCAGCTTCTTCCCGCAACCGGAGACGGCCACTCTGACTTGGACCGACAAATGGATGCTCAACGAGTTGGGGAAGCTGATAGAGGAGTGCACGAGTGCGTACGAGGGTTACGACGTGTTCACGGTGTCGACCAAGGTGAGGGAGTTCCTCTGGAACGTCTTCGCTTCGAATTATCTGGAGATGGCGAAGGGGAGGGCATACGGAGACGGCTCGACGAAGGGCGAACAGGAAGCGGCGTGGTACACGCTGCACGAGACCATGAAGAGCTTGCTGCTCCTAATCGCTCCCATAGCACCGTTCATCACGGACTACGCGTGGCGGAGGCTGTATGGCGAAAGTAGCGTCCATCTCGAGAGAATGCCGAAGCCCCAGAGGTTTGATGTGAGTGAGAAGGTGGGACAAAGCATACTTGAGTTCAATGCGCAGGTCTGGAAGGCAAAGAAAGACAAAGGGCTGGCCCTCAAGGACCCTATCAGCGTCAGGATACCTGCAAGCCTCGTCCACTTCGAGAAAGATCTTGTCAGGATGCACCACCTGACAGACTGAGATGCGACTGCCCGACCTCTTCCCAGGCCGTTCACTCTGTTGGGAGGGGGATCAGGCAACTGGCGCAGGTCCGATAGGATACCTCAAGGCTGTTGGTGGGGTCGATGACGCGGTTGCACCACACGCAGCGTTCGAGTTCGTAAGTCTGCAATGGTTCCAAGCTTGGAGGTTCATATTTAACATACGGCTCTAAACGATGGGGCGATAGTAGATTGACGAACTTGTCAAGTCCGCGGAACGGTCAGTGACTCGAACCTTGGCCTCCGCCGATCGAACGATATTCCTCGTCAGAGAAGCGCACAGAGACTGATGACGCGTCATCCTGCATGTGCGCCGGATCTGAGGCCTTCGGTATGGCAACCACCCTGTCATCCCGCGTCACCCAGTTCAGCATCACTTGTGGAGGGGTCATTCCGTATTTCGCGCAGACTCGCTCGGGTATCTTGCCGTGCGGGACGCGCCCCCTTGCGAGAGGAGAATACGCGATTAGGGTGAGTCCGGCCCTCCGGCAGAACGGGAGGACGTCAGCCTCGGGAGCCCGTTGGACTAGCGAGTACTCCACCTGGTTGGAGACGAGCTCGTTGTTGGAAAGAGCGTCCTGTGCTTCTTCCGTCTGGCTCACGCTGAAGTTGCTGACGCCGATGTATCTCACCTTCCCTTCGCGGACCAGTCTTTCCATCGCGGCCATGGTGTCGCGTATGGGCACATGGGGGTTTGGCCAGTGGACCTGATAGAGATCGATGTAGCGCGTCCCCAGTCTCTTGAGGCTCCGGTCGCATGCCGCGATGACGTCGTCGTGGCGCAGGTTGTCGGGGGATACCTTGGTCGCAATGAGGACCCTCTCTCTCGACCCGTCGACGGCTTCGGCGACGACTTCCTCTGACCTCCCGTCAGCGTATACTTCCGCAGTGTCAATCAGGTTGCAGCCGAGTTCGATGCCTCGCCTAAGCGCTTGGACCTGGCCTGCCCGTTCGGCAGGGGTCGAATAGACGCCAATCCTCCACGTCCCCATGCCTATTGTCGAGATGCGTTCGCCTGTCCTTCCCAGTTGGCGGAACTCCATAGTGACGCGGGCCGGTCCCCGTTCGATTTAATCTTCGCCGCCCGTGGCTCAAGCGTAAAGAGCCACGGGTGGGACTCGATCCCACGACCACCTGCTTACAAGGCAGGTGCTCTACCAGGCTGAGCTACCGTGGCCTAACGCTGGCGCCCATCGCTGTGCTTATCTCCTTTATCCGCGCCTCAGCCGTCCTTGGTCAGGACTTCGAAGACGTCCCCCGCGATTGCGCTCAGATAATCCCCGAACTCTTCGTCGCTGAACTCTAGGATGTCAATCCTCCCCGTCTTGGCGGCTATGCTGAAACTCAGAAGGTGGTAACACGTCTCTTCCTTTCCGCCCGAGACCCGGAAGAAAAAGTTCCCACAGGAGCAGTACGGCTTCGACGGGTCGATGAACTCGTCGCCAAGCGTTCCGACCACGCTCAAGATTTGCCTCCGGCTTGGAAGGAAACGACACTCCTTGACGCCGCCGGAAAGGACTGTGTCGATGGCCTTCTCGAACTTCCGACCATGCCTTGAGAACTCGCTCGCATGATCGGCGAGCGCTTTCCTTTCGGCGTCCAAGCGCTCAGGTGCCCCGCTCGGTATACTCGGAAAGAGAAGTCTGGTCGGCAGCGTCGTTCAGCTCCGATACCCTCACGCCGACTCTCCTGAGGTCCTTGTCGGTGGACTCGACCAGCTCCTGCAGGAGCGCGGGGGCGTACCTGCTGATGAGGTCCGCGTCACTGACTGGCGCGTCGAAGCTCTTGCTCTTTGTCTTGGTAGAGAGGTCCGTCAGGATGCCAATCGTCGAGATGGTCCTGAAGGACTTGCCGGACCCGGCGAGCCTTTCCTTCACCGACGCTAGACCCTGGGCGAGCTGGCCCAGTGCTTCCTCAGGGTCCCGCGTGTCCCGCCTGAGTGTCACTATCCGGCTGAACTGGGTGGGTCCCTGACCAGGGGCGACGACGTCAGCGTCGTTTCCGTTGGCCGCGGCGAAAAGGTAGGAGGCGAGTTTCCTTCCGAACCGTTCCTCAAGCAGTGATGCGTCACTCCGCGACAGTTCGCCGATGGTCTTCACACTAATCTCGGCCAGCGTCGTCGCGGTTTTCGGACCGACTCCGTACAGACGTATGACCGGAATGGGGTCGAGGAAGGCCTGTGTGAACTCAGGCATCACCGTTACCAGTCCGCTCGGTTTGGCGGAGTCCGACGCCAGCTTCGCCACCGCCTTGCTCCTGCCGAGCCCCACTGATGAAGTCAGCTTTTCGGCTTCGAGGATTGCTCCCTTCATCGTCTGCGCCGCAGTTGTGGCGGCATCGAAGTCGCACTGGGACGACTCGGTGAGGTCGAAGAAGGCTTCGTCTATGCCTGTCGGCTCGAACGCGTCAACGTGCTCCGCTACGATGGCCATCACCCGCTCTGAGACGGCCTCATACTTTTCGTGGTCCATCCTGATTATCGCCGGGTCGTGACCTTCAAGTCTCTTCTTGGCCGTAACTATCGGCATGCCCGAACTTACTCCGAGGGCCCTCGCGACATAATTCGCCGTGCTGACGACTCCACTGTCGGTGGTCCTCCCAGAAAAGACGCAGACGGCGACCGGCCTCCCTTTGAGCGATGGATTGAGCACCTCTTCCACCTGGGCATAAAAGTAGTCCAGGTCGACATGGCCTATCACCCGAGCCAAGCGCGTTGAAGTCGGCCCGATTCAGCTTAAGGCGTTTTGGTCGGAACCGCGGGGTGCTTTGGCGAAAGTGGTGGGGTCGGCCGGATTTGAACCAGCGATCTTCAGCGCCCGAGGCTGAAAGCCTAGACCAGACTTGCCCCAGAAGCTGAGCAGTAGACTCAGCCACTTGGTCTAGCCGACGACCCCTCGTCCGCGCCTTCGTGAAGGTCATCTTATATCCTATCGCGGAAAAGTCGTCGTGTCTTGGCCCAGGGAAGCGTACGCCGCAAGAAGCGCGGCGGGCGCAGTCGATACTATCTGGCAGCGGGCATCCTGGTGGCTGTCGTGGTCGTGGGCGCGGTGGCCTGGCGGGCATACCAGTCTCCCTCCAAGGCTGGCGACGGCGGCAAGCCAGTCATCCTCTATATCGACCAAGGGAACGGAGTCGTCAACGCCACCAATTTCGACATGATGGCCAGCTTCGCGGTCTCACACGGCTTCAACACGCTGTTCTTCCAAGTCTACAGGGAGGGAGTCCTCCTATTCACTCAACAAGAACTGGCCACCTTCGTGAGCGACGCCCACGCAGAGAACATCAGCATCTTCTTCTCGCTGTACATGACGAACTCGTCACAGCAGATTCCCGTGGTGGCGCTGGAGGCGGGGGAGAACGGCGTGAGCTTGGACATGTCGACGCTCAGCCTCGCTTCTCAGGTCTCCCTTCTCGCAGAGCTGAAGTCAGAATACGGCGGGCAGACGGCGGTGACGACGACCGACATGACTTCGACCCTGGCGCCAGACCTGCTCGTACTGGAGACCTACGCGGCCAGCCAGCAGTCGTACATCAGGCCGGGCGTCATAGGGAGCGTGGGAGTCTTCGAGACGTCGAACGAGACGGAGTACCAGTCGGAGTTTCAGTATGCCCTTCAGCACAGCGACGGAGTCATGGTCTTCGACTATGCCGGCCTGTTGAAGAGCGGATACTAGGCCCTGTTAAATACAGAAACACTCTGCGGAAGAGAGTGGACGTCGACACGGTGCTCGGTGCTGCCGACCCGTCTGTGCGCCAGCTCGCGCAGGGAGTGCGGGAGGTAATCAGACGCTCATGCCCCGAGCTCGACGAGGTGGTCAAGTGGGGTGCGCCGAACTACACTCTGGGCGGCAGGCTCGTCGCGTGCATAATGGTCTATGATGACCATGTCAATCTGGGGTTTTTCCAGGGGGCGAAGCTCAAGTCAGCGAGGCTGGAAGGGACAGGCAAAGGCCTGAGGCATGTGAAGGTCAGGCGCGCCACCGACATCGATGAGAAGGAGTTCAGGCGACTACTGAAGGCGGCGACGAAACTGGCCGCCAAACAGTCGCCGAGTCGAGTCAATAAATAGCGGCACGCCTCTTTCCCATGGGATGACATCGTGTTGTACGACCGGAAGCTGCGGCAGTGACTGTCTGCAACTGACGGACAGGGAGGCCTTTGTCTGTTCCACAATTTGCGAGAGCGGCGAACCTCTCAGCTTCTCCGCGATTAGGGGAGCAGCCGGGTACCATCAGGAAGTCCTGACGCGAATCCTTAAGCGGCTTCTGAACTACGGCGAGATAGAGAAGACAGACGGCAGGTACAGAAGGAAGACCAGTCAATAAGAGACCCGCGGAAGGGAAGGGTGCCGGGTGAGAGAGTTGCAATGCTGTTGTAGCTGCTGCGGATGCGGCTGTTGTAGCCCGCAGACCGAAGCATCGGGAAAAGAGCCTGAGTAGGCGACCTCCATGAGCACCGGTCAGGGCGCGCTGATCATCCGGATGCTGATGACGTAGACAGGATTGACAGGTTCCTGTTGGGTCCCTCCCCCTGCCATGTTTACCTCCTCGGTGGGCCAGCTCCCGAGGGCGTTGACGACGCTCGTCCCGTTGATCACCTTTCCGAACACGGCGTAGTTCCCATTGAGCGAGGTGTTGTTGGCTAGGTTGATGTAGAACTGAGAGCTCCCGCCGACCCCTTCCCCGGTGCTCGCCATCGCGAGGTAGTATTCGTCGTTCAACAGCGACGGGTTGTCCTCGAACGGTATCTTGACGCAGGCGCTGGTGTACCCCCACGTGTCCCTCGATCCGCCGCCGTCCTTCGTCGTAGGGTCACCGGTCTGTATCACGAAGCCGGGCACTATGCGGTGCCAGACCAGCTCGTTGTAGAACCCTTGGTCGACGAGGTGCACGAAGTTGGTAACGGTCGTGGGCATGAGCGAGTAGAACAGTTCCACATCGAACGCGCCCTCGGTTGTGTTGATTTGCGCGTACAAGATGGCGGGTGTGCTGGAGTTTGCGGTGATCGAGGTCACCGTCGTCGTGACGCAGCCGCTGGTCGAAGAGCCGGTGCCGTACCCCTTGCCGAAGGGGCCGAGCCCAGCCGAGTACGCGTAAGAGGTGCTGGCGGCTATCAGGACCGCTATCACGGCGATGGTGATGTAGGCCTTGGCGTGGCTCTCCTTCTTGCGCCGCCCAGGCTTGTCCACCATAGCGTTATGCCTATTCGGACAGCCAGAAATAGGATTCGGTCGAGGGTCGTGAAAGAGAGCCTTTATAGCACGAATGGCGCAAGATAAAACCGATGTCTGAAGAGAGAAAGACCGTGATAGTCGGCCAGTCGAAGCCAATTCTGAACTACGTGACCGCCTGCATCACCATGTTCAACGGGGGCGCCCGTCAGGTGGTACTCCGCGCAAGGGGGGAAGCCATCAACGTCTCTGTCGAGGTCTATCAGGTGCTCAAGAAGCGCTTCATGAGCAACGTCGAAATCTCGAACATCGTCATCGATGGCGAGAACGTCACGGCGAGGGACGGGAGGCAGCTCAATCTGCCCGTCCTTGAGATAGAGCTCTCAATACCCCAGTAAGTATTTTAGCGCCTTTCTTCTGACTGGCGAAGGTTCCTCGTGCAGCCCAGAAAGTTTGCGAAGGTAGCCACCCCCCTCCCGGGCAAGAAAGGGGCGGACGTCGTCAAGAAGACCGCCCAATACGTCTCACCGTCGATATCCAGATTCTACCCGCTGGTGGTGGAGTCGGCCCACGGGTCCATCGTGAAAGACGTAGACGGGAACCAGTTTATTGACATGGCGGCAGGCATCGCGGTCCTCAGCACGGGTTCGACTCATCCGAAGGTCGTGGAGGCCATAAGGAGGCAGTCGGAGAAGTTCATCCACTACTCCTACACCGACTTCTACTACGCCAATATCGTGGAGCTCACGGAGAGGCTCCTCCCCCTCATCTCTGGTAGTTTCCCCAAGATGGCATACTACGGTAACAGTGGCGCCGAAGCGATAGAGGCGGCGATGAAACTGGCGCGCAACTACACGAAGCGGCCAATCTTCTTAGCCCACTCCGGATCCTTCCACGGTAGGACAATGGGGGCGCTGACCCTCACGGCGAGCAAGCCGATGCAGAGGAGGGGTTCCCTCCCGCTCGTCCCCGACGCCGTCCACTTCCCGTTCCCATACTGCTACCGGTGCCCCTGGAAGCAGACCTTCCCCGAGTGCGACTACTACTGCGTAGACTACTTCAAAGAGCAGTATCTCGAGAAGTTCGTCCCTGTGGACGAGGTCGCCGCTTATTTCTTCGAACCGATACAGGGAGAGGGAGGGTACGTCGTCCCGCCCCCGGATTACTTCCACAAGATGGAATTCCTCAGGGACGAGGGGGTGCTATTCGTATCCGACGAGATCCAGACGGGTGTCGGGAGGACGGGGGAGTTCCTCGGAATCGAGAATTTCGGGGTGACCCCCGACATCGTGACGATAGCCAAGGGAATCGCCTCGGGCCTGCCCCTCGGTGCGATGATTGCGAGGGCGGACGTGATGAAGAGCTGGAAGCCGGGGCAGCACGCCTCCACGTTCGGCGCGAACCCCGTGGCGGTCGAGGCTGCACTGGCGACGTTGGAGATTATCAGGTCAGAGCGACTGTTGGAGAACGCCAAGAGACAGGGTGGGAAGGCGATGAAGAGACTACTTGAGTGGAAGGAGAAGTACGAGATCGTAGGTGACGTACGCGGCCTCGGGCTCTTCATAGGCGTAGAGATCGTCAAGGACAAGCGCAGCAAGGCGAGAGGGGAGGACGAAGCGAAGAGGATAATCGACTACTGCTTCAAGCACGGCGCGCTCGTCATAACGGCAGGCCGAAACACGCTTCGGATAATCCCGCCGCTGACCGTCTCCGAGGAAGAGTTCACTGAGGGGCTGGACATTCTTGAGGAGGGCGTCGCGCAGGTGAACTCGGCCACGGTCAGAGGGTAGGCAATGTATGAATTCGAAGGTCTAGTCGGCGAACTGCTACAGACTCACCCTGAGCTCGACAGGGAGGAGGTGATGCGGCGGATAGGGAAGAAGAAGGAGACTGTCGGAGCAGGCTATCTCACCGACCAGGGCGCGCTGTTCCTGGTCGCGGGCGAGCTCGGAGTCTCTCTGCGAAAGCCCGAATCAGCCAGCGACACGCCAATCAAAGACCTCTACATCGGGAGCAACGACGTCAACGTGGCTGCCAGGGTGCTCGCAGCCTATCCCCTCGCGGCCTACAAGAAGAAAGAAGGCGGCACAGGGAACTATCGGAGGTTCGTCCTCTTCGACGGCCAGCACTCGGTCAGGCTGACCGCCTGGGACCAGGCGGCGGAGGGGACCGTGACGGCGGGCATCACAATGGACACCCCGATACGAGTGACGAGTGGGTACGTCAAGCAGGGACTGGATGGGAAGCCCAACCTGAACCTAGGGAGGAAGGGCAGAGTGGAGGTCCTGTCGGACGAAAAGGTCGTCGCCAAGCTTCCCACGGTGTCGTCGGTCGCTGAGAAGCTGGCGCCCGTCTCCGAAGAAAGGCAGCTCATGGCCCTCCAGTGCTCCGTGAGCTCGGAGCCGAGATACAACGAGTTCGTGAGGGCCGACGGGTCGGAGGGGTCGCTGTACCAGTTCACGGTCGTCCGCGAAGGGGGGAAGGCGGAGTCGAGGGTGGTCATCTGGAGTCCCTCCGCCCGCCCCGAGCTGCGGAAGGGGCAAAGAGTCCTGATCACGAACCTACGAACGAAGCGCTCGTCGGGCGGAGACTTCGAGTTTCACGGAGATGCCGGGAGCGCGGTGGCGTTCGTGCCGAGCGGGCCCGCCGTGGAACTCAGAGTCGCGGCTTCGGGCGAGAGTTCGTCCGGCACCCTGCTCATGGCGGTGGACAGCAAGGGACGAGTATGGGCGGTGGAGAAGGAAAGGGAGGGACGGGAACCCGCGTCGGGAGAGGTCATCAGAGTCGTCCCTGACAGCGAGAGCGGCGACAGACTGTACTGCAAGTCCAAGGGCGCGCTGAGCGTGTCCGAGGCCAGCCCCTTGCCGGACCTTGAAGCCTTGGCGACGAAGCTGCGCGACGCCAAAGACGAGGGCCGCATGGTCATGGTGGAAGTGATCGCCCTCTCGCCCGGCGTAGCCGAAGACGTCGGACTGAAGGATGGTACCACCGTGAGGAAGGGAGAGCTTACCGTCGGGGACGACACGTGGGAGATGAAACTGGTCGGATGGAGGGACCTCTCATCCAAGGTGGAGGACATTCAGCCGGGACAGAGGCTCAGGGTGGTGGGCGTCACGCCGAAGACGAACAAGATGGGCACCTGCGTGCTTCAGATGTCAAACCTGACTGTGGTCGAGAAGCTGAGGGAGCGTTCTTAGCTCTTCGAACGTCTGAGGGCCTCGTATTCGTAGACGAATATCACTACGAGCGCCACGACGAATAGTACTATCATCGTGGTGGCTAGGAAGTTGTAGTAGCTGTCTACGCTCAGGAAGGGCAGAAACAACTTTTGTCGCTCCACAGGGGGACGCGTAATAAGCGTTTGCAGACCGTTTCTCGGCCCGTAGGGCTTCGAACGGAGCCGAGTGCCGGGGGCGGGACTCTCGTCGTTGGATTCGAGCCCGCGATCTCCGGATTTCGCATCCGAGCTTGGATTATGAGTTACGCCCACATGAGCGTGCCCGGCGCAATAGGCCAAGCTGTGCTACCCCGGCACAGAACGTACGCCGCCCGGTGGTGATTAAAAGACTCGTGGTGCGCTTCAGTCCGGTCACAATTCTTCCTTCGCTTCAACGATTAAAAGTGGCGTCCGGCCGGTCTGGCCAGAGCCGCGGTAGCTCAGCTGGTTAGAGCGTTGCCTTGGTAAGGCAAAGGTCGTGAGTCCGAATCCCACCCGCGGCTCCATCGCAGTGTCTCTATGATAACGGAGCGCTCTTCCGCGACCTGTACATGGACAGGAGTCGCGTCTCCGTGCATTCCGGGTCGAAAGGCTCGAGGATGGATGCGCACGTCCTCGCGAGCAGCTCTATGTAACGCGCTGCGTCATATGAGCTCCTTCCGTCCCAAGCGTCGAGCGGGGTGGCCCTCCTCGAGTCCCGTCCCTTGTAGTCGGTGATGACATAGCGCATTCCCTCGCCGGCGTGGAGCTTGACCCCCTCCCCTTCCAGAGTGCGCATCGCTGTGCTCTGCACGGTGCTGACGCGGTATTCCGATGGGTCCTTCGAGAGGTTGGTTGTGAAAGCTAGCTCGGCCGCAGGGACCTCGTGTCGCTCCAGAGATTCGGCGCACCTGAGGAAGACGGCGACGCAGTCGGGGACCTTCGACGCGGCCCCGGCCTTCGAGTCTGCTTGCGCGAGGAGCCTGATGATTTCCATCTGCCATTCCTTGAACGAAGGAGGCGTGTCGTGCCGCCGCGCCTCGACCCCGCGGACCTTGAGCTGTCCGTCCATCCGTACGCCGAAATATCTGTTCAGAACAGGGATTGCCGGATTCTCCCGCGACGGAAGAAAGACGATCCACTTGTACTCGCCCTCGAATGAGAGTGGGAACCCCGTACGTTCCTCGATTTCTGACCGTAGCTGCTGATACTCGCGGTGCTCCGTAGGCTTCTCGTCTTTCTTCTTCAGCCATAGAGAATCGACTATGCCGTGCATCAGCCGGAACCCGCGCGCCTCGGCCATCCTCATTGCGTCTACCAGAATCTTCCTGTCCCATGCGCAGACCGCGATGTGCGCGTCAATCCTCCCGAACTTCGCGTTGTTGTACCCCAGGTATCCGAAACTGCAGACCCCCAGCCACTTCATGATCTCCTGGCATGCGTCGTATCTCTCGTAGTTTGAGATGTGCTTCGCCGCGGCCTTCAGCTCCTTGTACCTGCGCCTCTTCATGACCACAATCTCCATCGCCTTCGGGACTAGGCCCTTCCTCCTCTCGCATACGTTCCAGCCGAGCTCCGGAACCCGGTTCTTCGAATCTAGACAGCACCGGCACTTCACGGTCTCCGCTGAGATGTTCTTCCTCAGCATTATGTTGGGGTAGAGGGAGCTGAAGTCGAACTCCCCCACCCCTTCACACACGCCCATGATGGGTTCGAAGATGAACCCGCCCCTGTCAGCGACGAGCAACTCTCTTCGGTCCTTGACGACTTCGGAGAGGGTCGGCTTCCACGGGACGAGCAGCTCGCTTCTCGAAGCGTGGTAGAACTGCAGGCTCGACAGGGCCTTGCCTATGCTCGCCCTGCTGGCCGTGTGCATGGGCATCCTGCAGACCCTGCTGAGTTCGAAGAGGCCTGCGAAGCCGGCTTCGCCGTAGGCGAATGAGGAATTGACGTCGATGTGTATCCTGCCATAGAGCTTGATCGAGGACGGCTTGTACAGAATCTTGCCGTAGCTAAAATAAGACGTGCCGTCCTTGGTGGGGAGCCTCAACGCGTTTTCGTCTCTGTCGAGCCTGAGCTGGCCGGCCATTCCGTGCGCTTCTGCCCGTTTGATTAGGTATGGAAGGAGGAACGTGTCGCCGTCTTTCGTGAGCACGAAATCCGGGTCGATCCTCCGCATCTCCCTCACCAAGCTGAGCAGCCTGTCAGGCTCGTCGCCTTCGCTGATCACGATCTTCTCGCGTTCGTGCGCGAGGATAATCTTTCCGACCATGTCGGTGAACCGGGGGATTCTCCCCAGCTTGGCGACTTCGACGTCGACTTTCAGGCTGGTCATGCGGGGTAGCGGGTATTCGCATGCCGTCTCGTCGTCCAAGAGCTTCCACTGCAGCTCGTCGCCCGTCTGGGTCACCTCGCAGTAAGCCAGCGGAAAGACCCCGTGCTCGTACAGGTAGCTCTGGTTGGGCGGGATGTCGACGTTGTAGAGCCTGAACGCCCCGAACGGACCCATAGTCTCTATCCTGCTTGCGACCTGCTTGGCCCTCCTCGCGTCTCTAAGCCTCGCCTCGACCACCGTGGACATGGCCGTGTCGGTGATTCTCTCGAACTTCGAGACTTCCCGCGTCAGGACGAAATCAGAGCTCGCCACTCGGAGCGGTACGGCGAGTTCAGAGATGTCGTCGGCAGCTATGAATACCGACGGGGACCAGCGGTCCACCAGCCTGTGCGTGCGGCCGTCCTCGCCCTTGAACCAGACGACCATCTCTCCAGGGCCGCCAGGATAGAGGTCAAACAGCCAGCCCCGCATTCCTCTCGACCTTCATCTTCTCGATTTCACCGGCCAGGCGTACGATGGTCTTGTGCTGCATCAGCAGCAGGCTCATGAAGAGCGCTTCGCTCAGGAAAGGCGAGCCTCTCGCCTGCATCGCGGGGAAATATTCGTAACAGAGCCTGAGCATCTCGTCGAACAGCTCCTTGTCTTCTGTTCTCAGTGCGTTTGCAAAGCGTCCCCATTCTCCAAGTTCATCGATGACTTCGGCGTCGAAGAGCGTCATTTCCCGTCGCCTTTCTGCCCGAGTTCAGAGACATGCAGAAGAGAACGCGCGAGCATCTTGTAATGATGGAAGATTATCGCCATGCCCATCCCTTCGAATCTTGATGGCCTGGTGGCTGCGGACGAGGCCGAGAGGTACAGCCTAGCGGTGCCGAGCATGTCGTCGAAGACTGCCCTGTCGTGCTTCGGGAGGGCTGCCCTGAACGCGCTCCATTCCGCTATCTCCTGAGCCTCGGCTATCCTGAACGACGGCGTCGTCCTTCCCATCAGCAGGGTGCCCCCCGCTTCGCAGACTTCAGGAGCTGGTTCAGCGTGAAGTTGGAAGTCGTCGGCGGCTTTGTGGGATGCTTGACGAGCCCGGCCTGCACCCTGTCGCGCGACGATGTCAGCGAGATTCCGACGTCGGCCCATTCCATGACGGCGTCGTCGTGTCCGTTGGGCGACGCGAGCGCGACTACGACCAGCGAGTGCTTCAATCGTCCAATCCCGTCTTTGATCGATTTCAGGAGCCACCTTGTCTCCCTCTCTTCCTGCTCGGGTTCGCTGAACGTGCCAAGCGGATCCGAGATCACGACGAGTTTAGCCGCATGGTCTTCAACGGCGTCGGCCAGGCGTCTTGAAACGAAGTCTGCGAGCTGGTAGTTTGTGAAGATGCGGCAGGTGGCTACCCTCCTCATCGCCACGGCAGGCTTCAGGCCGCGCCACTTTGCGAATAGAGAAAAGAGATACAGGTCTGACCGGTTCCCGCCGTCGATGAAAAAGACCGTGGAGTCTAGGCCGCCCATATCTAGCGGGAGTTGGGCCCTGAACGTCATCAGTTCCGCCACGGCAGGCGCAGCGTCGCCTTTCATGACTATCAGGCGCCGGGATGAAAGCGGCCTCATCATCGAATCCAGCTGTGGAAAACCCAGCGAGAAGTGCGGAAGCGACGAAGCCAGATAGAACTCCGGGCGCACTGTTCGGATGGTCGCAGTCTCTGTTGGGCTGAAACCAGGCCTGGTCACGGGCGCCTGTAACAGCCTGCGTCCTGCGCCACCTTCCAGCTCGCGTCCGCATCCGCGGCAGCATCTCCGGAACGGTTGGACGGCTTCGTCAGTCGACCTCGGGCTTATCTCGGTCAGAGGGATTCTGGCGCAGCTTGCGCAGTAGCATTCGGAGCGCTCCCAGTAGTCTCCTTGCTCGAGAACGTGGTGGAGCATGGCCTTTGGTTTGAGGCCCCTTTGGAATATAATGCGCGAGAGACTGTAAGCGATTTTGGCGAAGGGAGACGCACGAAAGTGTCGAGGTGAAGAATCAGGTTACCAAGATTTTTAACTCAAATTCTGAGCGTGCCGAGACGGCGCGGGGGTCGCCCAGCCTGGTCAACGGCGCGAGGCTCAGGACCTCGTCCCTCAGGGGTTCGTGGGTTCGAATCCCACCCCCCGCACTTCATGCCATTGGTCAGAATCCCGGTGTGTCAGAAGCTCCGCAGCTAGCAATTGGTGAAAGTCCCAGATTGCGGGTCCGTCTCTGGCTGCCTGCCTGAAGAAATATGCAAACACATATTTGCCCTCTCGCTACTTCTCTAACTCACTGCAAATGGTTGGCGAGGATGAGGAACAGCTTCGACTGTTACCTACCGACAAACTCGCATCGCATGAAGAGCAAGTGGCGATACCGCTCCCGCCGGAGGAAGTGTACGCGCGGCTGAATGGCGCTTCGCTCGAGAGCGTCCTGCGAGGAACAGACCGCATCCCTGCAGTAGTTAGCACCAAGCCCCTCAACGACATAGTGTTTCCTAATCGGGGGGCGCGTCGGCGGGTGATGCTCGCCGACAATAGCACCGCTGTCGAAGAGGTGATCGAGAACACGCCGAACGAGTACTTTTCGTACAAGGTCTGGGGCTACACGCTCGCAGCGGCCCGTCCCATCAAGTACGGAAAGGGAGAATTTTGGTACCTGCCGGCCGGCAAAGGTCAGACTACTCTACGCTGGCGCTATTCCTTCAAACTGCGTGGCAGTCGCTTCCCAGGTGTGTTGGGGCCATTCGGGCGTTTTCTGTTCACAAAGGTCTTCCTTGATCGTACATATGCACCTTTCATGAAGTCGAGCCTGGAGACGATTAGGCGGTACGCCTTGCAGTCAGACGCACGCTAGCTCGATGAGAGTTTGTGACCGGAGACAGACTTCACGTGATCGGTGCCGCAGAGCGGTTAGCTTTCGGGGTCCTAGACGACCAGTGACTCGAACCCATCGAACGAAAATACGCTAGCCGAATCTAACCGGCCGTCTGCCCCGGTCGCTCGACCCCAAGCCTCAACGCTCGACTCGACGGAGTCCTGTCATAGAGCAATGGTGCAAATCTGCGACACTTTGCTTGAGAGTGGAAAGCGTCTACAAAGAGCATCGGGCGAGGTGTTGAGCCCGTCCGGGCCCGCTTACCGAAAGCCGTTTGTGGGCATAGCGCAGGCCGTTGGAGTGAACTTGGATAGCGCTGTGGAGACGTTCAACCTGACGAAGGCGTATGGTGCGGTCAAAGCCCTCGATGCTCTGAACCTCAAGGTGAGACGGGGTGAAATCCTTGTCCTTTTGGGGCCGAACGGCTCGGGGAAAACAACGTTCCTGAACCTCATCTCCACGGTGCTCCGGCCGACGGGCGGCACCGCGACCGTCATGGGGTTCGACATAATCAAACAGCCGCTGAAGGTCAGAGAGACGATAGGAATATCGTTCCAGGAGCCCCGCGGCTTCTGGCGGCACAAGCCCTACCACATCCTGTCGTTCCACGCCGCCATCTACGGCCTGAGGGGGAAGGAGAGGACCGAAGTGGTCGAGCAGACGCTGAAGGACTTCGACCTCTGGTCGTCGAGGAACAAGAGGTTCATGGAGCTCTCTGGAGGGCAGGGGAAGAGGCTCGAGGTGGCGAAGCTCTTCGTCAACCGCCCGAAGGTGGCGGTCTTCGACGAGCCCACGGCGATGGTCGACCTCGACGGGAAGAGGATGATATGGGACAGAATCAGGGCGCTTCGGGAGCAGGGCTCCACCATCGTCGTGGCGACGAATGAGGTGAGGGAGGCGGAGTATCTCGCCGACAGGATTAGCATCATGAAGGGAGGGAAGGAGGTGGTAACCGAAGACCTCAGGACGCTGAAGGACAGCATCAGCGGCGGCGACGTGGTGGAGGTCGGAATGAGCCCCGCCATAACGACGGGCGCCATGAAGGCAATCTCGGAAGTCCCCGGGACTGTGAGGGTCACGCAGGTCTCCGAGAGCGTGCTCAACGCGTTCGTCGACAGGTCGGAGGACTGGCTCCCTCTGATGATGGCTTCGATGCAGGCGTTCAGCGTAAAGATCACCTCGATCAGGGTCTCCGAGCCCTCGCTCGACGACGTCTTCATCCACTATACAGGGAAGGAAATCGTGAAGGCGAATGCGTGAACTCTTCACGCTTCTGGGCTACGAACTCAGGGAGACGTTCGACTCCATCCCGTGGACAGTCTACTTCTGGTTCTACTTCGGGTTCCAGTACTTCGTCTATGGCCAGCTCGTCTCGAGGCTCGTCGTGTCTCTCAGCAACTACTACGTCTACTACGGCACCGGCCTGCTTATCATCATGACCTTCAACATCGCGTCCTGGTCCGGGAGGCGCTTCGTGGAAGGTGCCCACGAAGGAAGGCTGCGGTACATACTGTCGCTACCCATCAGGCGCAGCGGCCTCTTCGTCGAACAGCTCCTGCTCGGGCTGATAGCGAATCTGGTGAGAATCGGGCCGCCGCTCGTCCTCGTGCTGTGGTTGAACGGGATGCCCCCCGTCGCCCTGCTCACATCCACCGTCGTGCTACTGTCGATGAGTGTGGGGATAATGGGCATAATGATCTCCTTGTCGTTCATCGCCTTCAAGTCCTTCGACATCTACAGCGCGATAGTGGCGTCGGCCAGCGCCATCCTGATACGTTTCAGCACCGTGCTGTACCCGCTCGCCTTCATGCCGTCCGCCTACGCGTCGGTCGCCCGGTTCAACCCCCTGACGTACGGCTCGGACCTGCTCCGTAACGTCATGAATATCGATGTGAGCCAGCTGCTGAATCCCGGGATGGCCGGCGTAGTGGTCGCAGCCGTGGGGGTGGTGACACTCACACTGGGAGTGGTCTTGGTCCCGAGGACTCTAGAGGGCGTCAAGTCGTCATGAGCAACATCAGGCGGATGCTGCAGATAACGCGCGTAGACCTGTCGTACTTCTTCAGGACGAAGTGGCTGATAGGCACGCTCATAGGCCTGAACGTCACGGACATGCTCGTCGTCGGCATCGTGTACAAGGGGATGATGCCTGTCTCGGTCGAGGGCGTACTCAACTACTTCCAGTTCTATGCCCCTGGGGTCGTAATAACGGGGCTCTTCTTCGCTTCATTCGACGTCGGGCGGAGAGTCCACCTCGGCCTTACAGAAGGAGTGTCGCAGTACTACCTGACGCTGCCGGTCAGCCTGAACGAGGTCGTCCTCGCTCACCTCCTCTCCGCCGGCCTGGGAGGGGCCATCTACGCCAGCATCCTGACGCTCGTCTCCGCCGCGCTTATACCTCAGCTTCTCTCACTTTCAACCCTCGCGCTCATCCCGTTCATGTTCGTCCTCTCGATGGGGCTGGCGGGGATTGCGGCTGTCCTGAACCTGTTCTCGAAGACTGGCGACAGATACTTCACGTTTGCAGACGGGATTCAGACGGTCATGGTCAGCATGAGCACGGTCGCCTATCCGCTTTCAATCGTCAGCTCGTATTTTCCCTCCCCTGTCGTGACAGTGATCAAGCTGAACCCCCTCAGCCAAGGCGCCGAGGCTCTCCGGGCGATAGTCAACGGCGCGCCGGTGAACTCGGGCTTCAACATCCCCACGCTTCTCGTTACATCGCTGGTGCTCTTGGCCGCGGGTGTAGTTTCGTATAGGCACGTGTTCACGAAGCTCAGGGACGTCGGAAAGATCTAGCAGGTCACTTCTGGGGGGTAGGCGCCGCCGCGGGCGCGGGTCTCTCCGGTGGTTTCTGCTGTACGGGCTGCCCCGTGATTACCGCGAGCGCCGACCTGCCCAGGTCGGTGAGGCGGTAACGGGCAGGGCCGCCGAAGAGGTCGACGGAGTAGTCTATGAAACCGAGAGAAGTGAGCTGTCGTACTGCCCAAAAGGTCATCCAGTTGGAGCTGTCGGCGGTCAGTTCGTCCAGTTCGGAGTTGCTGAGTCCCTCTTTGCTCTTGACCAGCGCCTTCATCGCGCGGACCAACGTCGGAGAAGCCGCCACCATCATCATCGTCTTCCTTTGGGCCTTTTCGTCTGTTGGCCAGACCCAGAGGCCCGCGTCCATGAATCTTCGTCGCGCCGCGGTCGGTTGATAAATGCTCTGAGCACCGCCGTCGCCTCCTTTCACGCGCTTGTCAACTGTTTTTTGTCAGGCATGACAAGTAAAGCCTGACGCTCACTCCACTTGGTAACGCATGGAAGTCGTCACCGAATACGCCGACCAAAGGACAGAGCTCGAGGAGAGGATCAGGTCGCTCGAAGCCGAGAAGGCTTCGCTCCTTTCGGGCATAGCCACGCTGAAGGCGAGGATAGCGACGTACGAGTTGGAGAGGTCTGCCACCCAGCTGGAGAGCGAGGTGGAAGCGCTCCGAACGGAGAAGGCTGTGCTCGATGAGAAGGCGGCGGCCTACGAGGCAGAGGCTGGGTACGACATTCCGCCCACTACGGGCGGAGGCGTCTAGGACCTAGCGGAGCCTCGAAGCCCTCTGCTCGAGTTCGCCCTTTTCTTTCCGCAGGTAACTCACGAAGCTCTCGAGCTCTGAGAGCTTCTCCATAAGGCGCTTCAGGTCGTTCTCCTTCGCCGTCCTGTCCATGGCGGTCTCCAGTTCCCTCTGCTGCTCGGCCATCCCCCGCACCCTCGTGTTAAGATCCTCGTTGTCCTTCTTGACGGCTGTCAGCTCGCCCTGAATCGACTTCAGCTGCTCCTCGGCGACAATCAGGTATCTTTGCCTGCTGATGACCGTCGGAAACTTGGTGTCGCACCTCGAGCACGTGTACATGCCTACCTTCCTCTCCGTCATCCCGCGCTCCCCCTTCGAAGGCTCGACGATTACCGAGAATGTCCTTGTCGGGAGGGCTTCCTTGTTACCGCACTTCGGGCAGTTCGGCAAACGCTGGTATGGCGCGCCCGAATGTGTTAAAGGTTTACTGCTCGCGGATTGACTCGAGCTCCGAGACAGCCGACCAGAGCGTGACCCTGGCGAACGACGGCATGTTCGGGTCCTGCGCGACATCGTCCAGCAGGCTGATCGCGTTCGCCGCCCTCACAGCCATGCTCTGCTTTTGGTCCTGGAGCATCAGTATCGAGTCCTTGACCGTCTTCCTGATGTTGCGCGGGGTTATGTTCGAGTCGGCTATCTGGTTAAGGCTCACCGTGGCCTTCGCGAGTTTGGCACTGTTCTCCTCCTGCTTCTTCAGCTTGGCGCTCATTCTTTCAGACCTTGGTCGAGTTCGTCCACGGTTTCGTGGGAATAAGTGTTTTTCGTCACTCGGGCGTTGCAAGTGGCGGCTACAGCCCATGCCGGCCTGGGCACTCCGCCGTAGGCCGTCTTTTATACGACGTGGCAGCGGATTGTGACTGTGAGCAGGCCCGAAGCAGGGAGAATGAAGGCGGCCGTCGAGTTGGTCAGGAAAGGCGGGACGATGCTCGCTGAGCCGTGCTCGAAGTGCGGAGGCGTAAGGGTGAGCTACCATGGCAGGGTATACTGTACCGGGCACGAGGACCTATCGGCGGTGGTCGCCGCGGAGTCGGTCCCGGTCGAGACGGTGATGGCTGGCCTCAGGGACGTCCTGATTTCGAAGCTTAACGATGCGGCGTCGCAGCTGGCGCAAGAGAAGGACGCGGTGAAGCAGGAGCAGCTCGCGACGCTCCTGGCGAAGTACTACGACCTCTTGGAGCGCATGAGAGAGAAGCGGCAGAGCCCTTAAATCCGAACACGCCCCTTTCGTACCGGTGGGTCCGAAGCTTGGGCAGAAGGCCCCGAAGTTCTCATTGCCGGACGCCGACAACAACATGAGGTCTCTTGATGAATTCCTGGGACAGGGTCCCGCGGTGCTGGCTTTCTTCCCCTTCGCATTCTCCGGGGTATGCGACAAGGAGATGTGCACGTTCAGGGACGGCTTCGGCGCGCTGCAGGAGGCCAAGGCGAGCCTCATAGGAATCAGCGTGGACAGCGTATACGCCCTCCGGGCATTCGCACGGACGTACAACCTGCGGTTTCCCCTCCTGAGCGACTTCAACAAGAAAGTGACGAAACTCTACGGCGTGCTGCAGGACTCCTGGGCGGGGTTCGACTACAGGGGGATGGCCAAGCGCTCAGTCTTCGTCATAGACAGCCGAGGGATGCTCAGGCACAAGTGGGTCGCTGACTCGCCTTCCAACGAGCCCCCCTACCAAGAAGTCCTGAGGGCGGCAGAGAAGGCTTCGTCCCAGCCCAGCATCTTTATACGGGCGAAGGGCTCCGCCAGTCGTAGATGACGCAGGAGACGGCGGTCAAGCCGATAGTCCAGCTCACCGACAGGGCTGCCGAGGAGCTGAAGCTGTACCTCGCGCGGCAGGGGAAGCCGGGGGCCGCGCTCAGGATATTCGTCACAGCCGGAGGGTGCTCGGGGCTCTCCTACGGGATGGTCGTGGACGACAAGCTGACGGACGATGACTTCGTGATTGACGAGCAGGGCGCGAAGGTGGCGGTGGACAGGTCTAGCGCCCCATTCATCGCCGGTTCGACGATAGACTACAAGACCGAGAAGCTGATGGGCGGGGGCTTCGTGGTCAGCAACCCGAACGCGGTTTCTACCTGCGGCTGCGGCGAGTCGTTCAAGACGGCCTGAGTTTCAGCTTCCGGACCACAAGTCTGCCCTGCTTGGGGCGCGACTGTCCCGTCTGAGCGCAAGGCGCCGGGGGTAGGATTCGAACCCACGAGACCCGAAGGTCACGGGCTGACTGGTCGTATGATCTCGAGTTGCGGACCCGCTTTGTCGCCTTACGGGTTGCCCGCGCATTAACCACTCTGCCACCCCGGCCGAACAGGCCGACGTACCAGCCTCTATAATTTCTTTGAGTCAGCAAGGCCGAATGCGAACCTGCGCGTCCGAACCTTGACGCAGAGGGCATGGATACCCCGTTTTCAAGCTGGTTTTCGCCGCCGACGGCGCGACGCCGGCGGAGAGACTGCTGCCAGTCACCCGAGAGCGGGGGCCGTGGTGTCGAGTCCTACGACGGCGACTGCCGCCCACGTTTAAATCGAATCATGGTCCGGGGCAGAAAGGCATGAAGGCTTCTCTGATATGGTCCAGCCCGAGGCCGGAGATGACCATAGCCGTCGCCATGAGGAGGTGCTACAGCACGAAAACGATTGAAGAAATCGAGGTGGAGCTGGAGAAGAAGGGCCCCGAGTACTGGAGGTTTCTCCTCACCAAGTGCCTGCAGGACAAGTCCCTCGACGTGCTCGAGCACTTCACCATGTCGCTCCTGCTCGAAGGGATGGCGGAACCCGAGATGAGCGCCGTGCTGCGCAGGTTCCAGTTCATCAGGGCAGCCGACCTCGGCGGCTCTGGCTGGCTCGTGTCTGTGAACGCGCGCACTCTTGTAGAACTCTGGAGAGACAGGGGCGGGAGACCGCTTGCGGAGCCTATCGTCGCCGAGCTTCGGAGACAGAACGTGAGCCCGCTTTTCAACGACCTGGCGTTCGGTGAGGGCGCGGTTGCGGGTTAAGCTCCTATACAGCACGGACCTGAAAGCCATCGAGAGGGCGCTGGAGGCCAAGGGCGCGCACTTGGACACGGACGTCCTCATGGACCACGTAGTCTACATGTTCGAAATCGAGGACTGCAGCAGGGTCACGACGCACCAGCTAGTCCGGCACCGCGTCGCGTCCTACGACCAGGAGTCGCAGAGGTTCTCGGCCGCCACGAAGGAGGGCGTGGTGACTCCCCCAAGCATCTCCGCGAACGAGGCGGCTCTCGATGCGTATGAAGACGGCCTGAAGGCCGTCTACTCCGCGTATGAGAAGATGGTCGCCGCGGGAGTCCCGAAGGAGGACGCGAGGTACATACTCCCGACGGCCATCAAGACGAAGCTCGTCATGACGGTCAGCGCCCGGAGCCTGATGCACATCGTCTGGCAGAGGACCGCGCTGCAAGCCCAGTGGGAGATCAGGGAGCTCGCCGCTCAGCTGCACGGCCTGGCGCGAGGCGCCACGCCTGAACTGTGGGGAGAGATCGTAGAGCGGTAGCGATGGCCAACACGTTCGGGACGGCTGGCGTCAGAGGCGTGTTCAACGAGACACAGTCGCCTGAGCAGGTCTATCGGCTAGCCGAGACGGTCGCCTTCGCCTCAGGGAGAGGGGCGTACGGGGTCGGATGGGACGGGCGTAAGGTCTCGGCCCTGCTCGCCAGGACCGTCTTTTCGGCTGTAACCGCGGTCGGGAGCGACGCGTGCGCGTTCGGCATGGTGCCGACGCCCGTGCTGGCCTTCGGTACGAGAGGACGCGGGTGCATCAACGGCTTCTCGGTGACGGCGTCGCACAATCCGGCGGAGTTCTCAGGCGTCAAGGTCTTCAACGCAAAGGGAATGGAACTCCCGGCCTCGGATGAGGAACGGATAGGGCGGGCGCTCGCGGTAGACGTCATGAAGCCTTCGGGCGTCTTTGGGAGGATCGTCCCCGATGAGCGCGTGCTCGGCGAATATGTGAATGCGGTGGTGGCGCGCCATGGCGCCGCTCTCAGGCGCCTGAGGATAGCGGTCGACTGCGCCAACGGGGCAGGCGCCCTGGCGACGCCCAGGATACTGAAGGCCCTCGGCCACCATGTCATCCCTGTGAACGCGCAGGTCTCATGGAGGTTCCCGGCGCGACCCCCTGAACCGACGGCCGCCAACCTGGCGGACTTCTCGCGCCTCGTCCCCGAACTCAAGGCAGACGTGGCGTTCGCGCACGACGGGGACGCCGACAGGCTCGTCGTGCTCGACCCGCTCGGCAGAGTGCTCCCTGACTCCGTCCTCACCGTCCTTGCGCTGCGCGCGCTGAACCTCCCACGGGGCGGGGTAGCCGTGATCTCCGAGAACTCGTCCAACGCGGTCGCGGAAGAGGCGGAGGGGCTCGGCCTGCGCGTCAAGAGGAGCAGGGTCGGGAAGACGTTCGCGCTCTTGGAGGCCGAGCAGGGGGTCTTCGCCTCGGAGCCGAGCAAGATAGTCGACCCCTCGTGGGGCCTGTGGGAGGACGGAATCAACGCGGCGGCGATGATCGCGACGCTCATAGCGAGCGACATGAGGGTGCTTCGCAGCGTGACGGAGAAGACGGAGTGGAGATACCGTCAGGTAAGCCTTGACGCTGCGGTGTCCATGCCCGTCCTCAGAGCGAAAGCGCGCGAGGCGTTCAGGAAGTACAGGATAAAGGAGGAGAGGGAGCTGGACGGGCTGAAGCTCGTCCTGGCCGACGGCGCCTGGGTCATGTTCAGGCCCTCGGGGACGGAGCCTAAGGTCAGGCTGTACTGTGAAGCGAAAGACGTGCAGCACCTTGAGGCCATAGTCAGCCTCGCAATCCAGTGCGTCGAATCCGCTAAATAGCGTGGAAGGTTCCGAGTCCACGTGCCGAACAGGGCCGTGAAGAGGGTCCTCGCCGCTGGATACATGCTCGATGCGAAAGCGTTCGACATGATCGAAGGCGCGCCGGCTGACGTGGACGTGGAAGGGGTCGTCGACAGGCTGCTGGAGCGCAAGGGGAGGGGCACGGAAACGGGTTCGAAAGTGATAACCGAAGCCGACGTGTCAGAGGCGATGCCGAGCGAGCCGCTCGAGCCTGGCGGGGCGTCCCCCAAGGACCTCCCCGACGAGCCGTCTGAACTCGAGGTGGTCACCGACCCGACCCTGTCCATCGCCCCTGCCGAAGCCACCGTAGGGTTCAACAGGCTCTTCAACGACAGGTACCAGCGGCTCTATGGCATCCTGAGGAGCCGCCCCGATGCGAAGGGGATGGTGACCGTCTCTGAGGCGAAACGGCTCCCGGCGAACAAAAAGGCCAAGGTGGCCGGCCTGCTCTCCGACCGGTCGACCAGGAAGGGCAACGTCGAGCTCACAGTGGACGACCCCACAGGCAACATGCGGGTGATCTGCCAGGACGAGAACGTCGAACAGGCGGCGCACAGGCTCCCCTTCGACGGGATGGTGGTGGCCGAAGTCTCCCGCGGGAAGACGGGACAGTTCTACGCGGACTCGGTCATGCTCCCGGACATCCCGGGGCGGAAGACGCCGTCGTCATCGCACAGGGTCTACGCCATCCTCCTCTCCGACCTTCACATAGGCAGCAAGATGTTCCTCGGAAACGACTTCGCCAGGTTCGTGCAGTGGATCAACGGCGGGCTCGGCGACGACGACATCGTGAGCCGCGTCAAGTACCTCGTAGTGGCAGGCGACCTCGTCGACGGCGTGGGGGTCTACCCGGGCCAGGAGTTCCAGCTCGCGGAGAGGGACCCGAAGAAGCAGTACGAGATGGCCGCGAGGCTTCTTCGGCAGGTGCCCGCCCGCATCCAGATAGTCATCTCCCCCGGCAACCATGACGCCGTCAGGCAGGCCCTCCCCCAGCCCGCGGTCCCCCCCGACCTCGCCGAGTCGCTCTACTCGATGGAAAACGTCAGGTGGGTCGGGGACCCGGCGTACGTCAGGCTGCACGGGACCACCTTCCTGATCTACCATGGCAAGAGCCTGGACGACGTGATAGCCACCACCCCCGGGCTGCGATACGACGACCCGACGGAGGCGATGAAGCTCCTGCTCAGGGCGAGGCATCTTTCGCCGACGTACGGGAAGAGGACGGCGCTGTCCCCGGAGCTGCGCGACTTCATGGTGATTGACCAGGTCCCCGATGTCATGCATGTCGGGCACGTCCACACCTATGGCGAGCTTGAGTACCGGGGGACCCTCCTCGTCAACTCTGGGACGTGGCAGGCGCAGACCGACTTCCAGTCCAACATGGGTCTCGACCCCACGCCCAGTATCATACCCATCCTGGACCTCTCCACGATGAGGGTCTACAGGCGCAACTTCGGCGCTGCGGGCTATCAGCCGTATCCAGGCTCCGCGGAGAAGGCGTCGGTACCGGCCTGACAGTCGGCGCCGGTCAGGTGATTGTGCCGAATGTGGTGTCTTCGGACAGCGTCTTCTCCAGCGTCTCGCTTCCGATGAGCAGGTGGATCCTCTTCGTTCTCCCCCGCCTCCCCTTGCTCACGACGGACGCCTCGATCAGGCCGAGCAGGTCGAGTTCCGCCAGTATCCCGCTGACCCGCCGCTGCGTGAGCGCTTCGAGGCCCGTCCTTCTGCAGAGGCCGTTGTAGGAGAGGTAGAGCTCCCCCGTGTTCGTCCCCTCCCTGAATCTCGAGACTGCGAGCAGGACGGCTTTGTTCTGCACCGGGAGGGAACGGATGGCCTCCTCGACGCGGTCGTGTTCCATCTTGTCCGAAGCCCGCCTGATGCAAGTCTCGTCGATTTCCTTGAGCCCCTCCCGTTCGGCGACCTCGCCGGCTATCCTCAGCAGGTCTATGGCCCGTCTCGCGTCGCCGTGCTCAGAACCGGCCATCGCCGCGCAGAGGCTCACCGCAGCGGGGGACGCCGCCTTCGGGCTGAACGCCATCTGTGCCCTCTCCGTCAGTATCTCCCTGAGCTCATCGACCGTGTACGGCGGGAACACGAGCTCCTCCTCGCTCAGACTGCTGAGGACCCTGGGGTCGAGCTCGTCCTTGAACTTCAGGTCGTTGGAGATGCCCACCAGCGACAGGAAGCCCGGCGCGAGCCTGTCCCCCGACCTCGTGAGCTCGTAGAGGAGGTTGTCGCCGTACGCCTTGACGAGGTAGTCGATTTCATCCAGGACGAGTATGACCTGCTTGCTGCTGGCCCTCACGCTGTCGCAAATCCTCTCGATGACCTCGCCGATCGAAAGCCCGGTGAACGGTATCTGCTTGTCGACGGGTAGGTCCACGAACTTTGCGAGCTCGGCCAGCGTCCTATACTCGGTCGCGGATATCCGCGTGTTGACGTATGCGGAGATGAGCGCGCTGGAGCCTGCCTCCGCCTTCAGCTTCCCGAGGACGTACCGCGTGACGGCCGTCTTCCCTGTCCCAGTCTTCCCGTACAGGAGGAGGTTGGACGGCTTCGAGTCGTGGAGCACGGGGGCCAGGACCTCGGCCACCGCCCTGGTCTGCTCGTCGCGGAAGGGCAGGCTTTGTGGGATGAAGTCGGGACTCAGGGCCTTCCTGTCCGTGAATAGCGGCTTCCCTTGTTTTGCCCTGTGGAAGATCTCGTCGATGCTGCGGGGCAATTGGATTCAGTGGAAACACTGGTTAGTTAAGCCCTCCGCCCCCATGTTTCGGATGTTTCCAGTGGAAAGGCCTTGGCGGAGCTGGTGTCTTCCAGTGGTGATAACGGCCTGCTCTAGGAGCGCGAACGAGTCGACATATACACTGAGGTCGACTACGGATGGCTTCTACTGAACTTGACGCTGACCTCCAGGCGACTCCCGAACGGCGCGACCTCCAGTGGAAGCACAGGGGGTGGGGGGTCGCAGTGAAGCTCTGTGAACCAAGTGCAAGCCGGGCCAAGTCACCAGCCAAGGGGCCACAAAGGAGGCTCGTACGTCCATGCGGAACGGAAAGAGGCTGATTCCGACCCCTCTGTTTCCACTGGAGCCAGTATTCTGGTTTTCATTTTTTCGATCCAGTGAACCGCTGTGAACAGGCCGTCGGCTCTCAACACGCTGTCAAGAAAACTGCGGCTCGAGTTCACAAGTTCACACTAGGGGTTGATTTAACGCCAGAGCGCGCAGGCGAGGGGACACCTTTGCGCAAGCGGGTCAAGATTGAAGTCGACGACGGAGAGGGGACTAAGTACACACTCGCGCTCGAAGGGAAGGTATCTCGGGACAAGCTGATGAAGGCGGTCGACATGCTGGAGGTGATGGACGTGCCGATCGACCATCCGCACAGGGCGCCCGACCAGGGCACCTTCTTCGGGAAGGTCATGACGCTCTTGGAAACCGAGTTCGCGGCGGGCGACTTCTCATCTTCCGACGTCGCGCGAAGCTTCGAGGAAAGGTACGACCAGCCCGTCAAGATGAGCACGATCTCGACCTACCTGACGCGCCTCGCCGACAGGGAGTACATCAAGAGAGAGCGGTTCGGCAATTCATGGGTGTACCGGCGAGTCTATCTGAAGCCGACGCAGGTGGCAGAACGGTAGAGTACGCAGCGATTAGGGACGCGAAGCTTGTAGGTTTTTGCAGTTGTGGTCAAAACTAGGAAAGGTCCCACACACTCGGCTCTCTGAATGGACCCGAAAGAGACTGACTGTCCAAAGGGCAGTGCGCCAAATCTAGAGGGTTCCAAGTCAGCAAGAATTCGTCTCCTTCGCTCTGCAAAGAGCCAAGCCGTCAACAAAGCCGCAAGCGTACCAATGGAGGCTGGGAGAATCCCTATCCCGCCAACGAGTACAAATACGAGTGCGGAAAACACCACAATTAGACTGACTAGCTGGGGAAGAGTCGGCATGCGAACGAACAGAATCTGCACGTCGGTGAAGAGGTAGTCATGAAGAATCCAATCCTTGACATGAACGTAATCACGACTACCAGACATGGTTGAATGACCCCCAAATCCCTATGCCCGTTTCACGAACCTCGCGCTCCACAGCACGAACTGTGACCGAGATGACAACTATCCATCCACCTTTCCCACTCAGTGCGCCAAATCCTAGGTGCGACTGCCAATACCGGAGATGAGCTGATGATATCGCGAGTGTGAACACACTCACACCACAAAATCACCTCGGACGCCAATCTTCATACCTAGCCACTTTCCCAAGTCCACTCCTAGCCTTTTCGAGTAGGGGTTCTGCGTAAGAACAATCGGACTTGGGCTGTCTCCTAGGAATATGCGGGTATGGCGCTGAGGTGTCCAGAAGGAAGTTGACTCTAGGGTCTCCACCCTCATGATATCGCCGTAAGTGAAATCATCGGAAAAGCGCCTCCCTGAAACTACAAAGTGAGTATCATAGAAGCGTGCACTTTGTACTCGAATTCGCCAATACCTGAAGAAGCCGTAAAAGAAGAACAGCCCCATGATGAGTGGTAGTGTAGCGCCGATGTAACCATACGGGAGAAGTAATGTCCCCCCAACAGCAATTGAGAACAGTCCGGCGCCCATAATGAAGAGGCCTATTACAGGAGCCCTCAGTGAGAATGCGAACACCGGAGTATTTCTTTCGTTAGGGGATTCGGAACGCGAATGAGGCTCACTCTCGTAATCGCGAATTGCCTGCCGATAATGCATTGCAGTCTTTGTGGGGTTCTCGCAGGCCATCCCCAGCGAAAATCGTCGACTCAACCGTACGTCTCCATCAGTCGCATCACCACTGCTTCAGCTACCTGCGCAGCACCTTCAATGCCCCCAGCTTTGAGAGCATTTTCCGGAGTGGCGTGGGCACCATCTTCGTAGTCGTAAGACGCCATTGCCATGAACGCTGCTGTCAAGCCGAACGTAGCGATTGTCGACGGCACGGCCACTGGGAGAAGGACGCCTGCGGACGAAAATGACCCAGTCCAAGCCGCTGCAGCAGCAATTCCGACCACCACGGTCAAGTCAAGCACGCACTCCGTGACAATGACTGCACCAAACTGGCCGCTCCAATTGATGGCAAAGTGTGGAGACTCGGAGTCGGTGTTCGCAGTTGAAGATATGACAAGGGCAACGAAGTCTTTTACAGCCTCGACGAAATCACTCCAGTTGTCCCACCACGAATGCCCCGTCGGATCCATGTACGTCACCGGACTATCCCTCACATACGCATACCTGTTCAGGCTGAGAGGGACATCCACATCCCCAGAGTACGAGTCTTGTTGTATGAATCTCTGTAACTGAGGGGAGTAGGAACTTGACCCCATTAAGTACACGCCACCTTACAAGAGTTCTGTAAGCACTGTACCAAACCTTGACTCAGGCAGGACCAATCTTGGTGTTTAACCATGCATACAGGTCTGTGTTCAAGCGCCTGTTCCGGGGATTTCCCGGCACGAACAAGTGACTGCCATCCTTCAAATCAACCCTGATTCGTGCAGACGGCGTGATTACGGCAAAATGCCCCTCCTTCATTGTCAGCCCAGCCACGTCCGAATAGCTGACTCTCCTATTCAGCTTCAGTCTCCCACATTCTACATGGCCATCATAGAAGACGAAGGTCCAATCCCTGTCACTGGCTGCGACTACACAGAGAGGTCCGAAGACGAGTGCGACGACAAGCCCGGTTATACCAATCTCGGAGTGAACATCGTTGACGAGGTTCGAATACGCGATAGCGGAGAAAACGAGAGTAGCAATCGCGAATCCCATCACCAATCCTCCAGTCGATGCGGCGAATACGGGACGCTGCTTCATGCCATTTCCCTGAGGGTTCTCAAGACCTCCGCTCTGCCGCCTGCCCTGGATAGGAGTTGACGTTGGAATCTAAGCAACTCATTCCTATGTGATTCGCTCCAGAGTGTGCATCAAGTCTAAGATGGCCTCTAGAATGGGTTCTGCGCCCTGTGTGACTGCCTCCTGGGGCGTCGCGTTCGGTCCTGCCCGCAGTGTGTAGGTCTCAGCCTGAACGGTTGCTTCGCCGGAGTACAGGATTGCAGGAAAGAAGGCAGCCAGTGTAGCAGAGAAAACGACTGGTGCAGCTGGAGGAAATGTGGCACTCGAAGCCAGGGAAACTTGCGATGGGGTTGCCACAGCTCCTGCCCTGCCTCCGCCCGCGAGTTTGAGTGACTCATAACCTTCTCTTTCTGGACCGGCAGCAATCCAGTTTCGTCATTCGACTGTCTTGGCAGTCTCGTTCGAGTCCCACCCCAGCTTCTTCAAAAGGTCGTACAGCTTCTGGAGATTCATTGGCCCGAGGGACATCCAAGTTTCCGTGTCGATTGGGTGGAAGACATCTGCCTTATACAAATCGCCATCTCTAAGGATTCCCAGAGGGACGAGGGACCGCCTTGCTGAACAATTTGGGCCGCCAGTCAAACTTCCATCTCGGCACGTGGTTGTCATCAAGCAGTTGGACTGTCATGAAGTACGCGCGCACGACTTCACCAATCCTCGATGTGCGAATCACCTTTCCAAGCGCAGGGGTATAGATTGGGCTCGCTTCGGAGGAAATGAAAGCTTCGAG